>NZ_JBFUIK010000008.1:0-134701 GCF_056401915.1 Cellulomonas sp. P4_D11 | reverse complement strand
CTTCGCCTCCTACTCCGGCGTGCGCCCGAGCGTGCAGCTGGCCGTCGACCGCGACGGCAACGGCACCTGGGACGGCTACCTCGTCTACGAGCCGTGGGCCTACGGCGACGGCAACTGGTGGACCTCCAAGGCCGGGTTCGGCGTGCCGTCCGACATGGGCTACGCGTCCTTCGGCACCATCGAGGCGTTCGTCGCGGCCAACCCCGACGCCAAGGTCATCGGCGTCGGCTACTCGCTGGGCTCCGGCGTCATCGGCGACGCGGTCATCAAGAAGATCGTCGTCGGCGGAGCGACCTACACCTTCGGGCTCGCGCCCGTCGTCGTCGTCACGCCTCCGGCGCCCGTGACCGCGGACCCGGCCACCCCGGTCGTCCCGGCCGCACCCGTGGCCGCCGCACCCGTGGTCCCGACGAGCGCCGTCGTGCCTGCGGCGACCGACGCCACGCTGGCGGCCACCGGGTCGCAGGCAGGGCTGCTGGCCCTGCTCGGTGCGATGGTCGTCGCGGCCGGCGTCGGCCTGCGCCGCATCGCCCGGCGCTGACGCACCAGGTCAGGCCCGCAGCCTCGTGCTGCGGGCCTGATCTGTGTCACCGGCGGACACCGCAGACGATCTGCCCGCGCAAGTATCGGGCAAGTTTCGGTATCTGACGATCGAGTCCAGCGATCTGATGCCGGCGCTCCCTCCTCGAACAGGACGCGCACCGGGGGTGATCTCCCGTCGCGACGCTGGAGGGCCCGACCCTGCGGTGCTACGTTCGGTCCGATAGTTGCGGCGCACGGACCGCCGCTCGAGGACCGGAGACGACGGACCACCCATGACCTCCACCAGTGCCCCCACCGGTCCGTCCGTGCCCGACGGGCTCGAGCCCGGCGAGACCCCCGCGGTCACCGGCGCGGCCCCGACCATCGGCCTCATCGCCGCGGAGGCCGGGGTCTCCATCCCCACCGTCTCCAAGGTGCTCAACGGCCGGACGGACGTCGCCGCGGTGACGCGGGCCCGGGTGGAGGCGGTCATCGACCGCCACCAGTACCGCCGTCGGCGCGGGCGCAGCCAGACCGGCCCCGGCCTGCTCGACCTCGTCTTCCATGAGCTCGACGCCGGCTGGGCCGTGCAGATCATCAAGGGCGTCGAGTCGGTGGCCGGACCGGAGCGCATGGGCGTCGTCCTGTCCGAGCTCGGCGGCGCGCACCGGCCGCGGCAGGAATGGCTCGACGACGTGCTGGCCCGCCGACCGCGCGGCGTGATCCTCGTGCTCTCGGACCTCGACCCCGCGCAGCGCCGGCAGCTGGAGACCCGGTCGATCCCGTTCGTCGTCGTCGACACCGCGGGCGAGCAGCCCGCCGGAGTCCCGACCGTCGGGTCGGCCAACTGGGCCGGCGGGCTGGCGGCGACGCGACACCTGCTCGGGCTCGGTCATCGGAGGATCGCGGTCATCTCCGGCCCCGTCGACGTGCTGTGCAGCCGCGCGCGCATCGACGGGTACCGCTCCGCTCTCGACGAGGCCGGCATCGCCGTCGACCCCTCGCTGGTCCGGTACGGCGACTTCTTCGTCGGCGGCGGCTACACGCACGGCATGGACCTGCTCGACCGGCCCGACCGGCCCACCGCGATCTTCGCCGGCTCCGACTTCCAGGCGCTCGGCGTCATGCGCGCCGCGCGCGAGCTCCACCTGCGGATCCCCGAGGACCTGTCGATCGTGGGGTACGACGACCTGCCCGTCACCGAGTGGATCGGTCCGCCGTTGACCACCATCCACCAGCCGCTTCAGGAGATGGCCGCCACCGCGACCCGCATGGTGCTCGCGCTCGCCCGTGGCGAGGTGCCGGCCAACCCGCGCATCGACCTGGCCACGGAGCTGGTGGTCCGCGAGAGCACCGCACCCCCCGCGGCGCTCTGAGCCTGAGCGGTCAGCGACCGGTGCCGTCGACCGCGTGCGGCTCGATCGCCGCGATCTCGTCGGCGGTCAGGGCCGGGGCCTTGAGCGCCGCGACGTTGTCCTCGAGCTGGGCGACCGAGCTGGCACCGACGAGCGCCGAGGTGATCCGCTCGTCGCGCAGCACCCACGACAGCGCGAGCTGCGCGAGCGACTGACCGCGGCCGGCGGCGATCTCGTTCAGCGCCCGCGCGCGCGACAGGTACGTCTCCGAGAGGGCGGTGGGCTTGAGGAAGTGCCCGACGGCGGCGCGAGAGTCGGCCGGGACGTCGCCGGAGAGGTAGCGGCTGGTGAGCAGGCCCTGCGCCAGCGGGGAGAACACGATGGTGCCGATGCCGAGGTCGCCGACGACGTCGAGCAGGCTCTCGCTCTGGCCGTCGGCCACGTTCTCCACGTGCCGGTTGAACATCGAGTAGCTGGGCTGGTGGATGAGCAGCGGGGTGCCCAGGTCGGCGAGCACCTGCTGGGCGGTCCGGGTCTGGGCCGGCGAGTAGTTCGAGATGCCCGCGTAGAGCGCCTTGCCGCTGGTCACGGCGGTGTGCAGCGCGCCCATCGTCTCCTCGATCGGGACCGAGGGGTCGGGGCGGTGCGAGTAGAAGATGTCCACGTAGTCCACGCCGATGCGGGCCAGCGACTGGTCGAGCGAGGACAGCAGGTACTTGCGCGAGCCGCCGTCACCGTACGGCCCGGGCCACATGTCGTAGCCGGCCTTGGAGGAGATGACGAGCTCGTCGCGGTACGGCCTCAGGTCGGACGCGAGGATCCGGCCGAAGTTCTCCTCGGCGGAGCCGTACGGCGGGCCGTAGTTGTTGGCCAGGTCGATGTGCGTGATGCCGAGGTCGAAGGCCCGACGCAGGACCGCGCGCTGCGTCTCCAGCGGCGTGGTGTCCCCGAAGTTGTGCCACAGGCCCAGCGAGAGCGCCGGCAGGTCCAGCCCGCTGCGCCCGGTCCGGCGGTAGGTCATCGAGTCGTAACGGCTGTCGTCGGCGAGGAAGGGCATGAGACAACGCTATCCGTAGGATCGGCCCGTGCTGCACGTCGCGTTCTTCGAGCCCCGCATCCCCGGCAACACCGGCAGCGCCATCCGGCTGGCCGCCGGCACCGGCGCCACCCTGCACCTGGTCGAGCCGCTCGGCTTCGACCTGTCGGAGGCCAAGCTGCGTCGGGCCGGGCTCGACTACCACGACCTCGCGAACGTCGTCGTGCACCCGTCGCTCGAGGCCCTGCTGGCCGCGCTCCCCGGCCGGGTGTTCGCCTTCACCACTCAGGCCACCCTGCGCCACACCGACGTCGCGTGGGCCGACGAGGACGTCCTGCTCTTCGGGCCCGAGCCCACCGGCCTGCCCGACGAGGTCCTCGCGCACCCCCGGATCACCGACCGGGTGCGGATCCCGATGCTGCCGGGCCGGCGGTCCATGAACCTGTCGAACGCGGCCGCCGTCGGCATGTACGAGGCATGGCGGCAGCTGGGGTTCGACGGCGGCGTGTGAGCGCCCCGCCGCTGGTGCAGGATCGACGGATGTTCACCACGCGCCCCGAGCTCCTCGGCACGTTCGGCATGGTCGCCTCGACGCACTGGCTGGCGTCGGCGGTCGGGATGCGCACGCTCGAGGCGGGCGGCAACGCGTTCGACGCGGCGGCCGCGGCCGGCTTCACGCTCTCCGTCGTCGAGCCGCACCTCAACGGGCCGGGCGGCGACGCCCCGATCATCGGCCACCGGGCATCCGACGGGCACACGTTCGTCGTCTGCGGCCAGGGCTCGGCCCCGGCCGCCGCGACCATCGACGCGTACCGCGACCTCGGGCTCGACCTGGTGCCCGGCACGGGCCACCTGGCCGCCGTCGTGCCCGGGGCGTTCGGCGCGTGGCTCGACCTGCTCGCGCGCTACGGCACCCTCCCCCTCGCCGACGTCCTCGCGCCCGCCATCGGCTACGCGCGCGACGGCTACCCGTTGGTCCGGGCAGCCTCGCGCACCATCGCGACCGTCGCCGAGATGTTCAGCGAGCACTGGCCCACGTCGGCCGAGGTGTACCTGCCGCACGGCCAGGTCCCGACCCCGGGCACCCGGTTCCGCAACCCCGCGCTGGCCGACACCTTCGAGCGGTTGCTCGGCGGCAGCGGCGGTACCCGCGAGGCGCAGATCGAGGCCGCGCGGCGCGCGTTCTACGAGGGGTTCGTCGCCGACGCCGTCGACGCGTACCAGTCGACGGTCGCCGTGCGCGACTCGTCGGGTCGTCGGCACACGGGCTTCCTGCGCGCCGCCGACCTGGCGGCCTGGCGGGCGGCCGAGGAGCCGACGACCTCGCTCCGGTTCGCCGGCCGCACCATCCACAAGACCGGCGCGTGGGGGCAGGGGCCTGTGCTCCTGCAGCAGCTCGCCATGCTCGACGCGCTCGACGTGTCCGCGATGGTGCGCAGCAGGGACACCCTCGCGCTCGTGCACACCGTCGTCGAGGTGGCCAAGCTCGCGTTCGCCGACCGCGAGGCCTGGTACGGCGACGACCCGGACGTCCCGCTCGCGACCCTGCTGTCCCCCGCGTACGCGGCGGCGCGGGCCGCGCTCGTCGGGGCGACCGCGTCCGAGGGGCTGCTGCCCGGCGCTCCGGACGGGCGCGCGCCGCGCGTGTCGGCGAGCCTGTGGGGATCGCGCGAGAGCTCCGGTGCGGGCGTCGGCGAGCCCACCGTCTCGCCGCTCGGCCTGAGCCCGGGCGACACCTGCCACGTCGACGTCGTCGACCGCTGGGGCAATCGCGTGTCCGCGACGCCGTCCGGCGGCTGGCTGCAGTCCAGCCCGCTGGTGCCCGGCCTCGGGTTCGCCCTGCCGACGCGCGCGCAGATGTTCTGGCTCGAGCCCGGCCTGCCGAACAGCCTCGCGCCAGGCAAGCGGCCGCGCACCACGCTCAGCCCCGCGATGCTGCTGGACGACGACGGGTCGGGGTTCGCGTTCGGCACCCCGGGCGGCGACCAGCAGGACCAGTGGACCGTGCCGTTCCTGCTCCGCCACCTGCTCGGCGGCGACGGCCTTCAGGCCGCGATCGACGCGCCCGCGTGGCACTCCTCGCACGTGCCCGGGTCGTTCTACCCGCGCACGCACACGCCGCGCGGCCTGGTGGCGGAGTCGAGGCTCGGCGCCGACGTGCTCGACGGGCTGGCCGAGCGCGGGCACGCGCTGGAGATCACCGGCCCGTGGGAGCTGGGACGGCTCAGCGCGGCGGGCGTCCGGTCCGACGGCCTGCTCGTCGCGGCCGCCAACCCTCGCGGCATGCAGGGCTACGCGGTCGGCCGCTGACCAAGTCCTCCGATGACTTCGTGAGCGCATGAGGATTCGATGAGGAACGCCGGTCCCGCCCGGCCCAGAGATCGGACCACTGTTAGCGTCGACGCATGCCCGACGTCGTGGATGCCCACCTTCAGGTGTGGAATCCCGACGCCGTCCACTACCCGTGGATGACCTCGGAGAACACGCCGCTGCACCGCGAGTTCCGCGTGCCGGACATCGAGGACCAGCTGGCCGACCAGGGCGTCGCGTGGGTCGTGCTGGTGCAGGCCGCCGACAACCGGGCGGACTCGGAGCTCATGCTCTTCCAGGCCCTCGCGTCCCCCCGGGTGGCCGGTGTGGTGGCGTGGGTGCCGCTCGACGCGCCCGACGAGGCGGCCGCGCAGCTGGACGCGTGGCGGCGCGAGCCCATCGTCGGCATCGGCCACCGGGTGCACGACGAGAACGATCCCGACTGGCTGGTGCGGCCTGCGGTCGACGACGGGCTCACCCTCCTCACGGAGCGCCGCCTCACGTTCGACCTCCGCGCGCACACTCCGACCGCGCTCGCCCACGTCGCCACGCTCGCGGAGCGGCACCCGAAGCTGACCGTCGTTCTCGACCACGTCGGCTGCCCCCCGGTCGCGGCGCAGCGCGCGGGCGACCGGGAGGCCTGGGCGCGCTGGTCGGCCCTGCTCGGGGCGGTCGCACAGCTGCCGAACGTCGTCGCCAAGCTGTCCGGCCTCGCCACCCGGGCCGGGTCGGGCTGGCGGCCCGAGCACCTGCAGCCGTCCGTCGATCGCGCGCTCGAGGTGTTCGGGCCGGACCGGCTCATGCTGGGCAGCGACTGGCCGTACGCGCTGCTCGAGGGCGACTCGTACGCGCAGGTCTGGCACGGGTTGCGCACGACCGTCGACGGGCTGTCCGACGCCGACCGCGCCCTGGTCCTCGGGGGTACAGCCACCCGGGTGTACGGGCTCCCGTTCGAGACGGACCGAGCGTCCGACCGCTAGGTTCGCACCCGTGTCACGTTCCGATGAGGTCGTCGACGGGGTCAAGCAGATGATCCTCGACGGCCGGCTGCAGGCCGGCGAACGCCTCCCGGCCGAGAAGGAGCTCGCCGCGACGCTCGGCGTCTCCCGCGGTTCCCTGCGTGAGGGCGTGCGCGCGCTCGGCACCCTCGGCATCCTTGACTCCCGGCACGGCGACGGCACCTACGTGACCACGCTCGACCCGACGCTGCTGCTCGCGCCGGTGGGGTTCGTCGCGGAGCTGCAGGACGACGCCGCGGCGTTCCACGCGGTCCGGCGCCTGCTGGAGACCGAGGCCGCCGGGCTGGCGTCGCTGCACATCGACGACGACGGGCTGGCCCGGCTGCGCGCCGTGCTCGACGAGACCGCCCGCGCGCTGGTCCAGCACCCGCTCGACCACGACCGGCTGGTCGACGCCGACCTCGCGTTCCACGAGGAGATCGCCCGCGCGTCCGGCAACCCGGTGCTCGCCGCGCTGGTCGAGGGCCTCGCCGGGCGCACGTCCCGGACCCGGCTCTGGCGAGGGCTCAGCGACGAGGGCGCCGAGGACCGCGCCTTCGTCGAGCACGAGGCCATCCTGGCCGCGATCGCGGCACGTGACCCGGACCGCGCACGCCTCCGGATGGCCACGCACCTGCTCGGCCTGGAGGACTCCGCGACGGGCGTCCGGGCGCCCTGGGACGCCTAGCTCGACAGCTCCACGCGGCGGCCGGTGCCCAGGTCCTGCTGGTCCTCGTCGGTCACCACCGCGAACGCTCCGTCCGGCACACCGGCCAGGTTGACCACCTGCGTCGCGGCGGCCAGCAGCTCGGCCTCCTCCTCGCCGGTGATGAAGAAGACGTACTCGTCGCCCAGCTCCTCGCCGTCGTCGTAGACCTCGTACCGGCCGCCGTCCGCGCCGATCTCGAGGGTCTCCTCGATGTCGTCGATCCACGGGAACGGGTACTCCCCCGCAGGGACGTCCGGGTCTGGCGTCAGGGGGACGTGGATCTCGACGATCGGCTGGGTCATCTCAATCTCCTGGGTCTCGAGGGTCCTTCGCGGCGACCGCGCACCCGCCGAGGCGCCGGGCGCACCGCGTGAGCTCTACCGTGCGGGCGTCGAGTCGCGCAGGACGACCTGCGTCGGCACCTGCGTGAGGCGGGCCTCGTCGGAGGCGTCCGCGAGCGCGAGCTCGGTCGCGGCGATGCCGACGTCCACCAGCGGGATCCGCACGGTGGTCAGCGCCGGCACCACGTCGCGGAGAGTCGAGATGTCGTCGAAGCCCGCGAGCGCGATGTCGTCGGGGACCCGCACGCCCGCCTCGCGCGCGACGGCCAGGGCGCCGAGGGCCATGACGTCGTTGACAGCGAACACCAGCTCGGGCAGGTCGCCGCCGCGCAGCAGCGCGCGCATGGCGTCCTCGCCGCCCTCGTGCGTAAAGGCGCTGGTGATGACCGCGCTGTCCGGCACCGGGTCGCCCAGCTCGGCCAGCGCACCGCGGAAGGCCTCGCTGCGCTCGCGAGCGGTCAGGTGGTCGGCGGGGCCGGCCAGGACCGCGAAGCGCCGGTAGCCACGGCCGTGCAGCGCCTTGGCCAGGTCGCCCGCGCCCTGCGCGTTGTCGATCACCACGGTGTCGACGCCGAGGATCGCCTGCCCGATCAGCGCCACGGAGCCGCCGACCGCGCGGTAGTCCGCGAGCGCCGCGCGGAGCTCGTCGTTGGTCGCCTCGTCGTCCAGGCGCCCGCCCGCGATGACGATCGCCCGCGCCCGCTGCCGCTTGAGCAGGTCGACCAGCCCGCTCTCGCGGCTCGGGTCGTGCTGGGTGCTCGCGAGGGTCACCTGCAGCCCCGCCCGCTCGGCAGCGCGGGCGACCCCGGCGGCGATCGACGAGAAGTACGGGTCGGCGATGTCGTGCACGACGAGGCCGAGCGACGTCGTCCGCCCGCGGGCCATCGCCTGCGCGTTGGCGTCCGGCGTGTACCGGAGCCGGGTCGCCGCGGCGAGGACGCGATCGCGCAGGTCCGCGCGGACGGTGCGGTTGGCGCTGCCGTTGATCGCCCGGGAGGCGGTGGCGAGCGAGACGCCCGCCTCGCGGGCGACGTCACTGAGGGTCACGGATGCGGCCATGTCTGGAGGGTAGGCGCTTGCCCCTGCTCGGCGGACCGTTCTGCGTGGGCACGCCGGTGCCAGCGACGGGAAAGCGATATCCTGGCGGGAGAACTCCCGTGGAAGGGACACCGATGACGCTCGCCCTCGCCGATTGCGTGCTCGTGCTGCGGCCCGACGACGACGTGGGGGTCGCGACCCGGGACCTGCAGTCCGGGACCGAGCTCGACTCGCTGGTGGTCGCGCAGAGCGTGCCGCGCGGTCACAAGCTCGCGGTGCGCGCCGTGCGGGCGGGCGACGCGGTGCACAAGTACGGGCAGTCGATCGGGCGCGCCACCCGTGACATCGCGGTCGGCGACCACGTGCACAGCCACAACCTCGGCATGGACGACGACGAGCGTGCCTACGAGTTCGGGACCGCGCGCGTCACCCTGCCCGCCCCTCCCGGGGAGCCGCGGACCTTCGACGGCTACGCGCGCAGCGACGGCCGGTGGGGCACCCGCAACTACGTCGGCATCCTCACCTCGGTGAACTGCTCGGCCTCGACCGCCCGCCTGATCGCCGACCAGTTCCGCGGCCGGGTGCTCGACGGCTACCCGCACGTCGACGGCGTCGTGGCGCTCACCCACGACACCGGCTGCGGTCTGGTCCCGACGAGCGAGGGCGCCCAGATCACGCGGCGCACCCTGCGCGGGTACGCCGATCACCCGAACATCGCGGGCCTGCTCGTGCTCGGGCTGGGCTGCGAGATGCTCCCCGCCCAGTCCCTGCTCGACGGGCTCGACCTGCCCGCCGACAAGCCCGTCACCACGCTGGTCATCCAGGAGACCGGGGGTATCCGCGCCACCGTGCGGGCAGGTGTCGCCGCGATCGAGACGATGCTGCCCGGCATCGACGCCCTGCGCCGCACCCCGGCACCCGTCTCCGAGCTGGTCCTCGGCCTGAACTGCGGCGGGTCCGACGGCTACTCAGGGATCACCGCCAACCCCGCCCTCGGCCACGCCTCCGACCTGCTCGTCGCCGCCGGCGGCACCTCCGTGCTGGCCGAGACGCCCGAGGTGTTCGGCGCCGAGCACCTGCTGCTGCGCCGCGCGGTCTCCCGCGACGTCGGCCAGAAGCTGCTCGACCGCCTCGACTGGTGGAAGTCGTACACCGCCGCCGGCGGCGGCACCATGGACAACAACCCGTCGCCCGGCAACAAGGCCGGCGGGCTGACCACGATCCTGGAGAAGTCGCTCGGCGCCGTCGCCAAGGGCGGTACCGCCGAGCTGGTCGAGGTCTACGAGTACGCCGAGCCCGTGACCGCGCGCGGGTTCACCTTCATGGACACCCCTGGCTACGACCCCGTCTCCGTGACCGGCCTCGTCGCCGGCGGCGCCACGGTCGTCGTGTTCACCACCGGCCGCGGGTCCGTGCTCGGTTGCAAGCCCACGCCGTCCATCAAGGTCGCGACGAACACCGCCACCTACCTGCGGATGACCGAGGACATGGACCTCAACGCCGGGCGGATCGTGGACGGGACGGCGACCGTCACGTCGGTCGGCGAGGAGCTGTTCGAGCTCATCATCGAGGTCGCGTCCGGGCGGCAGACGGTGTCCGAAGAGCTCGACCTGGGCTCCGACGAGTTCGTCCCCTGGCAGCTCGGCGCCGTCACCTGACCCGACGTCCTTGACGGAGGCGCGACGGCCGACGCTTCGGTCTGAGGTTCCCCCTCAGGAGGTCCCGATGAAGTTCACGCTCGAGGTCGACCTGTCCGCCGGAGTGGTCCCCGACGACGTCCACGGAGAGCTCGGCCGGATCCTGCGCTACTGGGCAGGCAACGTGAAGCACTACCCGATGGAGCCGGGCGCCGGCGAGACGATCTCCGACTCCACCTACGCGCCGGTCGGCGCGTGGAGGCTCACGGAGTAGTCCGCGCGCCGGGCCCGCGGGGGTGCTCGCCTCGACCGCCGCGGCGCTGTGCTCCCGGGGTCAGCGGTCGACGCGCGCGCCGCCGCCCCCGGCCAGCTTGAGCACCTCGGCCTTGCTGACCATGGTCGTGTCACCGGGCGTGGTCATGGCCAGCGCCCCGTGCGCGGCGCCGTACTCGACGGCCGTCTGCAGGTCCTCGCCGGCCAGCAGCCCGTACGCCAGGCCGGACGCGAACGAGTCGCCGCCGCCCACCCGGTCGAGGATCTCGAGCCGCTCCCGGTGCGTCGCGCTCACCAGCCCGGTCCCCTGCGACCACGCGATCGCGCCCCAGTCGTTGACGGTCGCGGAGTGCACCGTGCGCAGCGTCGTCGCGATGACCTGGAAGTTCGGGTACGCCTCGGCCACCTTGTCGATCATCGCCGCGAACGAGTCGAGCTCCAGCGCGCTGAGGTTCTCGTCCACACCCTCGACCTCGAAGCCGAGCGACGCCGTGAAGTCCTCCTCGTTGCCGATCATGACGTCGATCGACGGGGCGATCGCGCGGTTGACCTCCTGCGCGCGGGCCTGCCCTCCGACCGCCTTCCACAGGCTCGGGCGGTAGTTCAGGTCGTAGCTGACGATCGTGCCGTGCTTGCGGGCGACCGTCACCGCCTCGATCACCGTCTCGGCGGCGGTGTCCGAGAGCGCCGCGAAGATGCCGCCCGTGTGGAACCACCGCACCCCCAGCTCGCCGAACAGGTGCTCCCAGTCGACGTCGCCGGGCGCCAGCTGCGCGGCAGCGGTGTGCCCGCGGTCGCTGACCCCGACCGCCCCGCGGACGCCGAACCCGCGCTCGGTGAAGTTGAGCCCGTTGCGGACCGCCCGGCCGACCCCGTCGTACGGCACCCAGCGCAGGAACGACGTGTCGACGCCGCCCGTGAGGATGCAGTCCTCGACCAGCCGGCCGACCTCGTTGTCCGCCAGCGCGGTGACGATCGCGGTCCGGAGCCCGAACGCCCGCCGCAGGCCGCGGGCCACGTTGTACTCACCGCCGCCCTCCCACACCCGGAACGAGCGCGCGGTGCGGATGCGACCCTCGCCGGGGTCGAGGCGCAGCATGACCTCCCCGAGCGAGACGGCGTCGAAGCGAGTCTCGGCCGCGGGGCGGATGAACAGGTCGGACATCGGATGACTCCTCGGCGTTCGGGCGGTCAGGGGTGCGCGACGAGGCTGACGGCCTCGGCCGTGAGGTCGCGGACGGCGTCCAGGTCGCCGGCCCGGATGAGGTCGCGCGGCACCATCCACGACCCGCCGACGGCGCGCACGGACGGGAGTGCGAGGTACTCGGCGAGGTTCGCCGGCCCGATGCCGCCGGTCGGGACGAACCCGACGTCGCCGAAGGGGGCCGCCAGCGCGGCGACGGCCTTGGCCCCGCCCGAGGTGCCGGCCGGGAAGAACTTCACCGTGGTCAGGCCGAGCTCGAGGGCGGCCTGCACCTCCGTGGCCGTCACGGCGCCGGGCAGCGCGAGGATGCCGTGCTCCTGGCACCGCTCGACCACGGCGCGGCTGGTCCCGGGCGAGACGACGTACGCCGCACCCGCGGCCACGGCCTCGTCGACCTGCTGCGGCGTGAGCACGGTGCCGGCGCCGACGAGCACGTCACCCCGTGCGGCGATCGCGCGGATCGCGTCCGCCGCAGCGGCCGTGCGGAACGTGACCTCGGCGACCGGCAGGCCGCCGTCGACCAGCGCCTGCGCCAGTGCGTCCGCGCGGGCGGCGTCGTCGATCACGACCACGGGAACCAGGCGGTGCGCCGCCAGGCGTTGCAGGATCTCGCTCACTCGTGCTCCTTCGCACCGTGCTCGTCGCCGGGGACCGCGTCGGGTCCCGCGCTGGCTGGGAAAGCGTTTGCCGCGTGCGGAGGAGCATACGCCTGCCGCGGGATCCGGTACGCGAGGTCGACCGCCGTCTCGATCGCCTCGTCGAGATCGACCCGGTGCTCCGCCACCAGGCGACCCAGGAAGCCCGCGTCGATCCGGCGAGCGAGGTCGTGCCGGGCGGGGATCGAGCAGAAGGCGCGGGTGTCGTCGACGAACCCTGTCGTGTTGGCGAACCCGGCCGTGTCCGTGACGGCCTCGCGGAAGCGCCGCATGCCGTCGGGCGTGTCGAGGAACCACCAGGGCGCGCCCAGCCGGACGGCCGGGTAGACGCCGGCGATCGGAGCGAGCTCGCGGCTGAACGTGTCCTCGTCCACGGTGAACAGGACCAGTCGGAGGCCCGGGTGGTGACCGAACGCCTCGAGCACCGGGCGCAGTCCGCGCACGTACTCGGTCGGCACCGGGATGTCGTAGCCGACGTCGGGCCCGCGCAGCGCGGCGACGGCCCGGTCGTGGTCGCGCAGCACGCCTGGGTGCAGCTGCATCACGAGCCCGTCCTCGGACGACATCCGCGCCATCTCGAACAGCATGTGCCCGGAGAACGCCTCGGCGTCCGCGGCACTCACGTCTCCGCGCAGAGCCGACGACACGATCCGCTCCGCCTCCGCCGTGCTCAGCGGCGTGGTGTCGGCGGAGAGGTGGCCGTGATCCGTCGCGCGCGCGCCGGCCGCGACGAACGCGCGGCGCCGCTCCTCGAGCGCGTGCACCAGATCGCGGTACCCGCCGATCCCCACCCCCGACCGCTCCTCGAGCAGCGCGACGTCGTCGCGCCAGCCCGGACGGTCCACGTGCAGCACCGCGTCGGGGCGGAACGTCGGCACGACGCGCTCGCCCCACCCCCTCCGCGCGAGGTCGGCGTGGTCGGCGAGGGTCGCGGTCGCCGCGTCCGTCGTCGCCAGGATCTCCAGCCCGAAGCTCTCGAACAGCGCGAGCGGCCGGAACCCGGGCTTGGTCAGCCGCTCGGACAGCAGGTCGAACAACCGGTCGGCGGAGTCGGCCGACGGCCGCTCGTCGACGCCGAACACCTCGACCAGCACGTGCTCGAGCCAGTAGCGCGTCGGCGTGCCCCGGAACAGCGGCCAGTGGGTGGCGAACGTGCGCCAGACCTCCCGCGGGTCCGCGACCGCTCCCGGGCGGTCCCGGCGAGGCACGCCGAGCGCGTCGTGCGGGACGCCCTGGGACACGAGCATGCGCACCAGGTAGTGGTCGGGCGTCACCAGGAGCGACGCCGGATCGGAGAACGGCTCGTCGCGCGCCAGGACCCCGGCGTCGACGTGACCGTGCATGGACACGATGGGCAGCGCCGCGGTCGCGCCCAGGATCGTGCGTGCGAGCGGGCGCACGGACGGGTCGCTGGGCAACGCCCGGTCGGGGTGCAACGACCACCCGGTCTCGCTCACCATCGATCCTCCTCGAGCCCCGACGCCGCCACGACGAGGCCGCGATGAGTCCTGGTGCAAACGCATTCATCGCAGCCAACCAGGAGAGTGCGCTGATCACAAGAGCTGGGCGGAACATGTCCCGCATCTCGGGACGATGCTTGCCGTCCGACGAGGTGTCGTGCTGAAATCGCATTCATCGATCGCGGCCCGAGCGGGAGGGGACGAACGTGGTGGTCACGTTGCGCGACGTCGCGCGAGCCGCCGGCGTGTCCCCGGCGACGGCGTCCCGTGCGCTCAGCGCGCCCGACCTCGTCGCGCCCGCCCGTCGTGAGCACGTCCAGCAGGTCGCCCGCGAGCTCGGCTACCGGCCCAACCGTGCCGCGCGCGAGCTCATCACGGGACGCACCGGCAACCTCTGCCTCGTGGTGCCCGACCTCGAGAACCCGTTCTTCGCCGCGGTCGCCAAGGGCGTCCAGGCCCGCGCGCGGGCCCTCGGCTTCGCGCTCCTCGTCGCCGACGCCGAGGAGGACCCGCGGCTCGAGTCCGAGCTGGTCGCGCACCTCGGCGCACAGGTGGACGGGGTCGTCCTCTGCTCGCCGCGGATGTCCGACGTCCAGCTCGACCGGCTCAGCCGCGACGTCCTCGACCGGGCGGTCCCGCTGCTGCTCGTCAACCGGCTGCACGCGGGCCTGCCCTCCGTCGTGATCGACAACGCCGACGGCGTCCGCCAGGCCGTCACGCACCTGCACGCGCTGGGCCACCGTCGGATCGGCTTCGCCGGCGGTCCGGTCGGGTCGTGGTCCGACGGCCAGCGCCGGCGCGGTCTCGAGCACGCCTCGCACGGTCTGCGCAGCATCGAGGTCGTGGACCTCGGCCACTACCCGCCGGTGTTCGGTGGTGGGGTGGCGGCCGGCGACCTGGTGGCCGCGAGCGGGGTCACCGCCGTGCTCGCCCACAACGACCTGCTCGCCCTCGGCATCCTGAGCCGGCTGCGCGCCCGCGGCATCCGCGTGCCGGAGGACGTCTCCGTGGTGGGGTACGACGACATCCCGGCGGCGACGCTCGTCTCGCCCGCGCTCACCACCGTGACCGTGCCCCTGGCCCGGCTGGGTCGGGCGGCCGTCGACCTGCTGGTCGAGGCGGGGTCGGTGCCCACCGCGGTCGAGTCCGCGCTGGCCGGCGCCCTGACCGCCGCGACCGCCGGAACCCACGGCAGCCCCGTGGGCGCGTCCGGCCCGGGCACGACGACCGGTACCTCCGAGACCGGCGCGGCACCGACCGTGCGCATCGGGGTCGAGCTCGTGGTCCGCGCGTCGACCGGCGTCGCCTCCACGGGATCGGCGGCGGCCGCGCGATGACGGGCATCGGCTCACCTCGGCTGTCGCGAGCCACGCTGGGAGCGCTCGACGCGCACCACATCCCGCCGCGGGTGCGGCTGCCCGCGGTCGACCCGGGGGCCGTGAGCATCGGGATCGTCCACCTCGGCCTGGGCGCGTTCCATCGCGCGCACCAGGCGGTGTTCACCGAGGACGCGGCCGCAGGGAGCGGCGAGCTCGGCTGGGGCATCCTCGGCGTGACGCAACGCAGCGCCCGCGTGGTCGAGCAGCTCGCGCCGCAGGACGGCCTGTACGGCGTGCTGACCAAGGGCAGCGAGGAGACGTCGCTGCGACTGGTCGGGTCCCTGCGCGACGTCGCGTTCCCGGGGACCGACACCGCCCGGGTGCTGGAGACGATCGCGGCGCCGACGACGCACGTCGTGACCCTCACGGTGACGGAGAAGGGCTACCGGCGCGCGGCCGACGGCGGTCCGGACCTCGGCGACCCGGACCTGKCCGCCGACCTGGAGACGCTCGCCGCCGAGCTGCGCGCCGGCGCCGTCGCCGACCGGCCCGCCCGCTCGCCCCTCGGGCTGCTGCTGCGCGGGCTCGCCCAGCGCCGCCGACGCGACGCCGGACCGCTGACCGTGGTCTGTTGCGACAACCTCGCGGAGAACGGTCCCGTGCTCGCCGCGTTGGTCGGCGCCGGCGTGGACTCGGTGCCCGGCGGGGACCGGCTGCGCGGGTGGATCGAGGCCTCGGTCCGGTTCCCTGCGACGATGGTCGACCGGATCGTGCCCGCGACGACCGACGCCCACCGGGACGAGGCGCACGCGTTGCTCGGGCTCGGGGACGCCGGCCTGGTGGTCGGCGAACCGTTCTCGCAGTGGGTCGTCGAGGACGCGTTCGCGGGACCGCGACCGGCCTGGGAGCAGGCCGGGGCGACGCTCACGGCCGACGTCGCCCCGTACGAACGGGCCAAGCTGCGCGTGCTCAACGCCAGCCACTCGACGCTGGCGTACCTGGGAGCGCTGCGGGGTCACGCGACGATCGCCGAGGCGATGAGCGACCCGGACCTGGCCGCGACGGTGCGGGCTCTCGTCGACGAGGACGTGCTGCCCACACTGGTCGCGCCCGACGGGCTCGACCTCGAGCGGTACCGGGACGACGTGCTCGCGCGGTTCGCCAACCCGAACACCGGCCACACCACCGTGCAGGTCGCCATGGACGGGTCGCAGAAGCTTCCGCAGCGTCTGCTCGGCACGGTGCGCGACCGGCTCGCCGCGGGCGCCGTCCCGACCGCATCGGCCACCACGGTCGCCGCCTGGATCGCCTACGTGCGCGCGACGACCCAGGGCGAGCTCGAGGTCGACGGCCACCGGATCTCACTGGACGACCCGCTGGCCTCGACCCTCGCGGCTGCGGCTGCCGGGCCGCTCGACGCTCTGGCCGACCGGATGCTCGACGTGCGCCCGGTGTTCGGCGACGACCTCGCCGACTCCCAGGAGTTCCGGGTCGCCGTGCGTGCGGCCGTCGCGACCCTGGTGACCCGCCAGGTCTAGCTGCGCGGCTTGGAGGCACGGCCCAGGGTGGAGCACTGCCCGATCCCCTTGACGGGACGGCACAGCGATGCGCTACGCTGGAAAGCGCATTCCACTCCGACCGACAACGCGGTCCAGAACACTCGGAGCAGCACCCATGACGACTCGCACCCTGCGCATCGGAATGAACGGCATCACCGGCCGGATGGGCTACCGCCAGCACCTCGTCCGGTCGATCCTGTCGATCCGCGACCAGGGCGGCGTCACGCTCGAGGACGGCACGCGGGTGCAGGTCGAGCCGATCCTCGTCGGGCGCAACGCGGACAAGGTCCGCGAGCTCGCCGAGCTGCACGGGGTCGAGCACTGGACGACGGACGCGGACTCGGTGATCGCGGACCCGACGGTCGACATCTACTTCGACGCGCAGGTCACCAGCCGCCGGTACGAGGCGCTCGCCGCGGCGATGAAGGCCGGCAAGCACATCTTCACGGAGAAGCCGACGGCCGAGACGCTGGCGGACGCCATCGACCTGGCGCGGCTGCGCGAGAGCACGGGTGTGTCGGCGGGCGTGGTGCACGACAAGCTCTACCTGCCGGGCCTGGTCAAGCTGCGCCGGCTGGTGGACGAGGGCTTCTTCGGCCGGATCCTGTCGCTGCGCGGCGAGTTCGGCTACTGGGTGTTCGAGGGCGACGGCCAGGAGGCCCAGCGCCCCAGCTGGAACTACCGCAAGGAGGACGGCGGCGGCATCGTCGTCGACATGTTCTGCCACTGGAACTACGTGCTCGAGGGCATCCTCGGCACGGTCAAGACCGTGAACGCGCAGGCCGTCACGCACATCCCCACGCGCTGGGACGAGCGCGGCGAGGCGTACGACGCGACGGCCGACGACGCCGCGTACGGGATCTTCGAGATCGAGACGCCCGGCGGCGACCCGGTGGTCGCGCAGATCAACTCCTCGTGGGCCGTCCGCGTGTACCGCGACGAGCTGGTGGAGTTCCAGGTCGACGGGACGCAGGGCTCGGCGGTCGCCGGCCTGAACAAGTGCGTGGCGCAGCAGCGCGCGCACACCCCGAAGCCCGTGTGGAACCCCGACCTGCCCGTCACGGAGTCGTTCCGCGACCAGTGGCTCGAGGTGCCGGCCAACGGCGACCTGGACAACGGCTTCAAGCTGCAGTGGGAGGAGTTCCTGCGCGACGTCGTCGCCGGGCGCACCCACCGGTTCGACCTCCTGTCGGCCGCGCGTGGCGTCCAGCTGGCCGAGCTGGGCCTGCGGTCGTCGGCGGAGGGCCGCCGCCTCGACGTCCCGACCATCACGCTGTGACGACGGGGACCTGGGCGGAGCCGGCGGTGGGCGCGACGAGCACGGCGCTGGCCCGGCTGTCGCTCAACACGGCGACGACCAAGTACTGGACGCTGCGGGAGGCCGTCGACGGTGCCGTGCGCGCCGGGCTGCCCGCGATCGCCCCGTGGCGGGACCGGGTGCACGAGGTGGGCGCGGCCGAGGCATCGACGATCATCGCCGACGCCGGACTGCGCGTCTCGTCGCTCTGCCGCGGTGGCTTCCTCACCGCCGAGGACGACACCGACGCCAAGGCGGCCCTCGACGACAACCGTCGCGCCATCGTCGAGGCGGCGACGCTGGGTACGCGCGAGCTGATCATGGTCGTCGGCGGCCTGCCGGCCGCGACCGGGCCGGGCGGACCCGCCCGCAYGGAGCCGGGCGGGCGGGACCTCGTCGGAGCCCGCCAGCGCGTGGCGGACCGCATCGGCGAGCTCGCGCCGTTCGCCGCGGGCCACGGGGTCCGGCTGGTGCTCGAGCCGTTGCACCCGATCTTCGCCGCCGACCGGGCCGTGATCTCGACCCTCGGCCAGGCGCTCGACATCGCGGATCCGTTCCCGGCGGACGTCGTCGGCGTCGTCGTCGACACCTACCACGTGTGGTGGGACCCGGACCTGCAGCGACAGATCGCCCGCGCGGGTGCCGCCGGCCGGATCGCGAGCTACCAGGTCTGCGACTGGATCCTGCCGCTGGCCGCCGACGCGCTGCTCTCCCGCGGGCACGTGGGTGACGGGTACGTGGACTTCCCGACGATCACCCGGTGGGTCGCCGAGACCGGCTACTCCGGAGACGTCGAGGTCGAGATCTTCAACGAGTCGGTCTGGGACGCCCCGGGCGACCAGACGATCGCGACGCTCGCCGAGCGCTACCTGGAGCACGTGCAGCCGTTCCTCTGACGGGCACCGACCCGGAGCGCTACCGTGACGCGCAACCGATCCGGGAGGCCCCTCGATGTTCGACCCGCTCCTGCCCACCGGCGCGGACGTCGCGTTCGGCGCGGCCTTCACGATCGTGCCGGTGCTCATCGTGCTCGGCATCGTCGTCGCCCTCGTGTCGGCGGTGCGCAGGGCGCGCGTGCTGCGCGACGCAGGGCTCGACCCTCTGACGGCAGATGCCCAGGTGCTCGCGCAGGCGCACCAGAGCCTGGCGCTCGCCCCGGAGCGCTCGGTCGAGTCCCGGCTCGCCGAGGCCGAGGACCTGCGCCGGCGCGGCCTGATCAGCGCCGACGAGCACGGCGAGATGCGCCGTCGGATCCTCGGCCAGGTCTGAGCCGGCTCAGGCCAGCAGGTCGCCGAGGATGGCGCCGAACCGCTTCCCGATCAGCCGGTGCGCCGGAGCGTCGGGGTGCATGAGGTCCCGCATCGGCAGGTCGTCCCAGTCGGACCAGCCGTAGAGCGACAACCCGTCGACGTAGGTCAGGGCGGCGTCCTCGCGGGCCGACACCGCCGCGCTCAGCACCGATCGGATGACCGTGAGCGACAGCTTCCCGTCGGCGACCTCGGACGGGTGCCCGACGGTGCGGAAGACCGACGGGTCCGCGGGGTCGAGCGACGTGGGCCCCGGGGTGGTCTCGACGAGCGGGCAGAGCAGGGGCGAGACGACGACCAGGGGCGTGGTCGGGTGACCCTCGCGGATCGTGTCGAGGAAGCCGTGCACGGCAGGGGCGAACGCGCGCAGCCGCATCGCATCGTGGTTGACCACGTTGATGCCGAGCTTGAGCGTGATGACGTCGGCGGGCTGGTCCCGGATCGCGCGCGCGACGAACGGGTCGAGCACGGCGTTGCCCGAGAAGCCGAGGTTCACCAGGTCGAGGCCCGCGGCGTGGGCGGTCACGACGGGCCAGGCACCGAGCGCGGACGACGCGCCGGCGCCGTGGCTGATCGACGAGCCGTGGTGCACCCACCGGGGAGCCTGCACGGGCGAGGGTGGCGACACGGGCTCGTCGGTGGTCAGCGCGAGAAGGCGCGTGGTCTCCCCCGGCGGCAGCCAGATCTCGACGTCCCGGTCCGTGAGGCCGTCGCCGCCCAGGACCAGCTGGACGACGGCGGGCGGCCCGGGTCGCTCGACGGTCGAGCCGGCACCGGGCTCGAGCAGCAGGACTCCCGCGTCGGACGCGACCGCCGACGGCTGCGGCACGACCGACCCGTCGACCAGCACGTCGTACGGCTGCGGCGCGCCCGGCGGGGCGGGGTCGACGGCCACCCGCAGCGCGCGGACCTCGAGCCGGGCCGTGCGGGCGGACGTGCGGAACCGCAGCCGGACCCCCGACGGCTGCGACTCGACCATCGCCATGAAGTCGTCGGGAAACTGGCGACGCGCCGCGGCCGGGAGCCGGTGCGGCAGCACGCCGTCCGCCGACTCCTCCAGCCAGGCGGCGCCGCGGATCTCGACCCGGGAGTCCGGCAGCTCGACGCGCATCAGTGGACGTTCCCGTGCTCGCGGAACTCGCGCCACACGTTCTCGAAGAAGTCGTCGTCCTCGGGGATGGGTCGGCGCGGGCGCCACCGGAACACCGGCTCGCCGGCGGGGTCGTCGGGAACCCGTGGCACGACGGGCCGCCAACCCGACGCCGGCACCCACGACGTCTCCTGCACCTCGTCGTCGAGAGCGCCGCCGTCTAGCGTGAAGCGGAAGACGTCGGGAAGCTCCGAGAGGCCGTGCGGCAGCTCGCCCGCCGGGTCGGTGTAGAGCACCGAACCCCGGGACCGTCCGCCGTGCGCGACGTAGTCGGCCATCGCCGACAGGTACACGTACGCGCTGGTGAGAATGTCGCGGACCAGGAAGGTCCGGTTGATCGAGCGGCGCGACGAGGCGTCGGCGGACACGGTCGCCTCGTAGGTCGACAGCCACTCGTGGACCTGGACCAGGGCCTCGTCGATCGACGCGGCCGACCGGACCGGGCCGGCCTTGGCGCTCATGAGCACCTGGACCTCCCGCAGCAGGTCACCCGTGTTGTCGGGGATCCCCGAGGCCGCGCGTGCTGAGGCGGCGTCGACGAGCCCGAGCGCAGCCCGGAGAACGGGCGCAGCGGCGGCGGCGAACTCGCGCGGCGCAGAGCCGCGCCGGGCCGCGATGAACTGTGCCGCCCTCGTCGCGCCCACCTGCCCACTGTTCAGCGCCGCGCCGCCGGGCCGGTAGACCCCGTGCGCGCCGCCCGCCTCACCCACCGGGAAGAACCCCTCGACGTTCGAGTGCCACCAGGCGTCCACGACGAGCCCGCCGTTGTTGTGCTGCGCGCAGACGTCGACCTCGAGCATCGTCGTCTCGAGGTCCACGTAGGGGTTCTTGCCCAGGTAGAACTGGTACGCGGGCTCGTTCATGCGCCGCAGCCGCTCGATCGGCGTGCCGAACAGGACGCCCGCGCGGTCGAGGTAGTCGTGAGCCTCGGGGCTCAGCGCCGACGGGTCGAGCTCGGGAAAGACCGGGTTCCGACGGAAGTCGAGGAACACCCGCCGCCCCCGCAGGACGGTCTCGCGGTAGACGAGCAGGTCGATGAGCGACGACCCGTCGCGCGCTTTCCGGATGTCGAACGGCCACTGGTACCCCTTGAGGAACACCAGCGACAGGAGCTGCCCATAGTCCGGGATGGCCTCGGTCAGGAACTCGCGAGGGTCCTCGCCAGAAACGTCCGTCGACACGAACGTAGGGATGACCTGCATGTACGTGCCGGACACGTTCCAGCGCGGGTGCGTCGAGGCCAGACCGAACTGCCACTCGGTGAGGTTCTTGCCGTGCACGCCCGCGCGGTAGGCGGCGCCGGACGCCCCCCACTGGCCGTTGGGGAAGACGCGCGTCGCGTACATCCCCGCCGGACCGCCGGTCGCGTAGACGAGGTTGGTGCAGCGGAACAGCAGGAACGGGCTCTCGGTGCCGTCGTGCGGGACGTCGGTCCGGAGCACCAGCAGCCCGGCGACCGCGCCGTCGTCGACGATGACATCGACCACGCGGCACTCGTCGTAGATGCGCGTGCCGTTGCGGTGGACCTTCTTCTCCAGCTGCTCGACCATCGACCGGCTCGTGTACGGGCCGACGGACGTGGCGCGACGACGAGGGTCGTGGTCGGTCTTGTAGCCGATGAACTCGCCGTACCGGTTCTGCGGGAACGGGACCCCGAGGTCGCACAGGCGCAGGAAGCCGCGGGCGCTCAGGGCGGCCTCGGCCAGCGCGTTGTCGCCGTCCATCGCGCCGCCGGAGTAGAGGGTCTCGGCCATCTCTCGCACGGAGTCGCCGTCGCCGCCGGACAACGTCAGCTTGTAGTAGGTCTGCTTGTCCGAGCCTGCGTTCCGCGACGAGCCGGCGTTGACCTTGTCGGCCACCATCACGACGTCGGTCTGGCCCAGCTCCCACAGGCGGTCGGCCGCGCAGAAGCCGGCCGAGCCGGTGCCGACGACGACGGTGTTGACGGTGACGACGGGCACGCCGTCCAGGACGTCGGCCATCACAGCACCGGGATGTGCATGCCGCCGTCGACGTGGAACACCTCGCCGGTCGAGTACGGGGTCTGCCCCGAGGCCAGGATCGAGACGGCGCCGGCGACGTCGGACGGCCGTCCCCACCGGTTGATCGGCGCCAGTCCGTTCTCGATCATCGCGTCGTACTTCTCGGTGACCCCCGCGGTCATGTCCGTCGCGATGACGCCCGGCCGGACCTCGTAGACGGCGATCCCCTCCGGGGCCAGGCGCACCGCGAACAGCTGGGTGGCCATGGCGACACCGGCCTTGCTGACGCAGTAGTCGCCGCGGTTGGTGGAGACGGCGGTCGCGGAGATGCTCGACACGTTGATGACGGTGGCGCGCGGAAGGGCATCGGACCCGACCGCGATGACCCGGTTGGCGAACGTCTGCGTGAGGAAGTACGGCCCGCGCAGGTTGATGCCGAGCACCCGGTCGAAGCTCTCGGGGCCGGCCTCGAGGAGGTCAGCCCGCACGGCGGGAGCGACCCCGGCGTTGTTCACGAGCACGTCGAGGCGACCCCAGGCCCCGACCGCGTCGTCGACGAACCGGGCGTGGTCCTCGAGGTCGGCCACCGACCCGCGCACGTAACGCACCCGGCCGGGCGCGTCCAACGACTCCAGCAGCTCGGTCGGCTCCTCGCGCGTGGCCAGGATGGAGACCGCGAAGCCGTCGGCGAGCAGCCGCTGCGTGATCCCGAGGCCGATCCCCCGATTGCCACCGGTGACCAGTGCGACTGCCGGCATCGTTGCCTTCTCTCGTGTGCGGGACGCGCGCGTGACCTGCGCGTCGCTTCCGATCGTGCCACGGGACCCGGCATCGAGGCAAGCGCTTTCCCGCCGCTTCGCCTCATGCGAGGATCGGAGCGTGACGACCCGACGCCGCCCGGCGACCTGATGGGCGGCGTCGTCGTCGCCTTCGGCACGATGGGCGCCGTCGTCGTGCTCGGCTGGCTGCTCGCGCGCCGCCGGATCCTCGGGGACCGGGCCGCGCCGGTGCTCGCCCGAGTCGTGTTCACTGTCGC
The DNA here is from genome assembly GCF_056401915.1 of Cellulomonas sp. P4_D11. Lineage (NCBI taxonomy): Bacteria > Bacillati > Actinomycetota > Actinomycetes > Micrococcales > Cellulomonadaceae > Cellulomonas > Cellulomonas sp. P4_D11. The sequence goes on along the minus strand of NZ_JBFUIK010000008.1, from coordinate 111,512 downwards.
GACGCCCGCGCTGCTGCTCAGCACGGTCGCGCACGCCGACCTCCACCTCCTGCTGTCCCGCACCGCGCTCGTCACCTGGACGTCGACGGCCGTGGTCGCCCTGCTCGCCGTGCTGGTGCTGCGGCTCGCGTGGCGCCGAACCTCGGCCGACGTGACGATCGGGACGCTCGCGTCGTCCTACGTCAACGCCGGCAACCTCGGGCTCCCGCTCGCCGTCTACCTGCTCGGCGACGCCGTCGCGGTGGTGCCGACCCTGCTGTTCCAGCTGCTCGTGCTCGCCCCCGTGGCGTTCGCCGTCCTCGACGCGCGCAGCGGGCCGATGCGCGTCGGCGCAGTCGCGCGGCGCACGCTGAGCAACCCGATCATCGTCGCGACCCTGGTCGGGCTCGTGCTCGCGGCGCTCCCGTGGCACCTGCCCGATGCGGTGTTCGAGCCGTTCCGGCTGGTCGGCGCGGCAGCCGCCCCGCTCGCGCTGCTGACGTTCGGGATGTCGCTCGCCGTCCCCCGCACCATCGACTCCGCCGCGCCCCGACCCGACCTCGCGCTCGCCGTCGGCCTGCGCACGGTCGCGCACCCGGTCCTCGCGTGGGGTCTGGGCACGGCGCTCCACCTGCCTCCGCACGCGCTGCTCGCCGTGGTCGCGATGGCCGCCCTGCCGACTGCCCAGAACGTCCTCGTCTACGCGATGCAGTACCGGCACGGCGAGGCCCTCGCCCGCGACGCCGGCCTCGTGACGACCGTGCTGTGCGTGCCGGTCCTGCTCGTCGTCGCCGCGACGCTGGGCTGACCTACGGCAGCCGCGCGCCCTCGGGGACCACGATGCGGTCGTAGACGAGGACGTTCGGGACGCCGGCGAGGCTCGCGTGGTGCAGCACCTCGGCGTTCTCCTCGACCGCGACGGCCACCTTGAACGCCCGCTCGAGCGTCGTGCCGACGGCCAGCAGCCCGTGGTTCGCCCAGACGACCGCGTCGACGTGGTCGCCCATGAGCTCGGCGCTCCGCCGGCCGAACTCCGCGTGCGTGGAGAACTCGAAGGGCATGACGGGGACCGGCCCCTTGGCGTACAGCACCATGTTGAGCAGCACCGGGTCGATGGTCCGGCCGAGGACCCCGAGCACGTTCACGAAGGTCGACTCGGTGTGCACGATCGCCCGGACCTCGGGACGCCGGCGATAGTGCGCGAGGTGCACGGGCAGCTCGGTCGACGGCAGCAGGCTTCCGGACAGGACGCTGCCGTCGAGGTCGACCACCACCAGGTCGTCCGGGGTCATCCGGTCGTACCGCACGCCCGACGGCGTGATCACGACGGCGTCGTCGCCCAGGCGGACGCTGATGTTGCCCTGGGTGTTGAAGTTCAGACCGGCCCGGACGGACTCGCGGCAGTAGTAGAGGATCTCGTCGCGCACCTGCGGGGTCGCTCGCGCGGTGCGGTGGGACTGCAGCATGGCCGACACCTCTCGATCTGGATGAATCGTTTCACCCCATGGTGGCGTGATCGGCGCCCCCGGGCGCGGGACCTTGGTCCCCGCGCCGACGGGAGCTCCGGCTGGACGATGGCCCGACCGGCGCGCGGACCCGTCCGCAGCGGCCCCGCGCGTCGGTCTCACGCTCACCAGGTGCTGTCGCCGCGGATCACCGCGTCGGAGCCGCCGTCGACGAAGACGAGCTGCCCGCACAGGTGCGAGTTCTCCTCGCTCACCAGCCACACCAGCAGCCGGGCCGGCACCTCGGGCTGCATGTAGCCGTTGAGCGGCATCGGCACCACGTCCGCCATCGCGGCACGCTGCTCGTCGGTCGCGAGCAGGTCGGCCGTCATCGGCGTCTCGACGATCCCCGGACCGATCCCGTTCAGCGGGATGCCCGCGGCGGCCCAGGCCGGCGTCGCCGCGGTCCGACGCATCCACCGGCTGAGCGCGACCTTGCTCGACGCGTAGATCAGGTCGCCATGGCCCGCGTCCACCATCTCCTGCGCCCGGACCATGGCCTTCTGCTCGTCGCCGGCCAGCGCGGCGTCCACCAGCAGCTCGTCGTGCGGCATGAGGCTCGCCATCGAGCTGGTCAATGCGGCTCGGGGCGCGTCGGAGCCGAGCAGCAGCGGCCGGAGGCCCTCGAGGGTGGCCAGCGCGCCGAAGTAGTTGACGGCGACGGTGGCCGGGACCGGCAGGGCGAGGCCGGCGTTGGCGACGACCGCGTCGATGGTCCCGCCGCTGAGCTCCCTGACCTGCGCGACCATGGACGCCCGGCCCTCGGCCGTGGTGAGGTCCACCGTGACGTCGGCGTCGTGGAGGTCCACGCCGATGACGCGGTCCCCGCGGTCGCGCAGGATCTCCGCGGTCGCGAGCCCGATGCCCGATGCCGATCCGGTGACGACGACGGTGCGCATGACGACTCCTTCGGGACTGGGCCCGACGCCATCGAGGGGCCTCGTCTCCCACGCTAGGAACCGCGCGCCGCGCCTCCTACGGACCTTCGTCCCGTCCCACCCGCGAGGCCGCTGTGTCCCACTGCCGGTCGGTCGGTCCACCCGTCGCGCCGGGCTCGTACCGCCGCAGCCCGAGACCGCGCGCGCCGACCGCCCGCAGCTCCGCCAACCCCCCGGACAGCGCCCCGGCCGCGCGCGCCTGGACCAGCACGTTCCCGAGCGCGGCGCCCTCGACCGGCCCGGCCACCACCGGCAGCCCGGTCGCGTCGGCGGTGAGCTGGCACAGCAGCTCGTTGCGCACGCCTCCGCCGACGACGTGCACCACGGAGACCGGCCTGCCGGCGAGCGCCGACGCCTGCCGGACCGCCCCGCGGTACGCCAGGGCGAGCGAGTCGAGGATGCAGCGCACGGTCTCGGCCTGCGACTGCGGGGGCGTCTGCCCGGTCCGCACGGCCTCCGCGGCGATGCGCGCGGGCATGTCGCCGGGCGGCAGGAACGACGGCCCGTCGATGTCGACGACCGTCGTCAGGGCGGGGACCCGGGCCGCGGCGGCGAGCAGGTCGGGCAGGTCGGCGGGCAGGCCGGCCTCGTTCCAGGTCCGGATCGACTCCTGGAGCACCCAGAGGCCCATGACGTTGCGCAGGTACCGGACCGTGCCGTCGATGCCCGCCTCGTTGGTGAAGTTGGCGGCGCGGCTCTCGTCGGTCAGCACCGGGCGGTCCAGCTCGAGGCCGACCAGGGACCACGTGCCGCAGGAGATGTAGGCGAAGTCGTCGGCGGTGGCCGGGACCGCGACGACGGCCGACGCCGTGTCGTGCGACCCCACGGTCCAGACCGGCACCGACCCGAGCAGCCCGACGTCCTCGCGCACGTGACCGAGCAGCGCGCCGGCGTCGCGCAGCGGCGGCAGGAGGCCGGTGTCGATGCCGAGCCGGTCCGCGAGGTCCGTCGCCCAGGCGCGCGTGGTCGCGTCGAGCAGGCCGGTGGTCGACGCGTTGGTCACCTCGGCCACCTGGACGCCGGTGAGCCAGTACCCGAGCAGGTCGGGGATCAGCAGCGCGCGCCGGGCCGCGCCCAGGGCGGCGGTCCCCTGCGCGGCGACCAGCTGGAACAGCGTGTTGAACGGCTGCACCTGCAGCCCCGTGCGCGCGTACAGCTCGGCGGCCGGGATCGTCGCGAAGACCTTGTCCGCGACCCCGTCGGTGCGGACGTCCCGGTAGTGGAACGGGCTCCCGAGCAGGGCGCCGTCGGCGTCGAGCAGCCCGTAGTCGACCGCCCACGAGTCGATGCCGACGCCGTCGAGCGCGCCGACCTCGCGCGTCGCGGCGCGCAGCCCGTCGAGGATCCCCCGGTAGAGCCCGAGCACGTCCCAGTGCAACGAGCCGCCCACGCGCACCGGCCTGTTGGGGAACCGGTTGACCTCGTGGAGGCTGACGCGGTCGTCGGCGACGGTCCCGACGATGACCCGGCCCGACGACGCCCCGAGGTCGACGGCAGCGAACGCGCTCATCTGACCCCGTCACGGCCGAGAACGGCAGATCGCCGCGAGAACGGCACCTCGTAGTGCCGTTCTCGCGGTGAGGTGACGTTCTCGGGGCTCATCGCAGGAAGGCCGCTGCCACGCCGGAGTCGACCGGGACGTGCAGGCCGGTGGTCTGCACCAGGTCCGGGCCGGTCAGCGCGAACACCGCCGCGGCGACGTGCTCCGGGAGCACCTCGCGCTTGAGCAGCGTGCGCTGGGCGTAGTACGCGCCCAGCTCGGACTCGGGCACGCCGTAGGTGGCCGCGCGCTGGGCGCCCCAGCCGCCGGCGAAGATGCCCGAGCCGCGCACGACGCCGTCGGGGTTGACCCCGTTGACCCGGATGCCGAACGCCCCGAGCTCGGCAGCGAGCAGCCGGACCTGGTGGGCCTGGTCGGCCTTGGTCGCCGAGTACGCGATGTTGTTCGGGCCGGCGAACAGGGAGTTCTTCGACGCGATGTAGACGATGTCGCCGCCCATGTCCTGCGCGATCATCGCCCGCGCGGCCTCGCGGGCGACCAGGAACGAGCCCCGCGCCATGACGTCGTGCTGCAGGTCCCAGTCCTTCGCCGTGGTCTCCAGCAGCGGCTTGGAGATCGACAGCCCCGCGTTGTTGACGACGAGGTCGATGCCGCCGAACGCGAGCGACGTGGCCGCGATCAGGTCGGCCACCTCGGCCTCCGACGTCACGTCGGCCCGCACCGCGACGGCCACGTCGGGCCCGCCGAGCGACGCGGCGACCTCGGAAGCGCCCTCGAGGTTGAGGTCCGCGATCACGACGCAGGCACCCTCGGCGGCGAGCCGCTCGGCGATCGCGCGCCCGATGCCCGACCCGGCGCCCGTCACCAGCGCGACGCGCGTGGCCAGCGGCTTCGGCGCCGGCATGCGCTGCAGCTTGGCCTCCTCCAGCGCCCAGTACTCGATGCGGAACTTCTCGGCCTCGTCGATCGGCACGTAGGTGCTGATCGCCTCGGCGCCGCGCATCACGTTGATCGCGTTGACGTAGAACTCGCCGGCCACGCGCGCGGTCTGCTTGTCCTTGCCGAACGAGAACATCCCCACGCCCGGGACCAGCACGATCGCCGGGTCGGCGCCGCGGATCGCCGGGCTGTCCGGCGTCGCGTTGCGGTCGTAGTAGCCCTGGTAGTCGGCCCGGTACAGCGCGTGGAGCTCCTTGAGCCGGCCGACGACGTCCTCCAGCGGGGCGTCCGCCGGCAGGTCCACCACGAGCGGCTTGACCTTGGTGCGCAGGAAGTGGTCCGGGCAGCTCGTGCCGAGCTCGGCCAGGCGCGGCAGCTCCGCGCGGGACACGAAGTCGAGCACGACGTCCGAGGCGGTGTAGTGGCCGACCTGCGGCCGGTCCGTCGACGCCAGGCCGCGGATCACCGGCGCGAGCGCGGCCGCGCGGGCGCGGCGCTCGTCGTCGGGAAGGGCCTCGGCCACCACGGACCCGAACGGGTGCGGACCCGACGCGAGCTTCGAGGCGATGAACTCTTCCGCGGTGCGCACGATGTGCAGCGAGCGCTCCTCCGCCTGATCGGACGTGTCGCCCCACGCGGTGATCCCGTGGCCGCCCAGGATGCAGCCGATCGCCTGCGGGTTCTTGGCCTTGATCTCCGCGATGTCCAGCCCCAGCTGGAACCCGGGCCGGCGCCAGGGCACCCAGACGACCGAGTCGCCGAAGACCTCCTGCGTCAGGGCCTCGCCGTCGGCGGCGGTCGCGAACGCGATGCCCGAGTCGGGGTGCAGGTGGTCCACGTGCGCGGCGTCGACCAGCGCGTGCATCGCGGTGTCGATCGACGGCGCGGCACCGCCCTTGCCGTGCAGGCAGTAGTCCAACGCGGCGACCATCTCGTCCTCGCGCTCCACCCCCGGGTACACGTCGACCAGCGCGCGCAGCCGGTCCAGGCGCAGCACCGCGAGGTTCTTCTGCGTCAGGGTGCCCAGGTCGCCGCCGGAGCCCTTGACCCACAGCAGCTCGACGTCCGAGCCCGTGACCGGGTCCGTCGCCGTGCCCTTGGCGGAGGTGTTCCCGCCGGCGTAGTTCGTCGTGCGCGGGTCCGCCCCCAGGCGGTTCGACCGTGCGACCAGCTCGTCTGCGACCGTGCTCATGCTCCCCATCCCGCCTGCGTGCCGCCGACCCGCTCGGCGACGATCTTCTCCGCGTAGCCCGACGCCTTGTACGCCCCGATCGGGTCGGGGTCGAGGCCCTGCGACTCCCGCAGCTGCGCGAGCAGCGGCCGGACGTCGGTGTTGTACGCGTCCATCACCAGGCCGTTCGCGCCCAGGACGTCCCCCGCCGTCTGCGCCGCGAGCAGCGCATCGGCGTCGACCAGCAGCGCCTTCGCCGTCGCCTCCTGCACGTTCATGACCGAGCGGATCTGCCCCGGGATCTTCGGCTCGATGTTGTGGCACTGGTCGAGCATGAAGTTCACGCCGCTCGTCGGTGCCAGGGCACCCGACTGCACGATCTCGTGCATGATCCGGAACAGCTGGAACGGGTCCGCCGAGCCGACCATGAGGTCGTCGTCCGCGTAGAACCGCGAGTTGAAGTCGAACGCGCCGAGCCGACCGGCGCGCAGCAGCTGGGCGACGATGAACTCGATGTTGGTGCCCGGCGCGTGGTGCCCGGTGTCCAGCACGACGAACGCCCGGTCGCCCAGCGCGAGGCAGTGCAGGAGCGACGTGCCCCAGTCGGGGATGTCCATCGAGTAGAAAGCCGGCTCGAAGAACTTGTACTCGAGGATCAGCCGGTGGTTCGGGTCGAGCGCCGCGTAGATCTCCGCCAGGGAGTCCGCGAGCCGGTCCTGCCGGGCGCGCAACGAGTCCTGGCCGGGGTAGTTCAGACCGTCCGGCAGCCAGAGCTTGAGGTCCGTGGACCCGGTGGCGCGCATGACGTCGATGCACTGCAGGTGGTGGGCGACCGCCTTCTTGCGCACCGCCGCGGACGGGTGCGTGAGCGAGCCCAGCATGTAGTCGTCGTCCTGGAACAGGTTCGAGTTGATCGCCCCGATGCTGACGCCGAGCCGCTCCGCGTGCGCCGCGAGGTCGTCGTAGTCGTCGACCAGGTCCCACGGGATGTGCAGGCTGACCCGCGGGGCGACGCCCGTGTAGCGGTGCACCTGCGCGGCGTCCGCGATCTTCTCGTAGGGGTCGCGGGGCACGCCCTGCTGGGCGAACACCTTGAACCGGGTGCCCGAGTTGCCGAACGCCCACGAGGGGAGCTCGATCGTCTGCTGGGCCAGGACGTCAGTGATGGTCATGCGCGGAGCTCCTGTGCATGGGTCGGGAGGCCGGCCGCGAGCAGCTGGTCCTCCAGGTGGAACACCTCGTCGAGGACCCGGAAGCCCTCGTCGGGATTGCCGTCGTCGACGAAGAAGTCGCTCATCTCGGCCTGCCAGCGCGGGTTCACCGCGGTGCGGGTCATGGCCTCCTGGGCGGCGGCGTAGTCGTCGGTCTCGAGGTAGCCGACGAGCAGGCCGTCGTCGGCGAGGAACAGCGAGTAGTCGCGCCAGCCGGTGTCGCGCAGCGCCTCGAGCATCTCGGGCCACACGGCGGCGTGCCGGGACCGGTACTCGTCCAGCCGGTCGGGCCGGACGCGGGAGATGAAGCACACGCGGGTCATGCGACGCCTTTCTCGAATCGTCTTTGAAACGATTCATGCAGCCTAGGTAAGCGCTGGCCGACCTGTCAAGGGGCCGGGTGCGCACGCGCACCCGGCCCCTTGCGCCCGACCTCAGAAGTCGAAGTCGCCGATGTTGTCCTTGTTGAACTTGTACGGCTCGCCGAGCAGCACCGTGGCGTCGGCGCCCACCGTGAAGTCGCCGAGCTTGCCGGCGGTGAAGGTGTCACCCTCCTTGCCGGTGATGTCGCCCTTGACCAGGGCGTCCGCCGCGTAGGCCGCGAGGAACCCGAGGTCCTCCGGGTTCCACAGGGCGAACTCCGTGACCGTGCCGTCCTCGACGTACTCGCGCATCTGGTTCGGCGTGCCGAGCCCGGTCACCGCGACCTTGCCCTTGTAGTCGGACGTCGAGATGTAGCGGGCCGCGGCCGCGATGCCGACCGTCGTCGGCGCGATGATGGCCTTGAGGTCCGGGTGCGACTGCAGGAGTGCGGCGGTCTTGTCGAACGACGTCTGGTCGTCGTCGTCGCCGTAGACGGTGTCGACGAGCGTGATGTTCGGGTGGTTGTCGGCCAGGTCCTTCTTCATCATCTCGATCCACGAGTTCTGGTTCGTGGCGTTCGCGCTGGCCGACAGGATCGCGATCTCCCCGGCGTCACCGATCTGGTCGGCCACCATGTCGATCTGGACCTTCGCGATGCCCTCGGCCGTCGCCTGGTTGATGAACAGGTCACGGCAGGACGCGTCCGTGTCCGAGTCGAAGGTGACCACCTTGGTTCCGGCCTGGCGCGCCTCGTCGAGGGCGTCGCAGATCGCCTTCGGGTCGTTGGCCGACACGATCAGCGCCTTGGTGCCCTGCTGCGCCGCGGTGTTGATGAACGGCACCTGCGCGTCAGGCGACCCGGTGTCCGGGCCGACCTCTGAGAACGTGCCGCCGAACTCCTCGGTCGCCGCCTTGGCGCCCTTGGTGCTCGTGTCGAAGTAGGGGTTGCCCAGGTTCTTCGGGAGCATGACGACGGAGACGTCGCCGCCGCCGCCTCCGCTGCTGGCGTCGGTCGAGCCGTCGCCGCTGCCCCCGCTGTCGCCGGAGCACCCGGCAATCGTGAGGGCGATCGTCACAGCCAGTGCGGCGAGAGCTGCGGGCCGCTTCGTGGTGAACTTCATCGTTCTTCCTTCCTGGGCGGGTACATGGTCGGTCAGGCCGGGCTGGGGCGTCCGGCCGTGGGTGTCGCGGGGGTGGACGGTGCCTTCGCGGGGCGCTGTCGTCGTCGGACGAACCATCCGACGACGCTCGTGGAGATCACCGACACGACCAGCAGGGCGCCGATGATGATGTTGATGACGTTGACCGTCACGCTCTCGAGCCGCAGGGCGCTGGAGATGACGCCGATGAGCAGGACGCCGGCGAGCACGCCGTGGAGCGCACCGCGGCCGCCGAAGATCGAGACGCCACCCAGCAGGACCGCAGCCACGACCTGGAGCTCCATGCCCGTCGCGTTGTCGCCGCGCGCACTGCCGTAGCGCAGCGTGAAGAAGACGCCGGCGAACGCCGCGACCGTCGATGCCAGGACGAACAGGATGAGCTTGGTGCGCGCGACGGGGACGCCCGAGAAGTGGGCGGTGTCCGCGCTCAGACCGATGTCGTACACACCGCGCCCGAAGGGCGTGAAGTGCAGCAGGACGATGAACACCGCGGCGAGCACGACGATCGGGATGACGACCACGGGGAACTGGCTGCCGCCGATGCGTGCGGTGGCCAGGTCGGTCCACCGCTCGGGGAAGTCGGTCACGGCCTTGGTGCCGAGCAGCCCGACGGCGATGCCGCGGTACAGCGCGAGCGTGCCGATCGTGACGGCCAGCGAGGGCAGCCCGACGTAGGCGACCAGGAACCCGTTGAGCAGGCCGCACACGACGCCGACCGCGAGCGAGACGGTCGCTGCCGCGGGCACCGAGAATCCCGCCTCGGTCAGCACGCCCAGGGTGACGCTGCTCAGCCCGACCACGCTCGCCACCGAGAGGTCGATCTCGCCGGTCACGATCACCAGCGTCATCGGGAGCGCGATGAGCAGGATGGGCGCGGTGTCGAGCACCAGGTACGGCAGGGTCAGCGGGTTGCCGAAGTTGGGCACGTTCCGCAGCGAGTAGAGGACGACCACCACGAGGAGGGCGATCATCGCCATCTCCCGGGTGAGCAGGGCCCGCTGCCACAGCGGCCTGGCGTGAGCGGGGTAGCTGCGAGCCATCAGGCATCCCTCGCTTCGACGAGCCTGCGGGCGTTGCGCCTGGCGAGCACCCGGTCGAGGACGATCGCGCCGATGATCAGGACGCCGACGACGGCCTGCTGCCAGAAGTCCGGGATCCCGAGGATCGGCAGGGCTCGGTTGATGGTGACCAGGAGCACCGCTCCGAGGGCGGCACCCCACACGGTGCCGCTGCCACCGAAGATCGCCACGCCGCCGATGACCGCGGCCGCGACCGCCTGCAGCTCGATCCCAACCCCGGCGCCGGAGCTGATGGTCCCGTATCGGGCCGCGTAGACGACCCCGGCCACGCCGGCCAGCGAGCCGCACAGGACGAACGCGCCGATCACCCGGCGGCGCACGGGCAGGCCGAACAGCACGGCCGCAGCCGGTTCCGACCCGATCGCGTACAGCTCACGCCCACCGCGCGCGGTGTACAGGTAGTAGCCGACCACGACGAGGAAGACGATCGAGATCATCGTCAGGACGGGGATCGTCGCGAGCGTCTTGGTGCCCAGGGCGAGGAAGGCGTCAGGCAGGTCGGACGCGTTCACCCGGTTGCTGCCCGCCCAGCTCAGCACGATGCCCCGGTAGATGTAGAGCGTGCCCAGCGTGATCACGAGAGCGGGGACCTTGCCGAACGCGACCAGCACGCCGTTGATCAGGCCGAGCCCCGCGCCGGCGGCCATCGCGATCAGGAACACGACGATGATGGGGATCGACGGGTTGGCGACGAAGATCCGGCCGGACAGGTACGCGGTCAACGCCAGGACCGACCCGACGGACAGGTCGACGTTTCGCGTGATGATGACGACGGCCTGCCCGACCGCCAGCAGGATCAGGATCGACGGCGTCACCAGGAGGTCGCGCCAGCTGTTCGGGCTGAACAGGAACGTGTTCGTCTTGATCGTCGCCGCCGCGATCACCACCACCAGCACGATCGCGATCGCGAGCTCGCGCGAGCGCAGCACCGTGCGCGCCGCCCGCCTCGCGGGCGAGAGCTGGCTGGGCTCGACCAGGAGCTCGGTCACGACTGGTGCTCCAGGGTCGCGGTCGCCGCGTGCATGACGGCTTCCGGGGTGGCGTCGGCGCGGGGGAGGTCAGCGGTGATGCGACCCTCGGCGACGACGAGCACGCGGTCGGCCATGCCGAGCACCTCGGGGAGCTCGGAGGAGATCATCAGGATCGCCATGCCCCGCCCGGCCAGCTCGGAGAGCAGCCGGTGGACCTCGGCCTTCGTCCCGACGTCGATCCCGCGCGTCGGCTCGTCGATGATGAGGAGCGTCGGCTCGGTGGCCAGCCACTTCGCAATGACGACCTTCTGCTGGTTGCCGCCGCTCATCGTGCTCCCGGTCATGTCGAGCGCATTCGTCTTGACCTCCAGACGCGAGGCCCACGGGCCGGCCGCCGCGCTCTCCCGACCCGTGGTCAGCAGCCCGTAGCGGGAGATCCGCGACCGGATCACCGCCGTGACGTTCTTCGCCACGGTGGACTCGGTGACGAGGCCCTGCTGGCGGCGATCCTCCGGGATCAGCGCCATGCCCGCCGCGACGGCGGCGCGGGGACGACCCGGCACCACCGGCCTCCCGTGCAGCTCCACGGTGCCGGCGTCGTACCGGTCGACCCCGAAGACCGCGCGGGCGATCTCACTGCGGCCCGCACCGACGAGCCCGGCCAGGGCGACGATCTCGCCGGAGCGCACCTCGAACGAGACGTCGTGGAACACCCCGGAGCGCTGCAGGCCGCGCACCTCCAGAGCCACGTCGCCGATCTGCGCCGGCACCTTGGGAAAGAGGTCGTCCACCTGGCGTCCGACCATCTGCGTGACGATCTCGTTCACCGACGTGTCGGCGATGGCGGACGTCGCGATGTACTCGCCGTCGCGCAGCACGGTGACGGTGTCGCACAGCTCGAAGACCTCGTCGAACCGGTGGGAGATGAAGACCAGCGCCCGGCCCTCGTCGCGGAGGCTGCGCGCCACCTGGAACAGCCGCCGGACCTCGACGCCCGAGAGCGCGGCCGTCGGCTCGTCCATCACCAGCACGTTGGCGTCCAGCGAGATGGCCTTGGCGATCTCGATGATCTGCTGGTCGGCGATCGACAGACCCTCGGCCGGGCGGAGGGGGTCGAGGTGGACGCCGAGCCGCGCGAACAGCTCGGCCGACCGCGCCCGCATGGACCGCCGGTCGATCCGGCGCCCGGACCGCAGCGGTTGACGGCCCATGAAGATGTTCTCCATGACGCTGAGGTCCGGAAAGAGCGTCGGCTCCTGGTAGATGACCGCGACGCCGGCGGCCTTCGCCTCGGCCGTGGACGTGAAGTCGACGTCCTCGCCGTTCAGGCGGAACACTCCCGCGTCCCGGCGGTACAGGCCGGACATGATCTTGACGATCGTCGACTTGCCCGCGCCGTTCTCGCCGACGAGGGCGTGGATCGAGCCCGGGTGCACGGTGAGCGAGCCGGAGCGCAGGGCGACGACGGGGCCGAACGACTTGGCCACACCGGCCAGCTCGAGCGCCGGGACGCTGCCAGCGACCACCATGCAGCGTCTCCGTTCCGACGACGGTGTCGAGAAGGTTAAAACGATTCAATCGGGTAAAACGGACCTTAGGCCCTTGTTCGGCCGGCCGTCAACGGACTGTTTGAATCGTAATAATCGGAAGCTCCAGACCCCGGTCCGCACCTCTGGCCCCCACGGGTTCGCATTGCTCGGTCTTGTGCGTGGTGAATCGATTCACTACCGTGAGCACGTGTCCTGCGCCATGGCCGCCGCAGGGACAACTAGCATCGGGCGGACGCAGTGCGGCCGAGGCCCGACGCGCCGGTCGCCTGCGGCCGCCGGTCGATCGAGTGCGTGACGGAGAGGACGACGGTCGATGTCGACGACGACACGGGGACGCGCGGACCGCCGTCCGTCCATCACGGACGTCGCCAGGCGGGCAGGCGTGTCCGTCGGCACGGTCTCGAACGTGCTCAACCGCCCCGACCAGGTCAGCGACTCCACGCGCGACCGCGTGCTCGTGGCCATCGAGGAGCTGCAGTTCGTCCGCAACGCTTCCGCGCGGCAGCTGCGCGCCGGGACCATCCAGACCGTCGGTGCGATCGTCCTCGACATCGCCAACCCGTTCTTCACCGAGGTCGCGCGCGGCGTCGAGGACCGGCTGGCCGCCGACGAGTACACGCTCATGCTGTCGTCCTCCGACGAGGACCCCGAGCGCGAGGCCCGGTACCTCCGGCTCTTCGAGGAGCACGGCGTGCAGGGCGTCATGGTCACGCCGTCCGCCGGCTCGCTCGACGGGCTGCTGGCCCTGCGCGACCGCGGCATCGACGTCGTCCTGCTCGACACCACCTCCCCGGTCGACGACATCTCGTCGGTCGCCGTCGACGACGTCCGCGGCGGCGCCCTGGCCGTCGAGCACCTCATCGCTCTCGGTCACACCCGCATCGCGTTCATCAACGGGCCGCTGACCATCAAGCAGTGCCACGACCGCCGCGCCGGCGTGCTCGAGGCGCTCGCGACCGCCGGGCTCGACCCCGCGGAGGCCCTCGTCGAGATCACGATCGGCTCGCTCAACGCCGACGGCGGCGAGGCCGGGATCGACGAGCTGTTCGGACTGGACGGCGAGCGCCCGACGGCCCTGTTCTGCGTCAACGACCTCACCGCGCTGGGCGCTCTGCGCGCGCTGCGGGCCCACGGTGTCGCGATCCCCGGCGAGATGGCGGTGGTCGGCTACGACGACGTCGTGTTCGCGTCGATGCTCACCGTGCCGCTCACCTCCGTCCGCCAGCCCACCCACCAGCTGGGCTGGACCGCCGCCGACCTGCTCCTGCGGCAGCGGTCGGAGGGCGCGTCCTTCCAGCATCAGCGGGTCCAGTTCCAGCCGGAGCTGGTGGTCCGCGGCTCGTCGGACCCGTCGGCCTGACGCGCGCGGCCGGTCGACGCTGAGCGAGCTGGTCGCGCCGACAACGGCCGGTCAACGGCCGCGAGGTCGTGAGTTTCGGACGATGTCGTGCGTTGCAGCTCGCGACTTCGTCCCGAACTCGCGACCTCGCGGTGCCGGGCGGGGGCGGCGCGCGTGGACGGATCGATAGGCAAGCGCTTACCGTTGCCGGGCACGGTAGTGGACGACGCGAGGGAGCGGACGTGACGGAGTTGTCGGAGGGTCGGCTGAGGGTCGCCCTCGTCGGGACCGGGGCCATCGCCCACGCGCACGCCGGGGTTCTCGCGGCGGACCCGCACGCGGAGGTCGTCGCGGTCGCCGACCCCAACCCGGCCGTGCGGGACGCGTTCGCCGACGAGTTCGGCGTGCCCGGCCGGTACGACAGCCTGGACCAGCTGCTGGGGACCGAGTCGGTCGACGTCGTGCACCTGTGCACGCCTCCGGGACTGCACAAGGACCAGGCGATCACCGCGCTGCGGGCCGGTGCGCACGTGGTCTGCGAGAAGCCGCCGGTGCTCTCCCTCAAGGACCTGGACGACGTGCTCGAGGTCGCCCGCGAGGTCGGCCGCGAGTACGCCGTGGTGTTCCAGCAGCGCACCGGCACCGCCGTCGGCCACGTGCAGAGGCTGCTCGCGGACGGGACGCTCGGCCGCCCGCTCGTCGGCGTCTGCCACACGCTCTGGTACCGCAAGCAGGAGGACTACTACGCGGTCCCGTGGCGCGGGAAGTGGGCGACCGAGGGCGGCGGACCGCTCCTCGGGCTCGGCATCCACCAGCTCGACCTGCTCGGGTTCCTGCTCGGCGAGTGGGCGGAGGTCGACGCCCGCGCCTTCCGCCTGGACCGCGACCTCGAGACCGAGGACACGTCCACGGCCGTGATCCGGTTCGCCAACGACGCGATCGTGTCGGTGCTGACCACGGCGCTGGCCCCGCGGCAGGTCAGCTACGTGCGGGTCGACACCACGCTGGGCACGGTCGAGGTCGAGCACCTGTACGGGCACGACGCCCGCTCGTGGCGCCTGACCGCGGCCCCCTCGGTCACGGGCGGCGAGGCTCCGGAGAACCCGTCATCCTGGACCCTGCCCGCCGACGACGAGCCCTCGGGCCACACGCCGCTGCTCCGCGCGGTCTACGACGCCCTGCGCGCCGGCGAGCCCCTGCCGCCCGTAGCGTCGGACCCGCACCGGTCGCTCGAGCTGGTGACCGCGATCTACGCGTCGGCCTCCCTCGGCCGGCCCGTCACCAAGGCCGACCTGGCGCCGGGCAGCGAGCTGCGCGACGGCTTCCTGCACGGCGTCGAAGACCTACGACAGACGAGGACCCGATGATCCAGTACGGCGGCGACTACAACCCCGAGCAGTGGCCCCTGGCCACGCGCATCGAGGACGTGGAGCTCATGCAGCAGGCCGGCGTCACGCTGGTCAGTGTCGGGATCTTCAGCTGGGCGCAGCTGGAGCCGCGCGAGGGCGAGCACGAGTTCGGGTGGCTGGACGACATCCTCGACCGGCTCCACGCCGCCGGCATCAAGGTCACGCTGGCCACCGCCACCGCGAGCCCGCCCCCGTGGCTGACGCGCAAGCACCCGGAGTTCCTGCCGGTGCTGGCGGACGGCACGGTGCTGCACCCGGGGGGCCGGCAGGCGTACCGGGTCTCGTCGCCGGCGTACCGCGAGTACGTGCTGCGGATGACGCGGACGATGGCGGAGCGCTACGGGCAGCACCCGGCGCTGGCGATCTGGCACGTCGACAACGAGCTGGGCTGCCACGTGCCGCACGACTTCTCCGACGACGCCGCGACGGCGTTCCGGCGCTGGCTCGCGGACCGGTACGGCACCGTCGAGGCGCTCAACGACGCCTGGGGCACGGCGTTCTGGTCGCAGCGCTACGACGACTTCGACGAGGTGCTGCCCCCGCGCAGCGCGCCGACGTACCCCAACCCGACGCAGCAGCTCGACTTCGCGCGGTTCTCCTCCGACGAGCTGCTGGTGCACTACCGGGCACTCCGGGACGTGCTGCGCGAGGTCACGCCGAACATCCCGACGACGACCAACCTCATGCTCAGCACGGGCACGAAGTGGATGGACTACTTCTCGTGGGCGGCCGACCTCGATGTCATCGCCAACGACCACTACACGCGCGCCCACGACCCCGACGCGCACATCGAGCTGGCATTCAGCGCGGACCTGTCCCGCGGGGTGGCCGGCGGCGAGCCGTGGATGCTCATGGAGCACTCGACCAGCGCCGTGAACTGGCAGCCGCGCAACCGCACGAAGCGCCCGGGCGAGATGATCCGGCACTCGCTGGCGCACGTGGCCCACGGCGCCGACGCGGTGATGTTCTTCCAGTGGCGGCAGTCGGCCGCGGGGGCGGAGAAGTTCCACTCGGCGATGCTGCCGCACGCGGGCACGGACACGGAGGTGTGGCGGAACACGGTCGCGCTCGGGTCGGCGCTGCGGGCGCTCGGCGAGGTCGAGGGCAGCCGGGTCCGCGCGCAGGCCGCGATCGTCTTCGACTACCCGGCGTGGTGGGGCACCGAGCTGGACAGCCACCCGTCCACGGCCGTCACCTACCCGGACCGCGTGCTCGCGCACTACCGGGCGCTGTGGCAGCGCAACATCGCCGTGGACATCGTGCGGCCGTCGGCCGACCTGTCGCGCTACGAGCTGGTCGTCGTGCCGACGCTCTACCTGGTCTCCGACGACGACGCGGCGAACATCGCGCAGGCCGCCGCCGACGGGGCGTCGGTGCTGGTCACGTACTTCTCCGGCATCGCCGACGAGCACGACCACGTCCGCCTCGGCGGCTACCCGGGCGCATTCCGCGAGCTGCTCGGGGTCCGGACCGAGGAGCTCTGGGCGCTGCAGGACGGCGAGGTGCTGACCCTGGACGACGGCTCCCCGGCGGACGTCTGGTCCGAGCAGATCCACGTCGGCCCCGACACCGAGGTGGTGCGGACGTTCGTCGACGGCGACCTCGCGGGCTGGCCCGCGCTGACGCGCCGACCGGTCGGCGCCGGCGCCGCCTGGTACCTGGCGACGCGGCTCGACGCCGACGGCGTGCAGGGCGTGACCGACGCGCTGATCGCGGAGGCGGGGCTGACGCCCGGCGACGCCCCGGAGGGTGTCGAGCTGGTGCGCCGGCACGCCGACGACGGACGGTCCTGGCTGTTCGTCCTCAACCACACCACCGACGAGGTCAAGGTGAGCGCGGCCGGGCACGAGCTGCTCCGCGACGAGCCGGTGGCCGGCGGCACGCTCGTCGTCGCACCCGGCGCGGTCGCGGTGGTGCGCGAAGGCTGACCGCCCGACGACGACGCCCGCCAGGTCCAGGACCGGGCGGGCGTCGTCGCGAGAACGTCACTTCCCCGCGACGACGTCACCGTGAGCTGCCGTTCTCACGGCGACGTGACGTTCTCAGCGCGCGTGCTTCGCGGCCAGGACCCGCAGGACCGCCGCGTCGACCTTCGCCGCGAAGGCGTCGTCGGCCTGCGCCTTCTGCGTGAGGGCCGCAATCATCGCCGGCAGGACGGTCGGGTCCTTGGAGGCCAGGACGATGTCGCAGCCGGCCTCGATCGCGTCGACTGCGCGGTCGCCCGGGCTCCAGGCGGCGACCTGTTCCGCGGCGGAGACGTCGTCCGTGATGACGACCCCGTCGAAGCCGAGGGTGCCGCGCAGCAGGTCGGTGACCACGGGTGTCGAGAACGCGGCCGGCGCGGTCGGGTCGATGAGGGCGTAGATCGCCGTCGAGACCATGACGAAAGGCGTCTCGCGGTCGACGGCGTGCTGGAACGACGCGACCTGGTTCGACGACGGGCTCGTGACGTCGTCGGTGACGTTCGCCGTCGTGTCGGTGTCGCCGGTGACGCGGCCCAGGCCGGGGAAGTGCTTCACGGCGGTGTCGACGCCCGCGGCGGACATTCCCGCGGCGAACGCGTCGGCGTGCGTGGTGACCGTGGACAGGTCGTAGCCGAACTCGCGCTGGTAGTGGCCGATCGGGGCGTTGGACGCGGCCCCCTGCTCGGTCGGGATGTCGGCGACGGGCGCGAGGTTCACGGTCACGCCCGCGGCGGCCAGCTCCTGACCCCACGTCGTGGCGGCAGCCTGCAGGTCGGCGGCCGACATCGACCCCTGCGTCAGCGCGGCGGGCATCGTGCTGAACCCGGGACCCGTGAGCGTCTGCACCTGGCCGCCCTCCTGGTCGACGCCGACGAACAGCGGGGTGCCGTGCGTCGTGTCGTCGGAGACCTGGTCGGTGAGCTCGTGGACCAGGTCGAGGACGGACTCCGTGCCCGCCGCCGATCGGTTCTGCAGGAACACGTTGCCGACGTGCGAGTCGGTCACGGCGTCGATGCTCGCCTGCTGCGGCGCCGCGAGGTTGACGCCGACCATGACGATCTGGCCGATCTTCTGCTCGAGGGTCCACCCGTCCAGCGGGTCGGGCGAAGCGGTCGGGGTCGGGAGCGCTGACGTGGGCGGTGCCGACGCCGCACCGCCGGAGCAGGCCGCGAGCGCCAGGACCAACCCGACACCCCAGACAGCGGCGGATCGCATGACTGCATCTTGCTATGGGGTCGATCCGGGTGGGTGCGGCATGTTTGGATCGAGCGCATGGGCGCACTGACGATGGAGTCCCTCAACAAGACCTACGGCGACATCCGCGCGCTGCGCGACCTCTCGATGGAGGTCCGCGCGGGCGAGATCGTCGGCTTCGTCGGCTCGAACGGGGCCGGCAAGTCGACGACCATGCGGATCGTGCTCGGCGTGCTGGAGGCCGACTCGGGCGAGGTGCGCTGGGACGGCAGGCCGGTCGACCTGGCCGTGCGGCGCCGCATCGGGTACATGCCCGAGGAGCGCGGCCTCTACCCGCGCATGAAGGTCAGCGACCAGCTGACCTACCTCGCACGGCTGCACGGGCTCTCGGCCTCGTCCGCCAAGGAGGCGATGGAGCACTGGACCGAGGTGCTGGGCATCGCGGAGCGGCGCGGCGACGAGATCCTCAAGCTGTCCCTCGGCAACCAGCAGCGCGTGCAGCTTGCCGCTGCGCTCATCCACTTCCCCGAGATCCTCGTGCTCGACGAGCCGTTCTCCGGCCTCGACCCGGTCGCCGTCGACGTGATGAGCGGCGTGCTGCGCGACCAGGCCGCGGCGGGCGTGCCCGTCCTCTTCTCGTCGCACCAGCTCGAGCTGGTCGAGGCTCTGTGCGACCGGGTCGGCATCATCAAGAGCGGGTCGATGGTGGCCTTCGGCGGGATCGAGGAGCTGCGGCGGACCGATCACCGGCGCTGGGTGGTGGACGGCGCGCCGGCGGCCGCGTGGGTGTCGGCGGTCCCGTCGGCACGCGTGGTCTCGACGGACGGGCCACGGTCGGTGGTCGAGGTGCAGGGACATGCTGCCGACGACGCCGACCAGGCGATCCTGCAGGCGGCGCTGGCCGCCGGCGCGGTCCGCGAGTTCAGCCTGCTGCGGCCGTCGCTCACCGAGCTCTACCGGCACGTGGTCAGCACGGACGCCGAGGCGACCGAGCGTGAGGCGGTGTCCGCATGAGCCCCCGACCGACCATCGTCGAGCTGTCCTCCGGGGCTGCCGTCCGGCTCATCGCGGGCCGCGAGATCAGCACCCGCGTCCGGTCCAAGGCCTTCGTCTGGACGACGATCGCGCTCGTCGCCGCCGTCGTCCTGGGCGGGGTGCTGCTCAACCTCGTCGGCAAGAGCGACTCCACGCAGCACGTCGGCGTCACGCCCGACGCCGCGGGCATCACCGACCAGATCGTGGCCACCGGCAAGGTGACCGGCGCGACGATCGAGACGCAGGACGTGTCCGACCAGGCCGCCGGCGAGGCGCTGCTCAAGGACGGGACGATCGACGCGCTGGTGACGTCGACGGAGCCGCTGACGGTCGTCGTGCACACCAAGCTCTCCGACTCCCTCGCGCCGACGTTCGCGTCGCTGGCGCAGCAGGAGGCCCTGTCGTCGGCGGTCACCGACCTCGGGGGCGACCCCGGCGAGGTGGGCCGCGAGATCGCGCAGGCGTCGCCCGACGTCACCGCGCTCGAGCCCGAGCCGGAGCGCGACGGCGGACAGATCGTCGCGGGGTTCGTCGCCGGGATCCTGCTGTTCATCTCGCTGATGACCGCGGGGCAGCTGGTGGCGCAGGGCGTCGTCGAGGAGAAGTCGAGCCGCGTGGTCGAGCTGCTGCTGGCGACGGTCCGGCCGTGGCAGCTCATGGCCGGCAAGGTGCTGGGCATCGGGGTGATCGGCCTGTCCCAGGTGGTGCTCGTCGTCGGCGCGGGCGCGGGGACCGCCGTCGCGCTCGGGCTCGTCGACACCAGCTCGATCAACCTGGGCGTGACGGCCCTGTGGGTGGTGATCTGGTTCGTCATCGGCTTCACGATGTACGCGCTGGCGCTGGGTGCCCTCGCGGCGCTCGTGTCGCGGCAGGAGGACGTCGGCTCGGTGACCGCGCCGGTCATGACGCTGATGATGATCCCGTACATCATCGGCGTGTCCATCGCGCCGTGGGACCCGACCAACCCGATCGTCGTGTGGCTGTCCTACATCCCGTTCTGCGCGCCGCTGCTCATGCCGATGCGGATCGCGCTGGGCGAGGTGGAGCCGTGGGAGGTCGCCCTCGCGCTCGGCCTGTCGCTGGCCCTCATCCCCGTGCTCGTCTGGTTCGCCGGCCGCGTCTACTCCAACGCGGTGCTGCGCAGCGGCGGCCGGATCAAGTTGAAGGATGCACTAGCGAGGTCCTGAACCTGCAGGTCAACGGCACTGTCCATCACCCGTCGGGGTTGCAGCTGGACGCATGTCCCCTAGAGGATGCCCGACATGTCCGCGCCCCCGCCGCCCGATGCCGTCGAGCCGCTCCTCCCGTCCGGGATCGCCGAGGCTGCGGCGGTCCTGGCGGCGGCGCTCGCCGACGACCCGGGGTTCGTGCACCTGTTTCCCGTCCGCGCTCGTCGTGAGCGGGAGCTGCGCGCGCTCTACCGCATGACCCTGTCGGACTCGGTGCGGTACGGGCACGCGTTCGTCACGCGGCTGGACGGCGAGGTGACCGGCGCGATCGCGCTGTACCCACCGGGGACGTACCCGATGACCGCGCTGCGCTGGTGGCGCCAGGCGTTCCGGATCGTGCGGATCGCGGCGCACACCCGTGAGCACAGCGTCGGGATCATCCGCTTCGGCGACGTGACCTCGGCGGGCGTGCCGTCCGACGCCTGGTACGTCGAGGCGCTCGGGGTGCGGCCGGACCTGCAGCGCGCCGGCCGCGGGAAGCGCCTGATGGCGACCGCCTTCGGGCTGGTCGACGCCGCCGGCGGGCCGTCGTACCTCGAGACGACCAAGCCCGACAACGTCGCGTACTACTCGGCGCTCGGCTACGAGCCCGTGCGATCCCGGGTGCCGATGGCGACCGACGAGGCGGGGCCGTGGATCTTCCCGATGAGCCGCCCGGGGTTGTCGGAGGCTCGCGCTAGCGTCGGCTGGATGGAGAACGTCGACTACACCTCCACGTTCATCGCGGTCGCGCCCGATCTCGACCGCGCGACCGCCGTCGAGCCCGTCCCCCGCGGCGACGCCCCGACCATCGCGTCGGCGACCTTCGACCTGATCGCCTCCTCGCCCTATCAGCTGCGCTCGTCGGACGTGATCTTCCGGGTCTGGGCGTCGCGGCACGACGTCGACGCCGCGTCCGCCGACGAGTGGGCCGCGTTCTACTCCACGCCGCACGCCTGCCTGCGGTCGAGCGACCTGGGCAAGCGGTACGGCTGGGGCATCCACGCCGACGCCGACGGGCGGCTGGCCGTGTATCCGGTCGGGTCGGCGGAGTACTCGTCGCTCGCCGCGGGGACGGCGCCCGACGGCTCCGCGGTCACCGTGACGGCGGCGATGCGGAGCTCGCGGCGATGACGTACTCGTACACCGGGACCACGCGGACCCTCCCCGGGCGGCGGTCCGCCGTGGTGGAGATCCTGCTGCGCGACGTCTCGGGCCTCGCCTCGGTCGGCTGCCGGTCGTACGTGGTGTCGCTCGTGGCAGACGACGAGGACCTCATCGCGGTGTCCGAGGTCTGGGAGTCGGCCGCGCACCATGCGGCGTCCCTGCAGCTCCCGGCCACGCGTGCCGCAATCGCCGAGGCGATGCCCCTGCTCGCCGGAGAGTTCACGAGCGTCGAGGGTGACGTGGTCGGTGGGTTGGGGGCTTGAGGACGAGCCGGCTCGGGCCGATAGAGCCCTGTGACGAACGCGCCGGCCCCTCCCCGCACCGCCTGGATCATCGTGGTCGCGGCTGTCGGCAACGTGCTCCTCATCGCCGGAGCGATCGCGGCCGCAGTCGCGGTCTCCCACCACGTCGAGGCCGCACCCGAGACGCCGACGTGCTGGAACCACATCGAGACGGACCCGTGCCTCCCGCTCGAGGGCCTCACCGGCGCGATGTGGGCGTTCGACCCGAACCAGGTCGTCGTCGCCGACTGCGACCGCCTCCGCGGTGACGACTACTTCCCGGAGGCCCAGGAGTCCTGGCACTGCTACTGGCCCGACCAGGCCGTCGACGTGTTCATCGCCCGCTTCTCGTCGATCGACGACGGACCGGCGATCTGGCGCGACATCGCGGACTACAACGGATTCACGGAGTACTACCCCAACCGCTGGCCGAGCGGCGACTCCCTCGGCCCGAGCTTCTCGGGGAGCACGCGGTCGACCAAGAACTTCGACGCCCCGTTCCTCACCCTCTGCTACGACGACATCCCGTACTGCATGGAGATCGACGCCGCGAGCAACCGGGGGCTGGAGGCGGCAGAAGACCGGATCGGGACCCTGGGGTCCGACGAGGTCGAGGCCTACCTGACGCAGCTGGCGGCGATGCCGTCCGGGGACATCTGAGCGGGGTCGACGTGCACCGCCGGCCGACGGAACGACGCAGGTCGGCAACGCGACACGCGTCGCACCCCTCAGTCGCGGACGAGGTCCTCGGTCGCCACGGCACCCGCGTCGCGGGCACGGGTGAGGAAGTCCGCGATCACCGACAGCTCCTGCTCCGAGTAGTCATCGAGCAGCTTCTCCATCGAGCCGTTCATGCCCGAGTACAGCTGGTAGATCTCGGCTCCGCGCTCCTTCGCGGCGCGGACGACGATGGCGCGGCGGTCCTCGGGTGAGCGCTCGCGCACGATCCAGCCGCCCTTCTCGAGTCGGTCGAGCACGCCGGTCATGGTCGCGGGGTGCAGGCCGGCCAGGCGGGCCAGCGCGGACGCGCCCAGCGGTCCGTGGCGGTTGATGAGGTCGAGGCAGTCGAGGTCGACGTCGCGCATGTCGAGCCGCTGGCCGACCTGGTGGTTGAGGAGGGCCAGCTGGATGCTCAGCTCCCGCATCGACTCGCGCACGGAGACGGCCAGGCGGCGCTTGCGGCGGCGGTCGTCGGCAGACGCTTCGACATTCATATGTTACGTTCTCCATATCTTCTTGTTCTCTGAACAGACCGTACACCGAGACCCGGAGCACACCCATGAAGCTCACGATCATCGCCGCGACCGGCGGCATCGGACGTCAGCTGCTCGAGCAGGCCACCGCCGCCGGCCACGACGTCACCGCCGTGGTCCGCGACCCGCGCAGGCTGCCGAGCACGACGGCCCGCGTGGTCACCGTCGACCTGGCGCAGGACACGGCCGCGCTGCAGAACGCTGTCGCGGGTGCCGACGCCGTCCTCTCGGGGCTCGGGGCTCGGACGAAGGCCGACGAGGGAATCGCGACCCGAGGGACGCGGGCGATCGTCGACGCCATGCGCGCGACGGGCTCCGCGCGGCTCGTGGTCGTCAGCGCGGCGCCGATCGGGACCGTGCCTTCCCCCGCGATCCCGCACCCGCCGAAGCACGACGCCGGCGACGGGTTCTTCATGCGCCACCTCGTCAGCCGCATCCCGAAGGTGCTGTTCAAGGACCACTACGCCGACCTCGCGGCCATGGAGGACGTGGTCAGGGGCAGTGGGCTCGACTGGACGATCGCGCGCCCGCCGAAGCTGACGGACAAGGCCCTGACCGGCGAGTACCGGACCGCGCTCGACCAGAACGTCCGGGGCGGCTGGTCGATCTCGCGCGCCGACGTCGCCCACCTGATGCTGCGGGTCCTCGACCAGCCCGAGACGGTCGGGCACGTGGTCGGCGCCGCGAGCTGAAGCCGTCCCCTGTCGGACCCGGCGGCGACAATGAGCTGTGCCCTTGCTGCTGCTCGCCGACGACCCGTCGCGCCCCGACGGCGTCGTGCTGCAGTCGCTGTCCGACGACGGAGCGCCGGAGGCGTCGGAACCCGTCGCGGCCGACGACCTGGCGGCGGCCGTCCGCGAGCGCGAGGCCGACCGGCCGCGGTGGGTCTGGGACGACACGTCCCGCCGGTACCCGCCGCTGCTGGCCGCGGGCGTCCGGGTCGAGCGGTGCCACGACCTGCGGCTCTGCCACGCGATCCTGCGGCGGAGCGTGTACTCGCAGTCGTCCGAGCTCGCGACGGCCGGGCCGGGCCCGTGGGACGGGCCGCGCACGTCGGCGCCCGTCGAGGTCAGCCTGTTCGACGAGCCTCGCACCGAGGTTCCCGACGACCCGCTGGACGAGCTCCGGCGCCAGCTCGCGGCCGTCGCGGGCGCGGTGGAGCCCGGCCGCCTGCGCCTGCTCCTCGCGGCCGAGTCCACCGGCGCGCTCATCGCCGCCGAGATGCAGCACGACGGCATGCCGTGGAGCGTCGAGGCGCACGACGCGCTGCTCACCGATCTGCTCGGGCCGCGTCCTCGCAGCGGTCGGCCGGCCAAGCTCGAGGCGCTTGCCGACGAGGTCCGCGCGGCGCTCGGGCAGCCGTCGCTCAACCTCGACTCGCAGCCCGACCTCCTGCGCGGGCTGCGGGCCGCCGGCTGCGACGTCGAGTCGACGAGGACGTACGAGATCAAGGCCCTCGAGCATCCCGTCCGCGATCCCCTGCTCGCGTACAAGAAGCTGTCGCGGCTGCTGAGCGCCAACGGGTGGGCGTGGATGGAGGCGTGGGTGCACGACGGGCGGTTCCGGCCCGACTACGTGCCCGGCGGCGTCGTCACCGGGCGGTGGGCCACCAGCGGGGGCGGCGCCCTGCAGCTGCCCGCGAGCATCCGGGCCGCGGTGCGCGCCGACCCGGGCTGGGCGCTGGTGGTCGCGGACGCCGCGCAGCTGGAGCCGCGCGTGCTCGCCGCGATGTCGGGCGACGGGGCCATGGCCGCGGCGGGCAGGCACGCCGACCTGTACCAGGGCGTGGTCGACGCGGGCATCGTCGAGACCCGGTCCGAGGCCAAGTACGCGATGCTCGGCGCGATCTACGGCGCGACCACGGGCCCGTCCGCGGTCCTCATGCCGCGCCTGACCAGGGCGTACCCGCGGGCGGTCGCGATGGTCGAGGCCGCGGCCCGCGCCGGCGAGCGCGGCGACGTGGTCTCCACGTGGCTCGGCCGGACCTCCCCCGCCCCGGACGCCGCGCGCCAGGCCGAGCTGCGGGCCGCGTCCGCCGAGGGCGCCGACGCCGAGGACGTGCGGGCCGCCCGGCGGCACGGCCGGGACTGGGGCCGGTTCACGCGCAACTTCATCGTGCAGGGCACCGCCGCCGAGTGGGCGCTGTGCTGGATGGCGTCGCTGCGGCGTCGGCTCCTGGCCCTGGAGGGCCGACCGCACCTGGTGTTCTTCCTGCACGACGAGGTCATGGTGCACGCGCCCGCGTCGGTGGCGGAGGACGTGGCCGAGGTCGTGCGCGCGTCCGCGGTCGAGGCCGGGCGGCTGCTGTTCGGGGACACGCCCGTGGACTTCGCGCTGAACGTGGCCGTCGTCGACACGTACGACCAGGCCAAGTAGCAGGACGTTGGACCCGGGCCGCGGGCCGCCGGCAACGGGATCGTGAGCGCATGAGTGCTCTCGTGGTGTTCGAGTCGATGTACGGCAGCACCGCCGCGGTCGCCGAGGCCGTCGCCGCCGGCATCGCGGAGGTCCGGGTCCCGGTGACCGTGTGCGAGGTCGGCGTGGCCGGCCCTCCGCGACTGGACCACCCGCCCGGCTTGCTCGTCGTCGGCGCGCCGACCCACCAGCGCGGCCTGTCCACGCCGCGCACGAGGGACACGGCCCGCGAACAGAGCGCCCGAACGGTCTCTCCGGGCGACGGCGTGCGGGAGTGGCTCGACGAGCTGGTCGGCCGCGTCGCGGGGCAGTCGGTGGCCGTGTTCGACACCGCCCTGGCCGGTCGACTCGCCGGCTCGGCAGCGCACACGATCGGGAAGCGGCTCACCCGGGCGGGCGCGCGGCTGGTGGTGCCGCCCGAGTCGTTCACGGTGAGCGGGCGCAGCAGCGGGCTGCTCCCCGACGAGCTCGAGCACGCCCGGTCGTGGGGACGCAGCATCGCGATCTTCGCCGCCGAGCGACCGGCGGCGCGCAGGTCAGTGCGAGAAGAAGTACTTGAGGGCGATCACCAGTAGACCGAACCCCGCGGCGAGGAACGTCTCGCCCGCGAGGGCAGCCCCGCGGACGCCCGCCCGGTGTGCGGCGAGCGCGGCGACCGAGGCGAGCATCGCGACCGTGAACCAGAGGGCGAGGAACGCCGCGTCGATGACGTTCATGCCGAGCAGCCGACCGATCGCGAAGACCGCGAGGACGGGGAGGCTGCCGAGGAGCACGCCGGTGTTGTTGCGCAGCGCGTGCTTGAGCCGGTGCCCCGAGCTGTGGTCGACGTCCTCGAAGCGACCGCCGACCGCGTCCGCGTAGACGTGCGCGAGCCAGTAGGTCACGGAGACGAACGCCGTCGCGACCAGGACGACGTCGCCGCTGTCGGCGCCGGCACTCGTGGCGGCGAGCACCACGCTCGACACCAGCGCCCCGTAGAGCACCTCGGCCGCTCCCTTGTGGCGCAGGAAGCGGTCGACCCGAGTGAAGTGTTGCTCCGCGCTCATCGAACCTCCGTCGTCGGACAGCCTGGGTTCCTATGGTGGCGCACCACGGACCGCGACCAGCGCCGGACGCTCAGACCGCCGTCGGCCAGGTCTGCAGCCGGCCGCACATCCCGAACCGCCGGGGGGCGGGCGCGGCCTCGACGGTCGAGACGGTCCCGCGGGCGAGGTGCGGGGCGGCCCCTCGGATCAACCCCTCGAGCGCGGCGGCGGTCGACTCCGTCTCGGCGTAGACGGTCCGGGTCCACACGTCCTGCCAGTGCGGCACCAGCGACCGCACGAGCCGCGCGGCGGCGTCGTGGAACGGCTGGAGCGCGGCGGTCGGGCCGAGGCGGTCGACCGCGTCGCCCAGCTCGGCGTACCCCTCGAGCGCGAGGTCGCGGCGGCGGCGGGCGGCCGCGGCGAGCTCGTCGTCGGCACCCTCGGGCAGCGTCGCCGCCGCGCGGTAGGCGGCCGGGTCGGCGAGCACGGACGCGGGGAACGTCAGGACCGCGTCGCCCGCCTCGGGCAGCCCGGCGTTGGACATGATCACGAGCACATCGAGGTCACCGTCGTTGACGGCGCGGTGCACGACCCCGGGGCCGAACGACACGATCGAGCCCGGACGCAGCGGGTGCACGTCGAACCCCGACGGCCCGAGGGTCTGCACCGAGCCGCTCCCGCCCAGGACGACGTACGCCTCCGACGACGCGACGTGCAGGTGCGGCGACCCGCTGCCAGCCAGGCCCACACCGTCGGACGCGGGCCAGTCGTAGACGCGCAGGTGGGAGACCGAGACGCCGCCGGGAAGTCCGCTCATGCGCCCAGCATCCCGCCGACGAGCCTCACGCCGTCAGCACGTCCACGCCCAGCGCGGCGAGCTCGGCGGCCGTCGCGGCGTTGGACGCGCCGTCGGCGACCACGACCCCGTAGCGGAAGGTCAGCGAGTCCCCCGGCGCGAAGGGCACCTCGGTCGAGAAGAACGGCGCCGGGTTGAGGCAGCCGAACAGCTCGGTCCGCGCGAACCACTGCGGCGGGTGCGACGGGTTGTCGGTGCCGTCGACGATGACGACCGTCGACGCGCCGCCGGTCTCGTCGTGCCGGCCGACGAACCCCATCCACGGTCCGCGGCTCCCGCGGATCTCCTCGCCGCCGGCGAAGTCGGGGGCCAGCAGCGTCCCGCCCGTGAACGACCGAGGCCCGCGCCAGAACAGCCCGCCGTAGCCGGCGTTCTCGCGGCCGCGCGTCGTCGGCGAGCCGATGGTGAGGTCGGCCGACGACACGTTGGTCATCGTGGTCGTGAACGTCAGCACCCAGGAGTCGTCGCGCGACGGGGGCACGACGAAGCCGAGCGACCGCTGCTCGTCGACCACGTGCTCGCGCGCCTGCGTGTGCCACGCGAGCGTGTGGGCGACGTCGACCCGGTCCGAGGACACCTCGAGCGAGGTGAGCGCGACGTGGTCCATCGACCCGTCGTTCTCCAGCTGCACGTACCCCTGCCCGTGCACGTACGTGGGGCCGCCCCAGAAGTTGTGCTCGCCGACCACCGGCAGCGACCACGCGATGCCCTTGTGCCAGACGTGGTCGTGCGGGCGGAACGCGGTGACCAGGTCGCCGCCGCGGGTGCGGACCGGGTGCAGGTACGGGCGCGGGCTCTCCAGCTGCACGTCGGTGGGGACGTAGACGTAGCGCGCGAGGGTGGTGCCGCCGACAGCGACGTCGACGGCCCGGCCGACGTCGTGGAGCGCGGAGAGGTCGGTCATCGGGCCAGGTCCGCACCGAGGTCCAGGTCGGCGATCGTCACCGGGAGGCCCGTGACGAGCGACTGGTTGGCCGCGATGCCGACCGCCACGGCGCGCAGCCCGTCGAGGTAGCCCGCCGGGCGGCCGAGGGCGTCGTCGGACACGCGCAGGTGGCGTCGGAACACGTCCTTGAGCAGGATCGCGTCGCCGCCGCCGTGACCGCCGATGCCGTCGGGGATCGCGTACTCCGTGGCCCGCTCCCAGTGCTTCTGCACGAGCAGCCGCTCGCCCTCCGGACGCAGGGAGTCGCCGACGTACGTCGGGGTGGCCGACGGGTCGAGCAGGGCGTTGCCGTCCTCGTCGAGCTCGATCGCGCCGCGCTCGACCACCTCGAGCTCGGCTCGGCCCGCGGTCCCGTTGACCGTCACCCGATAACCCTCCCAGGGGCTGTGCGCGTTGAGCGAGTAGCTCAGGGTGGCGCCGCGCCGGTAGTCGACGAGCAGCGCCATGTTGTCCTCGATGGTGATGCCGGGACCGAAGACGTCCTGGTCCCGCAGGTAGCCGTCGTGCTGCTCCGCGTCGAGGTAGAGCGACTTGAGGCGCGGGTCGTCGTTGAGGTCCAGCGTGAACGGGTCGCCGACGACGCCGGTGCCGCGTGCCGGGCGTGCGCCCAGCCCGCGGTCGGCGGCGTTGCGCTCGCCGTAGAACCGCAGGCCGCCGCGGGCGTAGACGCGGGCCGGGACGTCGCCGAGCCACCAGTTGACCAGGTCGAAGTGGTGGCTCGCCTTGTGCACCAGGAGGCCGCCGGAGTTCTTCTTGTCGCGGTGCCAGCGGCGGAAGTAGTCGGCGCCGTGCACGGTGTCGAGCGCCCACTCGAAGTGCACGCTGGTCACCTCGCCGATCTCGCCCGACGCGATGACCTCGCGCAGCGAGGAGTTCCGGGGCGCGTACCGGTAGTTGAAGGTCATCACGACGTCGCGGCCGGTCTCGCGGACCGCGCCCGTGATCCGCCGGCAGCCGGGCCGGTCGATGGTGAGGGGCTTCTCGACGACCACGTCGGCACCCGCCGCGAGCGCGCGCGCCACCAGCTCCGCGTGCGCGTGGTCGGGCGCGGTCACGACGACCACGTCGACGGACTGCTCGGCGATCATCTTCTCCAGCCCGTCCGGCGCGTACTGCGGGAGCTCGGCGGGGTGCCCCAGCGCGTCCGAGACGACCGCCTCGTAGTGCGCCATGCGACCCGGGTTCGTGTCGAGCAGCGCGACGAGCGACGCGACGTCGGCGTGCTCGCCCGTGATCGCACCGATGTACATGCCCGCCCGGTGCCCTGTTCCGGCGACCGCGTAGCGCAGCCGCCCACCCACGGGCGCGGGGGCGAACTCGGGGATGACGCCCGGGCTCGCGGACGTGCTGCTGCTCGATGCGGGACGCGGTGCGGTGGGGTTCTGGTCGCTCACGGGTGTCCTCGGTGTGTGTCGTCGCCTCGTCGCGACGGAGACGCGGAAAGCGTTGTCCGTCGGTAGGTAGCCTAAGCGGTGGACCTGTTGTTGCACAGAGGAGATCCGATGTCCCAGCGCGCCACCGTCCTGCTGCACCCCGACTTCCGCGTGGGCAAGATCGACCGCCGCGTGTTCGGCTCGTTCGTCGAGCACCTGGGTCGCGCCGTCTACACGGGGATCTACGAGCCCGGGCACGAGTCGGCCGACGAGCACGGCTTCCGCCGGGACGTCGCGGACCTGACCCGTGAGCTCGGCGTGAGCATGGTGCGCTACCCGGGCGGCAACTTCGTCTCGAACTACGTGTGGGAGGACGGCGTCGGACCCGACCGCCTCCCGTTCATCGACCTCGCCTGGCGGACCATCGAGCCCAACACGGTCGGCACCGACGAGTTCCTCCAGTGGGCCGAGCGCGAGGGCATCGAGCCGATGATGGCCGTCAACCTGGGCACCCGCGGGGTCGCCGCGGCGGCAGCGCTGGTCGAGTACTGCAACGGCGAGGCCGGGTCGCGGTGGGCCGACCTGCGCATCGCGAACGGCCGCGAGAGGCCGTACGCCGTGAAGCTCTGGTGCCTCGGCAACGAGATGGACGGCCCGTGGCAGATCGGGCACAAGGACGCCGACGAGTACGGCAAGCTCGCCGCCGAGGCGGGCAAGGCCATGCGGCTGGTGGACCCGTCGATCGAGCTCGTGGTCTGCGGGTCCTCGTCGATGATGATGGACACGTTCGGCGCATGGGAGCAGACCGTCCTCGAGCACACGTGGGACGTCGTCGACCACGTGTCGATGCACGCGTACTACGAGGAGCTCGACGGCGACCGCGCCTCGTTCCTCGGGTCGGGCACCTCGATGGACCGGTTCATCCGGCGCGTCGTGGCTTCTGCCGACGCCGTCGCCGCCCGCCGACGGTCCGACAAGCAGATCAGCATCTCGTTCGACGAGTGGAACGTCTGGTACCTGCAGTCGCGCTTCGTCGGCGAGAAGAACCTGCCGCTCCAGCGAGACGCGCCGCGGATCATCGAGGACGTCTACTCGGCGCTGGACGCCGTGGTCGTCGGCGACCTGCTGGTCACCCTGCTCAACCACGCCGACCGCGTGCCGGTCGCGTGCCTGGCTCAGCTGGTCAACGTCATCGCGCCGATCATGACCGAGCCGGGCGGCCCCGCCTGGCGGCAGCCGACGTTCCACCCCTTCGCGACGACGGCGCGCCTGGCCCGCGGAACCGCGCTCGACCTGCGCGTGTCGGCCCCGACCATGTCGACCGCCACCCACGGCGACGTCCCGACGGTCACCGCCGCAGCCACGCTCGACGGCTCCGACGCCGCGTTGTTCCTGGTCAACCGCTCCGCCGAGCCGGTCGAGGTCGTGCTGTCCCACCCGGGCGTGACGCTCACGCTGGGCCGCGGCGTGCAGGTCACGGCCGACCACGAGCCGGCGGTCGAGGGGCCGGAGCACGCCGCCAGGGTGGCCGAGGCGCACGTGTCGGAGGTCGACGGTCCGGCCGCCGGCACGGGCCGCACGGTCGTCACGCTCGCCCCCGAGTCCTGGACCGCGCTGCCCGGCAGCCTCACGCGCGACTGAATGGACCCGAGGGCTTGCACGACGGTGGCACGATCGAAGGATGAGACGCCTCGCGCTCGGGTTCGGATGGCTGGTCGGCCTGCTCGCCGCGGGACTCGTCGGGTTCGGGATCGCGGCGCGGCTCAGCCCGAAGCCGGCGTCGGTGATGCTCCGGCGCAGCTTCGACCGGCACGGCTACGAGCGGTTCACCGCGACCGCGCCGTTCGTCCCCGCGCACGTGGTGTCCGTCCTCGACATCCCGTACCGCGACGGCGACCGCGACGCCCGGCTGGACGTCCACCGGTCGACGACGTCCGACTGCACGCTCCCCACGATCGTGTGGGTGCACGGCGGCGCGTGGCTGTCGGGCAGCAAGGACCTCATCGCCAACTACCTCCGGGTGCTCGCCGGGAGCGGCTCGACCGTGGTCGGCATCGGGTACTCGATCGCGCCGCGAGCGATCTACCCCACGCCCGTCCTGCAGGTGCTCGACGCGCTCGTCTACCTGACCGACCACGCCGACGAGCTGGGCGTGGACGCGACGCGCCTGGTGCTGGCGGGCGACTCCGCGGGCGCGCAGATCGCGTCGCAGGTCGCGGGGCTCATCACCAGCCCGGCCTACGCGGCCTCCCTCGACGTCCACCCGCGGACCCGGCCCGACCAGCTGGCCGGCCTGGTCCTCTTCTGCGGCGTGTTCGACATGTCCCTCGCGCGAGGCCTGCGTGGCCGGGACCGGTGGTTCGTCGACTCCGTGATGCGGTCGTTCACGGGCAGCACCGCCTACCTCGACGATCCCCGGTTCGCCGGCATCTCGGTGGTCGAGCACCTCACCGCCGACTTCCCGCCGGCCCTCGTCTCCTGCGGCAACGCCGACTCCGCGCTGGGTCACTCGATCTCACTCGTCGCGAAGCTCGAGGAGCTCCACGTCCCGCACGAGACGCTGTTCTTCGAGCCGGACCACGTGCCGCCGCTGGGCCACGAGTACCAGTTCCATGTCAGCACCGACGGCGGGAAGCAGGCGCTCGCCGCGATCGAGAAGTTCGTCGCCGACCTGCCGTAGCGGTGGTCTCAGTCCGCCACGACCGCAGCCGACGCTTGCTTCGGAGCAGGCTCGGAACCGTCCTGGGACGACAGTGCAGTCGAGACCAGAGCGGGTGCGACGTCCTGCTCGTCAACTTCCTGGGCTGGTTCGGGTCGCAGTCGAGGCGGGGTCGCAGACCATGCTTTCAGCTGCTGGACCACCTCGAGGTAGAAGACATCGACGCCCGCAAGAACCGAGTCGATGAATGCACCACGGCCCCGACCTCGCTTCGCGCCCATGGCGATGGACATCGCCACGCGGAATGACTTGATCTCGCGCGCCGGGTCGACGACAAGACTGGCCGGATTCTCCCGGACGACGCGCAGCAGTTCAGCCGCACCGGGGCCTCGCGCGTGCATGACGAACGCTTCGACTCGCACAGTCTCGGGTGCTGCCTTGAGTTGGCGCGCGAGCCAGTTCACTCGCGTCGTGGGACGGCCTTCGCGTGGTGAGTCGATGTCGATGTGGCACGTGATCGTGCTAGCGCGAAGGTCCGCGGTGACCACGAGGTCACCGGCAGTAGCGGGAATTCTCACCGCTCCCACCAATTGACCCGTCGCGACAAGGCTCGCCACGAGCGCTTGTGTCCTCAGAGGCGGCTCCGCCAGCTCGCGGCGAGAGAGCACAGGGACAACCTCGGCTCCGAGCTGCCGCCCCAGACTCAGGCAGGCAAACCGGAGCAGCGCGTCGAACCGCGCGGCGACCTCCGTCACTCCCTTGTCGGTCGCCCGAAGCGTCCCGGCCTTCACCGCCTCGCGTACCTGGACCCAGTTGTCTCCCATGTCGTCGAACTCGAGCGCTCCCGAGCGCGGATGTTCCAGATAGCGGATCAGCTCACCGAGGATCCAAGCCTGATCGGGGTCGGCAACTCCCCGGAACTCCTTCTGCATCACTGCCTCCGCCAAGACCTGGGTCCATGAGAGGTGGTGAAGGTCGACCTTCCGCAGCTTGCGCTTGTCGATCTTGGTCGGATGCTGCCCCGCGACGGCAGGAATCTCGTTCGAGATGGTCAGCACCGCATCGAAGCCCTGCTCTCGAGCCACATCGAGGTATGACTCCAGCTGCGGCGCTGCGAGGGCATTGCCACCCGTCTTGACTTCGACGAGCGCCGTCCAGGCCTTTGACCCTCGTCGCACGCGAATCAACCCATCCGGATATACCCGCGAATCGCCGAGCATGAATGGCACCTCGATGTAAGCCTCGACCGTTCCCGACGGAGCGCCGAACGGCTTGGTCAACGATCGCCCGAACTCTCGAACCGCGCACATCACAGCAAGCAGCGCGGAAGTCGCACGACGCTCCTGCTCGTCCGCACCGTTGATCCCCGATGTCGGGATCAACCGCGCTTCGTGCCAATTCTCCTCGATCACGACGGGCTCCCTTGCTCGCGCTCATCTAGAGATTAGCCATGGGCGGAGCGGTGGTGTGGAAGCCATGATCAATTCGCCCCGAACGCCTGTCGGAGATCTGCTCGGAGCGGAGGTTGGCCGGCGCCACGATCAGCCGCCCGATCGGGGAGATCAGTCGTGCCAAAGGTGTCCGCGCCTCGGTCCCACAGCCCGGGGCGGCGCAGCGTTGAGTGCGAGCACCGTCGCTACGAACGTCTCACCGCTGCGCGGTGCTCGACGGCGACGACCGCGAGCGCCAGGAGCCCCGGCACGATCACGGCCAGCGGAGCGAGCATCCAGATCATCACGGCGCACAACCCGAGGGCGACGGCCAGCAGGAAGGTGCCGAACAGGTCGTCGCCGGTGCGCTTCGTCGCGGCCTGCACGACGGTCCCCCATGACGCCCCCGGCGACCAGCCGGCGGCGGCGCGCAGGACGACCACGAGCACCACGACCACCAGGAACACCGTCGCGACCCGCACGCCGGTGCCGCCGGGCAGGCTGCCGGTGCCGGCGAGCTGGAGGTTGAACAGGAACACGAGGAGCAGGACCGGCACACCGACCGAGAACAGCCACACCCCGCGGCAGGCCGCCCGGAAGTCCTCCCACAGCGCGGCGAGGGTGTCGGGCCGGCCGTCGAGGTGGCGGCGGACGTGCGAGACCCCCGCCGCGAGCGCGGGCACGGCGGTGACGATCGGCAGGCTCAGCACCGAGACCCCCAGCCCGACCAGCAGCGCCTCGCTGAACAGCCCGAACCGTCCGCCGCCGAGCAGCGGCTTCTCCTCGGGCCGAGGTGTGGCGTCGTCGTCGGCACCCGGGACGGACACCGCGCCGGGCGAGGGGTCGCGGCCGGCGTCGTCGTCGGGAACCTGGGAGCTCATGGCCCCCAGCCTCACACGATCCCGCGGGCGGACGGAAACGCCCGTCAGCCCTTGAGGCCCTGCGTGGCGACGCCCTCGACCAGGTACCGCTGGAACACGAGGAAGAAGATCATCACGGGCACGAGCGCGAGGACGGCCATGGCCATCTGGGCGCCGTAGTCGGACGTCGTGGTCTGGTCGACGAAGAGGCGCAGGGCGATCGGGAGCGAGTACAGATCGGGCCGCTTCAGGTACAGCAGCGGTCCGAAGAAGTCGTTCCACGACCAGATGAACGCGAAGATCGAGCTGGTCACCAGGGCCGGCTTCATCAGCGGCAGCATGATCGACCGGAAGATCCGCACGTGCCCGGCGCCGTCGATGCGCGCGGCCTCGTCGAGCTCGCGCGGCAAATTGCGCATGAACTGGACCATGAGGAAGACGAAGAACGCTTCCGCGGCGAGGAACTTGCCGATGAGCAGCGGCACGAACGTGTCCACCAGGCCCAGCCGGTTGAACACGATGTACTGCGGGATGATCACGACGTGGAACGGCAGCAGCAGCGTGCCGATCATCAGCGCGAAGAACACGTTGCGGCCAGGGAACTCGATGCGGGCGAACGCGTAGGCGGACACCGAGCACGAGATCGTGATGCCGACCACCGAGCCGACGGCGAGGATCACCGAGTTGGTGAAGAACCTCCAGAACGAGACGCCGCCGATGCCCTCGATGGCTTTCTGGAAGTTGGCCAGCGTCGCGTCGGTCGGGATCAGGCTGACGTTGCCGACGATCTGGCTGCTCGGCTTGAACGAGGACATGAGCATCCAGATCGCCGGGTAGAGCACGATCGCGACGAGCACGAGCGAGCACACGTGGAACAGCACGGCGCGGCCCCGCTTGCGGTTCTTGCTCGACCTGCGCAGTCGCGCGCTGTCCTGCGAGCTGACGAGGTTGTCGGCAGTGGCGGTGACGGTGCTCATCACTTGCCCTCCCCGGAGTAGTGGACCCAGGACTTCGAGGTCTTGAAGAAGACGGCGGCGAGGGCTCCGACGACGAGCACGAGGATCCACGCCATCGCGGAGGCGTAGCCCATCTGGAAGTCCTGGAACCCGCGGAAGTAGAGGTAGAGCGTGTAGAACAGCGTCGACCGCGCGGGCCCGCCAGTGCCGTTGGAGATGATGTACGCCGACGCGAAGATCTGGAACGCGTGGATCATCTCGAGCAGCAGGTTGAAGAAGATCACCGGCGAGAGCATCGGCAGCGTGATCTGACGGAACTTGCGGCTGGGCCCGGCGCCGTCGACCGACGCGGCCTCGTAGAGCTCGACCGGGATCTGCTTGAGCCCGGCCAGGAAGATGACCATCGGCGCCCCGAACTGCCAGACGGTCAGCAGGATGAGCATCGGCATGGTGCGCGACGGGTCACCGACCCAGCCGCCGGCCGCGA
This sequence comes from Cellulomonas sp. P4_D11, assembly GCF_056401915.1. Taxonomy (NCBI): domain Bacteria; kingdom Bacillati; phylum Actinomycetota; class Actinomycetes; order Micrococcales; family Cellulomonadaceae; genus Cellulomonas; species Cellulomonas sp. P4_D11. The sequence continues at coordinate 75,288 of NZ_JBFUIK010000008.1, read as the reverse complement.
AGCCGAAGAACTGCTGGATCTGGTCGACGATGCCCTTGTCGATGAACATCGCCTTCCACACGATCGCGATCGAGACCGAGGCCCCGATGAGCGACGGCGCGTAGAACGACGACCGGTAGAAGCCCTTGCCGCTGAACGCGTTGTTCAGCAGCATCGCCACCGCCAGGGCCGCGAGCAGCTTGATCGGCGTGCCCAGCACCACGTAGGTGAGAGTGACCTTCCACGCCTGCACGTAGTTCGGGTCGTGGAACAGCCGCTGGAAGTTCTCCAGCCCGATCCACTGCGGCGGCGCGAACAGGTTGTAGTTCGTGAACGCCAGGTACAGGGAGGCGAGCATCGGGCCGGCGGTGAGCAGGACGAACCCGAGCAGCCAGGGGCTCAGGAAGGCGTAGCCGGCGCGGGTCTCAGCACGCTTCCGGCGCTTCTTGGCGGCGGCGGACGACGCGGCGATCGAAGAGCCGGTCGTCGGAGCCTCGGCGGTGAGGGTCACGGGCGTGATCCGTTCGTTGTGCGGTCGGTGCGATGCGGTCCGGCGGGCGGATCGCGACGGGGGTGGGCCGCCCGGGCGTGCGGGCGGCCCACCACCGGGATCAGGAGACGGACATCTCCGCCTCGGCGAACCACTGCGACGCGAAGTCCTCGGGCGTGATGTTCCCGTAGCCCAGGTCCTCGGCGAGCGTCTTCCACTTGGCCTCGATGGTGCCGAAGCCCTTGACGGGGATCGGCGTGGACTCGGTCACCTGGTCGGCGATCTTCTCCTCGTACGCGATCACCTGGGCGTCGACGCTGCCCTCGGTGGTGTCGACGGCGGCGCGCTGGTCGGCGTCCGCCGGCACACCCTTCGACGTCCCGAAGATCTTGCCCACCTCGGGGTCCGTCAGCAGGAAGTTGATCAGCAGAGCGGCCTGCTCCGGGTGCTTGGTGTTGGCACCCGAGGACAGCAGCATCGACGGCTTGAAGAACAGGTGCTTCTCGCCGGGCTTCACCGACGGGATCTGCGCCATCGAGAGGTTCTGCGTGCCCGAGTCGGCGACGTAGCCGGCGAGGAAGTTGTCCCAGCTCATCTCGGACGCCGTCTCGTTCACCGTGAAGCCGCCCTTCGGGGCCAGCGCGATGTTCCGGTCCGTCGGGTAGACCAGCTTGTCCTTGCGGAGGTCCGCCGTCAGGTCGAGGAACTTGACGATGTCCTTCTCCTCGAAGCCGAACGTGCCGTCGTCCTTGAAGGGCGTCTTGCCCTCCTGCAGCAGCCACTGGATGAAGAACCAGAAGGTGCCCGTGTAGTCGACCGCGCCGTACAGGCCGTAGCCGTCGGGCGTCTTCTCACCGGCGCTCGAGACGTCCTTGATGAAGTCGTTGTACTCGTCCCACGTGTACTCGGCCTCGTCCGGGAACGTCGCCCCGGTCTGCTCGATGACGTTCGGGTTCTGGAACATCGCGAACGTGTTGGTCGACGTCGGGATGCCGATCATCTTGTCGTCGAGGACGCCGGCCTTGGTCAGCGTCTCGTCGAAGCCCGACAGGTCGATCGTGCCGTTGTCGACGTACTGCTGCAGGTCGAGCAGCTGGCCGTTCTGGTTGAACTCACGCAGGTACGACAGGTCGAACTGCATGACGTCCGGCAGGGAGCGCCCAGCGGCCTCGGTGGAGCGGGCCGTCCAGTAGTCCGGGAACGCAGCGAAGCTGGTCTGGACCGTGATGTACGGGTACTTCTCCTTGAACAGGGCGAGGGCCTGGTTGTAGCGGTCGGCCCGGTCGTCGTTGCCCCACCACGTGAAGTTGAGGGTGACGGGCGACGTGTCGGGGCCGGTAGAGCTGGCCGTCGGCTCCGTGCTGCCAGAACCGCCGGAGGAGCAGGCGGTCAGGGCGAGTGCGGCGACGGCGGCAACGGCGGCCGTCTTCCAGAGGGTTCGCTTCATCGTCGTTGAGCCTCCTTGCTCGGGGTGTGAAAGCGCATTCCGGACGTTAGGCGAGCGCTTCCCGACCTGTCAACGACTCACGCTGAATCGTTACAAACCCGTGTGGCCCCGGAGTACCTTGCCACGCCGGAGGTTGCCGCTGCAGGGCGGGACGAGCGCGATCGGACGGTCACGACGGCGTCGGCGGGTCGCCCAGGCGCCGGACCTGCGGGTCCGCGCGAACGCTTGGTGTATCGGCGTTCTCGGTTGCCGGGATCGGAGCTGCGGACGTCAGCGCCGAGATGTCCGCAGATCCGGTCGTCGGGACGCTCGATCCTTCGGACGCCAGCGCGACTCGGGCGCCCGGTCCGGCGATTCCGTCGTCAGGGCGCCCGATCCCGCGGACGTCAGCGCTACCCGGGCGCGGCCTCCGCCCATTCGGTCGTCCGGGCGCTCGGTCCTGCGGACATCAGCGCGACTCGGGCACGACGTCCGCCGATTCGGTCGTCGGAGCGCTCGGTCCTGCGGACATCAGCGCGACTCGGGCGCGACGTCCGCCGATTCGGTCGTCGGAGCGCTCGAACCCGCGGACGTCAGCGCAACCCGGGCGCGCCGACCCGGTCGTCCGGGCGCCCGATCCCGCGGACACTCGCGCGACTCGGGCGGGGACGTCCGCCGATTCGGCGGTCCCGGCACTCGATCCTGCGGACTTGCCGGAGGATGCTGGCGGGAAGGGCCGGCGATCGAGGTGACCTCCCGCGATCGGGGCTGTCGGCTCGTCCGCGACGTGTTGTATCGTTTCAAAACCCGTGCAGCCCGATGATGCGCCACACACCCTGGAGTCACTGGTGACCGATCGTCAGATCCCGTCGTGGTCCGAGCTCAAGCCGTTGATGCGCCCCAAGCCGATCGAGCTGAACGGCACGAAGCGCCGGCTGGCGGACGCGCTGACGATCGCTGACCTGCGCACCCTGGCCCGCAAGCGGACCCCGCGCTCGGTGTTCGACTACACCGACGGTGCCGCAGAGGCCGAGATCAGCCTGCGTCGCGCGCGGTCCCTGTTCGCCCACCTCGAGTTCCAGCCCTCGATCCTGCACGACGTGTCTCACGTCGACCCGACCACCGACATGATCGGCGCCCCGTCGGCTCTGCCGTTCGCGTTCGCCCCCACCGGGTTCACGCGGATGATGAACCACGAGGGCGAGCGCGCCGTGGTCAGGGTGGCGCAGCGCCGCGGCATCCCGTACGCGTTGTCGACGATGGGGACGACGTCGATCGAGGAGGTCGCCAAGGCCGGTCCCGACGCGCGTAAGTGGTTCCAGCTGTACGTGTGGAAGGACCGCTCCGCCGGCGAGGACCTCATGGCCCGCGCCAGGGCCGCCGGCTACGAGGCCCTCATGCTCACGGTCGACGTCCCGGTCGCCGGTGCGCGGCTGCGTGACGCCCGCAACGGCTTCTCCATCCCCCCGGCCCTGACCGTCAAGACCGTGCTCGACGCCGCGACGCACCCGGCCTGGTGGATGAACCTGCTGACCACGGAGCCGTTGACCTTCGCGTCCCTGAGCTCGTGGTCGGGCACCGTCGCCGACCTGCTGGACAAGCTGTTCGACCCGACCATGACGTTCGCCGACCTGGAGTGGATCCGCGCGTCCTGGGACGGACCGCTGATCATCAAGGGCATCCAGACCGTCGAAGACGCCCGCCGCGTCACCGACGCCGGCGCCGACGCGGTCGTCCTGTCCAACCACGGCGGCCGCCAGCTCGACCGCGCGCCCGTCCCGCTGCGCTTGCTGCCCGATGTCGCCGAGGCCGTCGGGGACCGCACCCAGGTCTGGGTCGACACCGGCATCATGTCGGGCGCCGACATCGTCGCCGCCCTCGCCCTGGGCGCCGACGCGACCCTGGTCGGCCGCGCCTACCTGTACGGGCTCATGGCCGGCGGCGAACGCGGCGTCGAGCGCTCCGTGCAGATCCTCGAGCGCGAGATCCGCCGCACCATGGCCCTGCTCGGCGTCTCGACCATCAAGGAGCTCGGCCCCCAGCACGTCCGCCTCCCGTAGGACGCCACGACGTCCGAGCAGAAGCAGCCCCTGGGCTGCCGGTGCTCGGACGTCGTGCCGTCCACACGCCGACGTCCGAGCAGATGTAGGCCATAGCCCCCACGAGCTCGGACGTTGCGGGTTTTCGCCGACGACCGACGCCGGGCCGGCCCGGGCGAGAGAGCCCGGGCCGGCCCTTCGTCGGCTACGTCAGCGCGTGACCTTGACCTTCACCTCCACGCTGCTGCTCGAGCCCTGCGGGTTCGACAGCTCGGCGCGGTAGACGTGAGTCCCGACGGAGCGTCCGGTCACGGTGGTGACCGCCTGCTGCGCGTTGAACCCGTTGGCCACGAGGGACTGCGTGTCGATGAGCGCGCCGTCCTCGTAGAGCCGGTACTCGGTGGCGTTGGTCCCCCACCAGAGGTTGGTGGTGAGGGTGTAGGTGCCGTCGCCGTCCCAGTTGTCGTGGCTCAGCACCGGGGTCGCCGGGTTCGCCTTGGTGACCGTGACGGTCAGCGACGATGTCGTCGTGCTGCCGAGCGCGTTGGTGAGCACGGCCGTGTAGACGTAGGTGCCGTTGGCCCGGCCGGCCACCTGGAGCGCCGCCGACTGGGCGGCCGGCGTGGCGTCGACCAGGTCCTGCGTCGCCAGCGCGACGCCGTTCTCGTAGAACGTCACCGACTGGGCGTTCTGGCCCCACCACAGGTTCATCGACACCTTGAAGGTGCCGTCACCGTCCCAGTTGTCGCTGGACAGGACGCCCGCACCGGGCTTGCCGGTGGCCGGCCCGGGCACACGGTCGCCCACCGGCATGGGCTGCGTGTAGGCGATGCTCGGCGCCGGCGGCGTCGTCATCCCCTCGCCCAGGTAGTACGACGTGTGCGGCGGCTGGTTGTAGGCCGTGTTCTGCGACGAGACGCCGAGCCGGTACACCGGGTCGGACTGCAGCGTGCGCAGCCGGTAGTCGGTCAGGTCGACCGTGGTCGCGATGCGCAGGGCAGAGGAGTCGTCGAGACGAGTGACGATCTCCTCGCGCCAGTCACCGAACAGGTCCGCCTGCAGCGACGGGTTGCCCTTGGTGGTGTTGTTCGACAGCGTGCCGGTGGCCCGGTAGAGCTCGTCGGACGTCTGGGTCTCCCAGTTCCACTTCGCGATGGTCGGCACGCCGGCGGCGTTCGCCTCGCTGTAGTCGTGGTCGCCGATCTCCCGCAGGAGGTCGCCGTCCCACCAGGTGAGGAAGTTGGCCGCCGGGATCTTCGTCGACAAGAGCTCGCCCTTGGCGGACCGCAGCTCGCCCACGGGGGAGTTCCACGCGGCGTCCCCGCCGACCGCCCAGCCCTCGGCACCGAGGTACCGCGGGTCGATGTCCCCCGCGGCCGCCCGGCCCGTGTCGCGCGTGGCCGGGATCGACCAGAGGACCTTGCCCGTGGCGGCGTCGCGGAACGTGGCGCCGCGGTTGCCGGAGGACGCCATGTCCTCGTGCGCCGCGAACACCTCGAGACCGGGGCGCGACGGGTCGAGGTCGGAGACGTGCAGCGCGTCGCCGTGGCCCAGGCCGGTCGTGTACAGCGCCTTGCCGTTGTCGTCGATGGTCTGCGACCCGAAGACGATCTCGTCCTTCTGGTCCCCGTCGACGTCGGCCACCGAGAACTGGTGGTTGCCCATGCCCCGGTACTGGCTGCCCTCGACGTCGGAGTCGAACGTCCAGCGCCGGGTCAGCGAGGTGCCGTCGAAGTCGTAGGCGACGATCACGGCGCGCGTGTAGTAGCCACGGCTGACGACGACGCTCGGGTGCTGCCCGTCGAGGTACGCGACGCCGGCCAGGAACCGGTCGACCCGGTTGCCGTAGGTGTCACCCCACGCGCCGACATTCCCGCGCGGCGGGGTGTAGTCGATCGTGTCGATCGCCGCGCCGGTGGCCCCGTCGAAGACCGTGAAGAACTCGGGCCCGGACAGGACGTAGCCCGACGAGTTCCGGTAGTCGGCGGTCGCGTCCCCGATCACCGTGCCCGCGCCGTCGACCGTGGCGTCGGCCGTCTTCATCGTGACCTCGGCCTTGCCGTCGCCGTCGAGGTCGAAGACCTGGAACTGCGTGTAGTGGGCGCCGGCCCGGATGTTGCGCCCGAGGTCGATCCGCCACAGCCGCGTGCCGTCCAGCTCGTAGGCGTCGACGTAGACGTTGCCCGTGTAGCCGGCCTGCGAGTTGTCCTTCGAGTTGGACGGGTCCCACTTCAGGACGATCTCGTACTGACCGTCTCCGTCCACGTCGCCGATCGACGCGTCGTTGGCGCGGTACGTGTACGCCTCACCGGCCGGCGTGGTGCCGCCGGCGGGCTTGCTGATGGGCACGTCGAGCGTCTGCTGGTCCCAGACCCCGAACTCGTCGGTGGCCCAGCGCTCGATGCCACCGACCACCGTGCTGATCCGGTAGGTCGAGGCCGCCGTGCCGGCCGGGTCGAGCACGTTGGTGCTGCCCGTGACGGGCGTCGACGTGACGCGCACGCCGTCGCGGTAGACGTGGAAGGCGAGGTCCTGCGGGTCGAGACCCAGGAGGCGCCAGCCGACGTACACGCCGCCGTCCGTCGCCACCGCGACCGGTGAGCGGTCGAGGCGCTCGGCCTGGCGCACGTACTGGACCGACCGCGCGATCGCGACGTCCGCGGACACGCCCGACCGGCCCCCCGGCCCGACGGCCGCGACGCGGTAGACGTAGTCGACGGTCGCCTGCGCCGTGGCGTCGGTCCAGGTCCGGTCGGCGGTCCGCGCGACGACCACGGGGTCCAGCCCCGCTCGCGCCCGGTAGACGTCGTAGGCGACCGCGCCGGGCGTGGCGGCCCAGGTCAGCGCGATGCCGTCGGCTCCCCACGAGCCGGCGACACCCGTCGGCACCGCAGGTGGTGCGACGGCGGGGTCGACGACCGTCGCCGACACCTCCGCGGACCGCACGCTCTCCCGGCCGGTCGACCCCACCGTGCTGACGGCGTAGGTGTACTGGCTTGCGAGCTCGACGTCGGTGTCGGTCCACGCCGGCGCCGCACCAGGGTCGACGCTCCCGACCACGACGGCCGTCCCGCCCAGCTCGGACCGGTACACCCGGTAGCCGGCGGCGCCGTCGACCGCGGCCCAGGACAGCCCCACCGACGCCTCGGTGCTCGTGGCCGTGACCGCGGCAGTCACGCCGGTCGGCGCTGCCACCGGCTGCAGGATCTGGATCGAGTTGAGGCGGGTCGAGCTGCCGCTCAGCACGATCGAGAGCTGCCCGCCCGTGACCTGCACACCGTCGACGACGCGCTCGTCGATTACCCCGGAGTCCGCACGCCGGGCGGGCACCGCGATGCCGCCGACGGTCGCGCCCGTGTTGCTCGTCGCGATCGCGTCGCCGGTCCGCAGGATGACCGTGTAGGTGCCGTCGGGCACGTCGGCGAGGAAGGTGCTGCCCACCGCCGGGAGGACGAAGTCGTTGAGGGCCGGGTCGCTGCCGCCGCGGTCGCGGCACTGGTTCGCGGCCATGGGCGTCGCGAAGCCGAAGCCCGTCGATGCGCTGTAGGCCGTGTTGGCGTACACCGCGGTGTAGCCGGGCGCGGTGGGGTTGCCCGCGCACTGGAAGTCGAAGAGGTAGTCCTGGCCCGCCGCGGACGCGGGTCCGGCCGCGAGCGGGACGGCCGCCAGGGCAAGAGCGGCCGCCGTCACCAGGGCGGAAGTTCGGCGCAGATGCATGGTCGCCTTTCGGTGTCTCGTCGTTGAGAGTCATCGCGTGTGAATCGATTCATTGGCTGACGATCCATCCGCGCGGTGAGCCCATTCCTACAGATCCTCCGACGCACCGCGCAAGGGTTGGGGGAAAACTGGGGAAAGCGCTCGCCGCCACTCTTTCCCGCCTCCGCGCTCCCGGGAGGCGTCGGCGCGACGGCCGGGTGGTCGCGGTGCGCGGTGCGTCGCGGGCCGGTGACCTGCGGAAAGGGGCGCCTCAGCCAGCGCCGGGCATCCCGCACGACTGGCCGACGAACTCGTGCAGCGCGCCCCGCAAAAGGTCGCTCGAGGCGACGTAGAACACCGGCTGCACGACCCCGTCCACCACGGCGTGCACGCCGAAGAAGGTCCCGCGCTTGTCCTCGGCGACGGCGTGCGGGTCGCAGCGCGACGGCACGAGCTCGAGCGGAACGGTGCGCGAGGCGCCGTCGGCGGTGTCGACGTCCGCGGGCCAGCTCGTCGCGCCGCCGACCGGTGCCAGCAGGACGGTGCCGTCGACCTGCCTGATCTCGACCCGCGGCCCGCCGGCGACCGGGACGACCTCGAGGCCGACCGTCGCGGCGAGCACCCCACCGACGTCGCGCGTGGTGATCGCGTCGGCCAGCCGGAGCGTCGCCCCCTGCGCCACCGCCGCGGCCGCGCAGTCCTCGCCGTGGATCCGGGCGAGGTGGCCCTGCGGGTCCGCGGGCTCCACCACGAGGGTCGACCGGCGCCCGGCATCGTCCACGAGGTCGAGCTCCGCCTCCGCCTGCCCGGAGGCCGGGTCGTCGCAGACCGGTTCCCCGAGCGCCACCGACACGTCCCGGTCCACGCCCGCCCGCACCGGCCGCTCGCGGTCGCTCGTCGCCACGCCCTCGTCGTCGGGCGTGATCAACCGCGCCTGCGACACCGTCACGTCGCCAGGGCCCGCGTTCGTCACCCGCAGCTGGACCACGCGGAGCGCCCAGTCGCTGCGCGCCTGCCGGACCTCGACGGACAGCCCGGCCAGCACGTCGGACGGGATGGGCGTCGGGGTCGGCGGGGGGGCCGACGCCGGACCGCCGGTGCAGCCCGCGAGCGCGAGCACGCCGACAGCCGCCACCACCCGCCACCGTCCGGCCACCCCCCGATCGTGCCGCACGCGGCCGGCCCGGAACGGGTCACACACCCGCACGAGCGCGCGACAACAACGTTGCGGCCGTTCTCGGGGGTCGGAACGGCCGCACCGTTGTTCTCGTCGGGCTCGCACCCACCGCGGCGGCCGGAACGGATCCTCGCCGCGCGGTCAGTCCGCCCGGGCGAACGGGGCGCCGAGGTCCGTGAACGTCGCGCCCTCGTCGGCCACCCGCGCGCACCAGTGCTCGACGTCGGCGATCACGGGGTGCCTCGCCGGTCCCTCGCCGACCCACGACACGTGCTCGGCCGCGACCGGGGTCGGGTCGGGTCCCGTCCGGACGGCCTCGAGGACCCGCAGGAACGCACCGGTGTCGGCGACGGAGCAGCGCAGCGCGACGCCGGCGTCCGAGCGCGCGGTCAGCAGCTGGGTCAGCAGGTCGACGCGGCCGCAGCGGATGCGGCGGGTGCCGCGCGGCGACCGGACCTCGATCTCGTCGGTCTCGTAGAACAGCGTCGCGGTGCCCTGGGTGCCGCGGACCGTGACGCGGGCGGGCGAGCGGCCGGGGGCGCACAGGGTCAGCCCTGCGGAGACGCGGATCCCGGCGCGGGTCTCGACGACCACCGCCGAGGTGTCGTCGGCCTCGATCGGGTGCGCGCGGTGCAGGTCGACCCGGACGTCGGCCACGTCGTCGACGGTCCGCGCGCCGGCGACGAGCAGGGCGGTCGCGACGGCGTGCGCGAGCGGGTTGGTCACGACGCCGTCCACCACGTCGACGCCGTCGAGGGTGCGCCGACCGGCCCACGGTGCGCGCGCGTAGTACGCGGCGTCGCGCACCCACGTGCCGACCGCCCCGACCCCGGCAATCTCACCCAGCTCGCCGGAGCCGACGATCCGCGCGAGCTCGTCGACGGCCCCCGAGCCGTAGGTCTGGAATCCCACCTGGCACAGCCGCCCGGTCTCCTCGACCACCGCGAGCAGCGCGGCGTGCTCGGCGAGCGACGCGGTCGTCGGCTTCTCGAGCAGCACGTCGCAGCCGGCGCGCAGGGCGGCCGACGCCAGCGGCAGGTGCGTCGGGATCGGGGTCGCGAGGACGACGACGTCGGGTCGCGCACGCGCCAGAAGGGCGCCGAGGTCGGGGAACCAGGGCGTCGCGCCGTCGACGGGGCGGGGGTCGACCACCGCCGCGAGCGTCGCCAGCCCGCGTTCCTGCAGGTCGGCGACGTTGCGGACGTGCGAGGCGCCGTGCCCGTGCACGCCGACGACGGCGACCGTGGGAGGCCGCGTCCCGGCGTCGACCACGGCCGGCGTGGGCACCCCGCTGGTCATCCCCACGCCTGCCCGGCGAGCACCTCGGCCTCGTCGGCACCGAGGGCGCGATCCACCACGACGGCGGCGAGCCCGACGTCGAGCCGGCCGCCCGCGGGCACGTCGACCACCCGGTCCCAGGCGAGCGCGGGCCCGGCGCCGACGTACTCCGCGACCCGCGCGAACCACGGCCGGACCTGCGCTGGCGGCTGCACCAGCAAGACGGTCGTCGTCGCGACCTCGCGGCGCTGCACGAACGCGAGCCACGGGGACAGGCTGCCGTGCACGGCCTCCTCGCCGACCAGACCCTCGCCCAGCACGGTCGTCACGTCCGCCGACGGCAGCCGCCAGAAGATCCCGCCGTACCCGGCGCCGGGCCGCCCGTTGGTGCCGGGGCTCTCGATCCGGAGAGGGCCGTGGGCGGCGTGCAGCACGCTCGACCAGCGCAGGGTCCAGCCCCGGCCGTCCGGCAGGGGCACCGCCTGCAGCCGGCGGTCCTCGCGCAGCAGCGGCCGGTCGCGCTCGTCGAGCCAGGCGATGTCGTCGACGAGCGACGCGCCGTCGTCGGCGAGCCGCGTGCCCTCGCTGACCTGCCGCCCGTGGTTGGGCAGGAGGGTGGGCCCCTCGTCGCGCAGGAAGGTGCGACCGCCCCAGTACGAGGTGCCGTTGACCACCGGGACCGCCATCGAGACGCCGTAGTGGTGGCGGTGGTCGACCGGGCTGATCTCGGTGAGCGCGGTGCCGGCCGCGGAGTGCACGGGATGCAGGTACGGGCGCGGGGCGTGCACGGCCGGCAGGCGGCTGCCGGACTCGTAGCGGGCGAGCGGGACGTGCGCGTCGCGGGAGGCGCCGGTCAGCAGGTAGGAACCCAGGTCGGAGGCCCACCGCGCGGCCGTCAGCACCGGCACCTCCGGCTCCACCGGGTCCGTCGCGGCGCGCCGGCCGAGGCGAGCCGCGGGCGGGACCGGGCCGCTGCTGGCGCGCGTCGCGAGGACGGGGGCGATCAGCGGGGGGGTCGGGTCGAGCACCTCGCCGCCGACCAGCGAGCGCAGGTGAGCCCAGGCCAGGCGGCCCAGCTCGGCCTGCGGGACCGTGGCGGTGGTCAGCGAGGGCGTCGCGAACCGGGCGAGCTCGATGTCGTCGAAACCCGTGATGGACACGTCGCCCGGCACCGCGACACCCAGCTCGTTGAGCCGCGCGAGCAGGCCGAAGGCGACGAGGTCGTTGTAGGCCACGACCGCCGTGGCGCGCGAGGCCAGCACGTCCTGGGCGGCGGCGTACCCGGACTCGACCGACGAGCCGGTGGGCCGCTCGCTGAGCCGGACGTCCTCGCGCCCTGCCGCGGCGGCGCGCAGCGCCTCGAGGCGGGCGCCCTGCGAGGCGCTGTCGGTCGGGCCGGCGAGGTACAGGAGGTGCCGGTGCCCGAGCCCGGTGAGGTGCTCGACGATCTGGTCGATGCCGGCCGCGTAGTCGATCGCGAGCGTCGGGGTGACGCCGTCGGCGGCGCGGTTCACGACGACCACCGGCCGGATCTCGGGCAGCAGCGCGCGCAGGGTCTGCTCGGACATCCGCGGGGAGACCAGCACGAGGGCGTCGCAGCGCAGGCGGGCGTCGAGGGCGATGCGCTCCTCGTCGGCGGCGTGCTCGGCCGTGTCGGCGACGAGCACCCGGTAACCCTCGAGCGCCGCCGCCGACGCGACCCCGCGCAGCACCTGCTGGAACATCGGGTTGGCCAGGTCCGGGACGACGACGGCCACGGTGTTGGTGCGGCCGAGGGACAGGCTCCGCGCGGTGTTGCTGGGGCGGTAGTGCAGGTTCTCGGCCACCTCGCGGACGCGGGCGGCGAGCTCGGGGTCGACCGTGGCGCGGCCGTTCATCACCCGGCTCACGGTCGCCCGGGACACGCCCGCGGCGAGCGCAACCTCGGCGATGGTCGACGCCGTGCGCGTCCACCCGTTCTGCGTCACTGCAGCCTCCTGCGGTCCCCGACGGCCCACCCGCATGGGGGTGGCTCCGCGCCGAACATACACCACGGGAAACCGGTTCCCAAGGCACAGAATCCAGTGCTACGGTACCGCCGAGGAACCGGTTTCTCACCGGTGATCCACGGCGAACACAGCGAGGTGATCGACGACATGTCCGTAGTGACGGAGCTCCGACGGACCGCCCGGTCCGGGCGCACGCCAGCCCGGCGCGCCCTGCGCCGGGGGGACGGCCGGAGCGCTGCCCTCTTCCTGGCCCCCTGGTTCCTGGGCCTGGGCCTCATCACGGTCGGCCCCATGGTCGCGTCCGGGTACCTGTCCTTCACGGACTACGACCTGCTCCAGCCGCCGTCGTGGATCGGCCTCGACAACTACACGCGGCTGTTCGAGGATCCCCGCCTGCTCAACTCGCTGCGGGTCACGTTCACCTACGTGTTCACCGCGGTGCCGCTGCAGCTGATCGCCGCGCTGGCCCTGGCACTGATCCTCGACCGCGGCCTGCGCGGGCTGCCGTTCTACCGTTCGGTCCTGTACCTGCCCTCGCTGCTCGGCGGCTCGGTGGCCGTCGCCATCCTGTGGCGCCAGGTGTTCGGGGTCGACGGCCTGGTCAACCACTTCCTCGCCCTGTTCGGCATCGTGGGCAAGGGCTGGGTGTCCGACCCGGACACCGCGCTCGGCACCCTGGTCCTCCTGCACGTCTGGACCTTCGGGGCGCCGATGATCATCTTCCTGGCCGGCCTGCGCCAGATCCCGGAGATGTACTACGAGGCCGCCTCGATCGACGGCGCCGGCGTGGTCCGCAAGTTCCGCAACATCACGCTGCCTCTGCTGACGCCGATCATCTTCTTCAACCTGGTGCTCCAGGTGATCGGGGCCTTCCAGAGCTTCACGCAGGCGTTCGTCGTCTCGGGCGGCACGGGCGGGCCGGCCGACTCGACGATGTTCTACACGCTCTACCTCTACCAGAAGGGCTTCACGGCCCTCGACATGGGGTACGCGTCGGCCATGGCGTGGTTGCTCCTGTTCATCGTCGCGGCGATGACGGCGCTCAACTTCTTCGTCTCGAAGTTCTGGGTCTTCTACGATGACTGAGGTCCGCGTGCGCCCCACGCCCCTGGCCGTCCTCGCCGACGAGGCCCCTCCGGTCGAGCGACGCCGCTCGCCCTGGCCGGCCCGCCGCCGCTCCGTGCTCAAGCACCTCGGCCTCATCACGCTCTGCGTGCTGATGCTCTATCCGCTGATCTGGCTGCTGGTCAGCTCGTTCAAGCCGACCGAGCTCATCTTCCGCGACGTGTCGATCATCCCGACCGAGATCGACATGACGAACTACAGCCAGGGCTGGAACGCGCTGCAGTACCCGTTCGGGCGCTACCTGATGAACTCCGCGCTCATCGTGCTCGGCGCCCTCGTCGGCAACCTGGTCAGCTGCTCGATGGCCGCCTACGCGTTCGCGCGGCTGCAGTTCCGGGGCCGGCAGCTGTGGTTCTCGATCATGCTCGTGTCGATCATGCTGCCGATCCACGTGATCATCGTGCCGCAGTACGTGCTGTTCTCCCGGCTCGACTGGATCAACACGTTCCTGCCGCTGATCGTGCCGAAGCTGCTGGCCACCGACGCGTTCTTCATCTTCCTGATGGTCCAGTTCTTCCGCGGGATCCCCCGGGAGCTGGACGAGGCCGCGCGCCTCGACGGCTGCGGGCACGGCCGCATCTACCTGCGGATCATGCTGCCGCTCTCGCTGCCCGCCCTGGCCACGACGGCGATCTTCACGTTCATCTGGACGTGGAACGACTTCTTCAGCCAGCTCATCTTCCTCACCCGGCCGGACATGTACACCGCGCCGGTTGCCCTCCGTACGTTCCTGGACTCGACGGGCGCCAGCTCGTGGGGCCCGATGTTCGCCATGTCCATCGTGTCGCTCGTCCCCGTCTTCCTCGCGTTCCTCCTCGGCCAGAAGTACCTGGTCAAGGGGATCGCGACGACGGGCATCAAGTAAGCACGGCAGCTCCGTCCCTCGTCCTTCTTGACTGCACACCGTCGTCCCGTCATCCAAGGAGAACCATGCGTCCCCGACCGTCCCTCCGCGTAGGTGCCCTGATCGCCGTCGCGGCGCTCACCCTCACTGCGTGCGCCGGCTCGTCCGACGAGCCCGCGTCCACGCCGACCTCGTCCGGTCCGCCGGAGCCCGTCGAGATCCGCTTCTCCTGGTGGGGCTCCGACACCCGGCACGAGCTCACGCAGCAGGTGCTCGACAAGTTCGAGGAGAAGTACCCGTACATCACGGTGGTGCCCGACTACACCGACTGGAACAGCTACTTCGACAAGCTGAGCACCTCGGTGGCCGGCGGGGACGCCCCCGACGTCATCACGCAGGAGGAGCGCTACCTCAACGACTACGCCTCCCGCGGGGTGCTGGCCGACCTGAACGAGCTGGGCCTCGACACCTCGAAGATCGACCAGAACGTCCTGGAGTCCGGCACGATCGACGACGCCCTCTACGGCGTGGCCACGGGCGTCAACGCCTATGCGATCGTCGCCGACCCCGCCGCGTTCGAGGCGGCCGGTGTCGAGCTGCCCGACGACTCCACGTGGACCTGGGAGGACTACGTCGACATCGCCGACGAGATCTCCGCCGCCACCGGCAAGACCGTGTACGGCGCCCAGGACTACGGCTTCAACGAGCCCGGGTTCTCGATCTTCGCCCGCCAGCGCGGGGAGTCGCTGTACACGAAGGACGGCAAGGTCGGGTACGACGAGAAGACCCTCGCCGACTGGTGGCAGTACTCGCTCGACCTGCAGGCCGGCGGCGGAGCGCCCGACGCGGCCACCACCGTCGAGGTCGACGCCGGCGGCCCCGAGCAGTCGCTCGTCGGCACCGGCAAGGGCGCGATGGCGTGGTTCTGGACCAACCAGCTCACCGCGATCGCCAACGCCTCCGGCAAGGAGCTGAAGCTGCTCCGCGTGCCCGGCGAGTCGGAGGAGGAGCGCACCGGCATGTACTTCAAGCCGGCCATGTACTACTCCGTGTCGGCCAAGTCCGAGCACCCGAAGGAGGCCGCGCTGCTGATCGACTTCCTGCTCAACGACGAGACCGCGGGCGACATCCTGCTCTCCGACCGCGGCCTGCCCGCCAACACCGACGTCCGCGCCGCCGTGCAGTCGAAGTTCTCCCCCACCGACCAGCAGGCCGCCGACTTCCTCGCCGACCTCGAGGACGAGATCGTCGACGGACCCGCCGTCCCGCCCGTCGGGGCCGGCCAGGTCGCGGAGATCACGCGGCGCATCAACCAGGAGGTCCTCTTCGGCCGCATGACGCCCGAGGCCGCCGCCAAGCAGTTCACGCTCGAGGTGGAGTCGGCGATCGGCAGCTGACCCCGCCGACACCACCGCAACGTCCGCACTCCGGAGGGCTCCGGCCCGCAGGAGTGCGGACGTTGCTGCGTGGTGGAGCCGCCGTATCTCACCCACCCCCTCGCGACTCCTTCGTGGCACCCTCGACAACAGGGGTGCCGCCCGTGGAGGTGCGGCTCGCGGGACGAGAGGGACGTCGATGACGGAGCAGGTCCTCACCCGGCGGGCGGTCAAGTTCGACCCGGCCACCCACGGCTTCGCGTTCCCCAACGCGTTCGTCAACGAGGTGCTCACGCTGCCCAACGGCGCGAAGATCACGACCGCGGGCCGCTGCGGCGGCATGGCGTACGCGGCGCTCGACTACTTCCTCGCCGGGCAGCCCGTGCCCCGCTGGCGCTCCGACCTGTGGGCGCCCAGCCGCGTCCCGCCCGACAGCCACTGGCTCGCCCAGCTGTTCACCCAGCGCCTCCGCGACTCGTTCTTCACCGGGTCCGCCGCCAAGTTCGTCACGTGGTCCATGCACTCCGACGACGAGACGTGGGTGTTCAAGGGCGTCACACGGTGGACCAAGGAGGAGGAGCTCCCCCGGGTCATGAAGTCGATCGACGCGGGCCGTCCGGTGGTGCTCGGGCTCGTCGTCGCCCGCTCCCTGGCCGCCATCGGCGACAACCACCAGGTCATCGCCTACGGCTACGAGCAGGACCGGTCCACCGGCCGCGTGACCGTGCTCATCCACGACAACAACACCCCGGGCAAGCCCGTGACCCTGACGTCCGACAAGGACCAGCACGACTGGACCGCCTCGAACGGCCACCCGTGGCGCGGCTTCTTCGTGCAGGACTACACGCCCAAGCGCCCACGGGTGCTGACCAAGCACGCGCCCGACGTGAAGGCCAAGGTCTCCACCGGCGACACGGTCAAGCTCTCGCACGTGTGGACCGGCCTCACCCTGCACTCGCACGAGCACCCCTACGTGCACCCCGGCACCGACGGCCTGCAGCAGGTCACAGGCTTCGGGGGGGCCGACGACAACGACCGCTGGCTGCTGGTCGGCACCGCCGGGACCCCGGCCGGGACCGACCTGCAGGACGGCTCGGTCGTCCGGCTGCGGCACGTCTCGACCGGCCGGTGGCTGCGCAGCGTGGCGGGCGTCCCGTCGCCGCTCTCCCACCAGCAGGAGGTCAGCGCGTCGGACACCGCCGACGCCCACGCCGACTGGCGGGTCGAGGTCGCCGACGACCGCCCGTGGACCGCCGGCGCCCGCGTCCGCCTCGTGCACGTCGCGACGAACGCGGCGCTGCACTCGCACCACGCCTCCGACGCCCGGCTCACCGCGGGCCAGCAGGAGGTCACCGGCTACGCGAAGCGCGACGTCAACGACTGGTGGACGGTGCTCGAGCTCAGCTGACGACGGTGCCGGTGAGCGTCGGGAGCTCCGTCGGCCCGAAGGCCACGTTGAAGGCGCTCGCGACGCTGACGTCGTCGCCGGTGACCGTCGCTGTCGCCGTGAGCACGAAGGGCGACTCGACGAACCGGCACGTCACCACGTAGGTGTCGGGGGTCGTCCACGCGCCGCTGACCAGCACGTCCTCGGGATCGCGGCGGCGCAGCGTCGTGCGGGTCAGAGCCGGCTGCGCGTGCCCGACCGAGACGATGACCGTCTCCTCCTCGTGGTCGACCGTCAGCCGGTCGTGCCCGTCGCCGACCTCGAGCACGGCGTTGCGGACGCCCAGCGTGTTCGGCTCGAACGTGATCGTCCGGCCGCCGAGCCGGGCTCCGGTGGGCGTCGTCGGCGCGCCGTGCGGCGGCTCGAGGCGCAGCCCGTCGAGGCATTGCGTCAGCAGCCGTCGGCCCGCGTGGTCCTCCGGCAGCGGGCCGTCGGCGAGCCCGGGCAGCAGGTGCTCCCACACCAGCGCGAGCTCGCCGTGCATCTCGTCGACGCCCGACGTGATCGCCACGACGACGTCCTGCTCGGGCAGCACCACGCAGTACTGGCCGAACGCGCCGTCGCCCCGGTAGCTGCCGTGCCGACCGCGCCAGAACTGGTACCCGTAGCCCTGCGCCCAGTCGATGTCGACGTTCCGGTCGTTGGGCACCTGCTTCGCCGTCGCCTCCGCCGCCCAGCCCGCCGGGAGGACGCGTCGACCGTCCCACACGCCGTCCTGCAGGTAGAGCTGGCCCAGGACCGCGATGTCCTCCGTGGTCCCCGACATCCCGGTGCCGCCGGCGTCGATGCCGGCGGGCGACTGCTGCCACGTGGCGCCCTCGATGCCGAGCGGCTCGAACAGCCGCGGGCCGAGGTAGTCGAGCAGGCACTGCCCGGTGAGCCTCTGCACCAGCGCGGAGAGCAGGTGCGTGGCCGCGGTGTTGTAGACGAAGAAGGTGCCGGGCTCGTGCGCGACGGGCTGCGCGAGGAACGCCGCGACCCAGTCGTCCGTCGCGGACACGCGCGGCGTCGGGTCCTCGTCGTGCCCCGTGGTCATGGTCAGCAGGTGCCGGACCCGCATCCGCCGCACGTTCTCGTCCGGCTCGGCCGGGGCCACGTCGCCGAAGTGGTCCAGCACCAGGTCGTCGACCGTCAGCAGCCCCTCCGCCACCGCGAACCCGACCGCCGTGGACGTGAAGCTCTTGCTCAGCGAGAACAGCTCGTGCAGCCGGTCCGGCGCGAACGGGTCCGCCCATCCCTCGGCGACCACCGACCCGTGCCGCACCACCATCACCGAGTGCAGCTCGGGCCACGACTCGAGCGCGTCGACGAGGTTCAGCAGCGCCTGGGGGTCGACCCCCTGCTCTTCGGGCGTGGATCGGGGCAGGCGTCGACGTCCGGGCATGCCCCCACCCTGCCACCCGCCCCGACCCACCGCGCGCAGCCGCGGACGTTCGGGCCGGTCGACCTGCACGAGCCCGACGGCCCGCGCCTCCGCACCGCCAACCCCGGGCCGTTGGGGGCACTGATGCAACCCCCGGACGCGGCGAAGCCCCGGTCCGCGAACGGACCGGGGCTTCGTCGAGTCGAGCTGTGCTGTGCGGTGCGGTGCGGGTCAGCCCACCTGGGGCAGGGTGCCCGTCCCGCCGTCGCTGACGCTGGGGCCAGCCGCGGGCAGGTCGGTGCCCGAGCTCGGCGTGCCGTAGGACGACGCGGCGCCGACCGCGACCGGCTCCGGCACCGTGGCGCCCTTGGGGACGCCGCGGAACGTGAACTCCCCGAGCAGGCCTTCGCCCTCGGCGTCCACGATCACCAGCTGGCCGGCCTTGAGCTCGCCGAACAGGATCTTCTCGGACAGTGCGTCCTCGATGTCCCGCTGGATGGCGCGGCGCAGCGGCCGAGCACCCAGGACCGGGTCGTAACCCTTCTCGGACAGCAGCTTCTTGGCCGCGGGCGTGATCTCGATGGCCATGTCCTTGTCCCGCAGGCGCTTGTCCAGCTTGGCGACCATGAGGTCGACGATCGCGAAGATCTCCGGCTGGGACAGCTGCGGGAACACGACCACGTCGTCGACGCGGTTGAGGAACTCAGGCCGGAAGTGCTGCTTGAGCTCGTCGTTGACCTTGGACTTCATGCGCTCGTACGACGTCGACAGGTCCCCGCCGGCCTGGAAGCCGGTCATGAGGCCCTTGGCGATGTCCCGGGTGCCGAGGTTCGTGGTCATGATGATGACGGTGTTCTTGAAGTCGACCACCCGGCCCTGCGAGTCGGTCAGGCGACCGTCCTCGAGGATCTGCAGCAGCGAGTTGAAGATGTCCGCGTGCGCCTTCTCGACCTCGTCGAAGAGGACCACGGAGAACGGCTTGCGCCGCACCTTCTCGGTCAGCTGGCCGCCCTCGTCGTACCCGACGTAGCCGGGGGGCGAGCCGAACAGCCGCGAGACCGTGTGCTTCTCCGAGAACTCGGACATGTCGAGCTGGATGAGCGCGTCCTCGTCGCCGAACAGGAACTCCGCGAGCGCCTTGGCCAGCTCGGTCTTCCCGACGCCCGTGGGGCCGGCGAAGATGAACGACCCACCGGGACGCTTCGGGTCCTTGAGGCCCGCACGCGTGCGACGGATGGCCTGCGAGAGCGCCTTGATGGCGGCGTCCTGGCCGACGACCCGCTTGTGCAGGTTCTCCTCCATGTGGAGCAGGCGGCTGGACTCCTCCTCGGTGAGCTTGAACACCGGGATGCCCGTGGCGATCGCCAGCACCTCGGCGATGAGCTCCTCGTCCACCTCCGCGACGGCGTCGAGGTCGCCGGACTTCCAGGCCTTCTCCTTCTCCACGCGCTTGAGACCGAGCTGCTTCTCGGCGTCGCGGAGACGGGCTGCCTTCTCGAAGTCCTGCTCGTCGATCGCCGACTCCTTGTCGCGGCGCGTCTCGGCGATCTGCTCGTCGAGCTCGCGCAGCTCCGGGGGAGCCGTCATGCGGCGGATGCGCAGGCGGGCGCCGGCCTCGTCGACCAGGTCGATCGCCTTGTCCGGCAGGTAGCGGTCGTTGACGTACCGGTCCGCCAGGGTGGCGGCGGCGACCAGCGCGGCGTCCGTGATGGACACGCGGTGGTGGGCCTCGTACCGGTCGCGCAGACCCTTGAGGATCTCGATCGCGTGCTGCAGGTTGGGCTCGGCCACCTGGATCGGCTGGAAGCGACGCTCCAGGGCCGGGTCCTTCTCGACGTACTTGCGGTACTCGTCGAGAGTGGTGGCACCGATGGTCTGCAGCTCGCCGCGCGCCAGCATCGGCTTGAGGATGCTCGCGGCGTCGATGGCACCCTCGGCGGCACCCGCCCCGACGAGGGTGTGGATCTCGTCGATGAACAGGATGATGTCGCCGCGCGTGCGGATCTCCTTGAGCACCTTCTTCAGGCGCTCCTCGAAGTCACCGCGGTAGCGGCTGCCGGCCACGAGCGCGCCCAGGTCCAGCGTGTAGAGCTGCTTGTCCTTGAGCGTCTCGGGCACGTCGCCGCGCACGATGTCCTGCGCGAGGCCCTCGACGACGGCGGTCTTGCCGACGCCGGGCTCCCCGATGAGGACCGGGTTGTTCTTGGTGCGGCGGGACAGCACCTGCATGACCCGCTCGATCTCCTTCTCGCGCCCGATGACCGGGTCGAGCTTGCCGTCGCGCGCAGCCTGCGTGAGGTTGCGCCCGAACTGGTCGAGGACGGCGCTGCCCGAGGGCTGACCCTCCTGCGGACCGCCGGCGGCGACGGGCTCCTTGCCCTGGTAGCCGGAGACGAGCTGGATGACCTGCTGGCGCACGCGGTTCAGGTCCGCGCCGAGCTTGTTGAGGACCTGGGCGGCGACGCCCTCGCCCTCGCGGATCAGGCCGAGCAGGATGTGCTCGGTCCCGATGTAGTTGTGGCCCAGCTGCAGCGCCTCGCGCAGCGACAGCTCGAGCACCTTCTTGGCGCGCGGGGTGAAGGGGATGTGGCCCGACGGAGCCTGCTGGCCCTCGCCGATGATCTCCTGCACCTGGGCGCGGACGGCCTCGAGCGAGATGCCGAGCGACTCGAGGGCCTTGGCGGCGACGCCCTCACCCTCGTGGATCAGGCCCAGCAGGATGTGCTCCGTGCCGATGTAGTTGTGGTTGAGCATCCGTGCCTCTTCTTGGGCAAGGACGACCACGCGACGGGCTCGGTCCGTGAATCTCTCGAACATGTGCACTCCTCACGAGCTGCGTGCCCACCGATCCCCGGGCTGGCGCACCGGGGGTCTACGAGCGGCGTTGTTCGATGCTAACGGCGGGGTGGTGCCCCGACTGCCCGTGTTCGCCGCAGGCGTGACGACGTCCCCGGGTTGCCCGGGGTCATTTATCGCCCGAGCGGGCAGGTCTAGCGTCGTTGAGCGCTGGTGGGGCTTTCCCGGGCGCGCAGGGGGCGACGACGCCGCCGGCCCAGCAACCCCGACACGCACGACTCCCAGGAAGTTGTCGAGGGGAGGGGTCCGATGGGTCCCCGACGAGTTCTTGTCCTGCTGTCCGCTGCTCTGCTCCTGGTGCTGACGCCGTCCGCGGCGAGCGCGCACCATCCGCCCGGCGACCCGGCACCGGAGCTGCTGGTGACCGGCCTGTCCGGCGGATGGGGCAGCACCGTCGGGCCGGACGGGGCCCTCTACGTCACCGAGCCGGTCGCCGGTGAGGTCTCGCGGGTCGATCCCCGCACGGGGGCGGTGACCCTGTTCGCCAGCGGTCTCCCGTCCAACAACGGCTCGGGCGTCACCGACGTGGCGTTCGTCGGCCGCACGGCGTACGTGCTCGTGACGTTCGTGACCCCCGAGGTCGGCGGCACCGGTGTCAACGGCATCTACCGGGTCGACGGGCCGACCACCTTCACCCTGCTGGCCGACCTCGGCGCCTACGCCGCGGCGAACCCGCCACCGACCGACTACTTCGTGGCGTCCGGGGTGCAGTACGCGTTCGCGCCCTACCGCGGCGGCTTCCTGGTCACCGACGGCCACCACAACCGCGTCTACCGGGTCGGGCTCGACGGCTCGGTCTCCGTGCAGATCGTCTTCGACAACATCGTCCCGACGGGCCTGGACGTCGACGGGTCGCGGGTCTACATGGCGGAGGCCGGGCCTCTGCCCCACCTCGCCGCGGACGGCAAGATCGTCACGTTCCGCTCGCGCTCGACGACGGCGACCGAGGTCGCGGCCGGCGGACCGCTGATGGTCGACGTCAAGGTCGGGCGAGGCCACGACCTCTACGCCCTCGCCCAGGGCGACTGGCCCCTCGGCGGACAGGCGGGCTCGCCGGCCGCCCCGAACACCGGGCAGCTGTTCTCGGTGGGACGGCACGGGTCGCTCGAACGGATCGCGGGCGGTCTGAACCAGCCGGTCTCGTTCCAGGTCATCCGGGGCACGGCCTACGTCGTGACGCTCGGCGGGGAGGTGTGGACGGTCGACCTCGGCCGCCGCGGGCACTGACGCACGAGGCGGAGGGCCGGGCCGAGCGCCCGGCCCTTCGTCGCGCCCCCTCGTCGAGGCCGGGGACGATCAGGCACCAACCCCCGACGTCGCGGCGCCCGTGCCCGTAGCCTGACGCAGATGACGACCCCCGACCTCGTCGTGCGCGCGGGCCGCGCCTGGATCGACGGCGCGCTGCGGCCTGCGCAGGTCCACGTCGCCGACGGCCGCATCACCGCGACCGACGGCCCGGTCCCGGACGGCGTCCCGGTGGTCGAGCTGGCCGACGACGAGGTGCTGCTGCCCGGCCTGGTCGACAGCCACGTGCACGTCAACGAGCCGGGCCGCACGGCCTGGGAGGGCTTCGCGTCGGCGACGCGCGCGGCGGCGGCCGGCGGGGTGACCACGCTGGTCGACATGCCGCTCAACTCGATCCCGCCGACGACGTCGGTCGACGCGCTCGACGCCAAGCTCGAGGCGACCGTCGGCAGGCTCAGCGTCGACGTGGCGTTCTGGGGCGGGGCGGTGCCGGGCAACCTCGGGACGCTCGGGCCGCTGCACGCGGCGGGGGTCCGGGGGTTCAAGGCGTTCCTCACGCCCTCGGGGGTCGACGAGTTCGGCCACCTCGACGCCGACCAGCTCGAGCGTGCGCTGGCCGAGGTCGCCGCGCTCGGCACCGTGCTCGTCGTGCACGCCGAGGACCCGGCCGACCTGCGCGGCGACGGCGCCCTGGGGCCGCGCTACGCGGACTTCCTGGCCAGCCGCCCGGCGGCCAGCGAGCGCCACGCCATCGCGCGCGTGATCGACGCGATGCGACGCACCGGCGCCCGGGCGCACGTCCTGCACCTGTCCGACGCCGGGTCGCTCGACCTGATCCGGTCCGCCAAGGCCGAGGGGCTGCCGCTCACGGTGGAGACGTGCCCCCACTACCTCGCGCTGCGGGCCGAGGACGTGCCCGAGGCGGCGACGCAGTTCAAGTGCTGCCCGCCCATCCGCGGCACGGCCAACCAGGAACTCCTGTGGGCCGCGGTGCTGGACGGGACCATCGACGCGATCGTCTCCGACCACTCGCCGTCCACCGCGGACCTCAAGAGCGCCGACTTCGGGCTGTCCTGGGGCGGCATCGCGGGCCTGCAGCTCGGGCTGTCGGTGGTGTGGACCGAGGCGCGGCGCCGCGGGGTGCCGCTGACCGACCTGCTCCCGCTGTTCACCACCGGTCCGGCCGCGGTCGCGGGGCTGCACGGTCTGGGCGTCCTCGCCGTCGGAGCGCCCGCCCACCTGGTCGCGTTCGCGCCCGACGCCGAGCGGGTGGTCGACGTGCACCGCCTCGAGCACCGCAACCCGGTCTCGCCGTACGACGGAGCGACGTTGGCGGGGTCGGTGCGGACGGTGTGGTTGCACGGGTCGGCGGTCGTGGAGCGCGGCGCGGTCACCCGACCCGGGACCGGCCGCGCGCTGCTGCCGGAGGTCGTCCGTGCGTGAGCCGTCAGGCCTCGCGGTGCTTGTGGCCCAGCGCCGCGGCGACCAGGGCGAGCACGCCCGCGAACAGCATGCCGACGCCGACGCCCTGCTCCCCGCCCACCTTGAGCAGGAGCGCCCCGACGCCCGCACCGACGAGGATCAGGGCCACCGCGAGGGAGCGACGCGCCCAGCCGTCGCCGGTGCCGCCGGCCAGGCGACTGTCCGCCGCGAGCCCGGTGAGCGTCGAGGTGACGACGACCGTGGTCACGTCCTTCACCGCGAGCCGGCGCGCGGTCGCGGCCTGCAGGCCCATGGCCACGGCGAGCAGGGCGGTGACGACGAGCGCCCACACGGTGCCCTCCTGCGGGGGAGCGACGAGCGCGCCGACGCCGAGCGCGACCGCAAGCACTCCGGTCGCGGCGAACGTGGTGCTCGTGCGGTGCGACCAGCCGGCCGGGGCGGTGCGCAGCACGCGTCCGCCCACCGCTGCACCGCCGAGGAACCCGACGAGCGCGAGGGCCGGGCCCAGGATCGGCAGGTCGTCGGCACCGGCGAGCGCCATGCCGAGGATGACCACGTTGCCGGTCATGTTCGCGGTGAAGACGCGGTCCAGACCCAGGTAGCCGACGGCGTCGACGATGCCGGTCGTGAACGTCAGTGCCAGCATGAGCACCAGGTGTCGGCGCGCGTCGTCCCAGGTCTTCATCACGGCGTCATGGTGGGGGTGCGGGACCGATGAGTGCAATCTTGCAGCCGGGCACGGGCGAGATCCGGGCGGCGTCCTACCTGCCGTCGACGCCGGCCACGGTCCTGTGGGGCCGGCTGCCGTGCGGTGCCGACGAGCCCGTCCTGCGCGTGGCACCGGGCACGGAGGTCACCATCGACACGGTCAGCCACGAGGGTCTGCTCGACGACCAGGGCAGCGACCCGCTGGCGTACTTCACCGGCCACGGCGTGGCGCCCGGCGACGTGCTGACCGACGCCGTCGAGATCGTCGGCACCCTCACCCGCTCCCCCCACGACGGGCCGCACGTCGTGACCGGTCCCGTCCACGTCGAGGGCGCGCAGCCGGGCGACCTGCTCGCCGTCACGGTGCTGGAGACCACGCCGCGCGTGCCGTACGGCGTGATCTCCAACCGGCACGGTCGGGGCGCGCTGGCCGGCGAGCTGCCGCGCGGCCCGTCGAACGTCTCGGTGTTCGCGACGGTCGCCGAGCGCGCGCAGGGCCTGGTCGGGTGCCTGCCCGCCGTCGAGGGTGGCGAGCGGCTGATCGAGTTCCCGCTCGCGCCGTTCCTCGGGATCATGGGGGTCGCGGTGCCCGGCGACGAGCGGCCGCACTCGGTGCCGCCCGGCGCGCACGGCGGGAACATCGACATCAACCTGCTGCAGGTGGGCGCCACGCTCTACCTCCCGGTGCTGGTGCCCGGCGCGCTCGCCTACGTCGGCGACCCCCACTTCGCGCAGGGCGACGGCGAGGTGGCGCTCACCGCGCTCGAGGCGTCGCTGCGGGTCACGCTGCGGTTCGACGTGGTGCCGGCGGACGAGGCGCTCGTGCGGTTCGGTCCGTTCGAGGGCCCGCTGGTCGAGACCCCGGAGTACCTGGTGCCGACCGGGCTCGACAAGGACCTGGGCGAGGCTGTGCGCAAGTGCGTCCGGGCCGCGCTCGCGCTGCTGCAGGCGCGCTGGGGGCTCGACGAGCACCTCGCCTACGCCTACCTGTCCGCGGCGACCGACATCGACATCTCCCAGGTGGTCGACCAGGTGTGCGGGGCGCACGCGCGGATCCGCGTCGCCGACCTGGACGGGATCACGCGATGATCCCCCCGGACCTGCAGGAGGCGTTCGACGCCTACGAGCGCGCGCTGGCCGGCGACGACGTCGAGGCCCTGGACGACGCCTTCGCGCCCGGACCGTCCACGATGCGCGGCGACAGCAACGGCCTCCTCGTCGGCCACGACGCCATCAGCGCGTTCCGCAGCACCCGCGGCGGCATCACGCCGCGGGTGCTGGACCGCGTGGAGTCCCGCCGGCTCGCCGACGACTGCTGGCTGATCGTCGCGACCTCCCGCTACGACGGCGGCGGGACGGGGCTGCAGACGCAGGTCTGGCAGCTGACGGACGGCCGCTGGCGGATCACCGCCGCGCACGTCACGGGCCGCACGCCCAGCTTCGACCGGTCGGTCTGGCGCACGGTCGGCGACCCGCTCTACCAGGGCGCGTTCGAGGGTCCGCTGCTCGGGCTGCGCGTCGCGGTCAAGGACGTGTTCGCGGTCCGCGGCTACCGCATCGGCGCCGGCAACCCCACCTGGTTGCGCGGCGCCGCCCGCGAGCGCCAGCACGCCCCCGCGGTGCTCGACCTGCTCAAGGGCGGGGCCTCCGTGCGCGGCCTGGCCCGGACCGACGAGCTCGCGTACTCGATCGCGGGCACCAACCCCCACTACGGCACCCCCGCCAACGGCGCCGTGCCAGGCGCGCTGCCGGGCGGGTCGTCGAGCGGCCCCGCCACGGCCGTCGCCACCGGGCAGGCCGACGTAGGGCTGGCCAGCGACACCGGCGGCTCGATCCGCGTGCCGGCGAGCTACCAGGGGCTGTGGGGGCTGCGCACGACCCACGGGCTGGTCCCCCGCCAGGGGATGGTGCCGCTCGCGCCGTCGTTCGACACGGTCGGCTGGCTCACCCGGGACGGGGCGACGCTCGAGCGGGTCGCGGCCTGGTGCCTCGAGGACGACGCGCCCCTGCTGCCGCCGCGCCGGGTGGTCCCGGTCGAGGTCCTGCAGCTGGTCGAGCCCGCCACCCGCGAGGCGTTCGAGGCGTGGGCCGCGGGGACCGCCGAGGAGGTCTCCGTCGGCCCGCTGGACGAGTGGGTCGAGGCCTTCCGCGTGCTGCAGGCGGCCGAGGCGTGGCGGGCGCACGGCGCCTGGCTCACCGCGCACCCGGACGCCGTCGGACCCGGCGTCCGCGAGCGGTTCGCGGTCGCGAGCGAGGTGACCCTTGCGCAGGAGGAGGCCGCCCGTGCCGAGGTCGAGCGGCTCGCCCAGACTGTGCGCGCCATCGCCGACGACGCCGTCCTCGTGCTCCCCACGACGCCCGGCCCGGCCCCGGCCCGCACCGCGAGCGCCGAGGAGCTCGACCGCGTCCGTGCGGTGACCCTGCGGATGACGGCGCTGGCCGGCATCGGCGGGCTGCCCGCCCTGTCGATCCCCGTGCTGCACTTCCCCTCGGAGCTCGGCCCGGCCCCGGTGGGCGTGTCCCTCGTCGGCCCCCGCGGCACCGACCTGTCCCTCGTCCGCCACGCCCGCTCCCTCGTCGCCAGTGCAGGAGGCCACGCATGACCGCCCCGGTGAACCCGCCGCCCCGCCTGCTCATGGGCCCCGGGCCGGTCAACGCCGACCCGCGCGTGCTGCGGGCGCTGTCCACGCCGCTGATCGGTCAGTACGACCCGGTCATGACGGGGTACATGACCGAGACGATGGCGCTCTACCGCGAGGTCTTCGCGACGACCAACGAGGCGACCCTGCTGGTCGACGGGACGTCCCGCGCGGGGATCGAGGCGGCGATCGTGTCCCTGGCCCGGCCCGGGCAGCGCGTGCTGGTGCCGGTGTTCGGCCGCTTCGGGCACCTGCTGGCGGAGATCGCGCTGCGGGCGCAGGCCGAGGTGCACACCATCGAGGTGCCCTGGGGCCAGGTGTTCACCGCGTCGGCCGTCGAGGAGGCGATCGTCCGGGTGCGCCCGCACCTGCTCGCGATGGTGCAGGGCGACACGTCGACCACGATGAACCAGCCGCTGGAGGAGCTGGGCCCGGTCTGCGAGCGCCACGGCGTCCTGCTCTACACCGACGCCACGGCGTCACTCGGCGGCAACCCGTTCGAGATGGACGCGTGGGGCATCGACGCCGCCACGGCCGGGCTGCAGAAGTGCCTGTCCGGGCCCTCGGGCAGCGCGCCGATCAGCCTGTCCGACCGCGCGGTCGAGGTGATCCACGGCCGCCGGCGCATCGAGGCCGGGCTCCGCGAGGAGTCGGACGAGGACGCGGGCGAACCCGTGCGCTCCAACTACTTCGACCTCGGCATGGTCCTCGACTACTGGGGTCCGCGGCGGCTCAACCACCACACCGAGGCGACGAGCATGCTGTACGCCGCCCGGGAGTGCGCGCGGATCCTCCTCGAGGAGGGCCGCCAGGCGGTCATCGACCGGCACGAGCGGGCCGGCGTGGCGATGCTCGCGGGCGTCCGCGGTCTGGGCCTGACCGTGTTCGGGGACGTCGCGCACAAGATGAACAACGTGGTCGCGGTCGAGATCCCGGACGGGGTGGACGGCGACGCAGCGCGCGGCGCCATGCTGCAGGACTTCGGGATCGAGATCGGCACGTCCTTCGGCCCGCTCCACGGGCGCGTCTGGCGGATCGGGACCATGGGCGCCAACGCGCGCCTGGACACCGTGCTGGTGACGCTCGCCGCCCTCGAGCAGGTGCTGCGGCGGGCCGGTGCGCGAGTTCCTCATGGGGGCGGCGTCGACGCCGCCTACTCGGCGTTCTGATGCTCGACGTCCACACCGCCGCCCGGCGCATCATGGCGCGTTGCGACGAGCTCGCGGCCTACACCTCGATGGCCGGCGGGATCGAGCGGGTCTACCTGTCCCCGGAGCATGCGCGCGTGAACCGGGTCGCCGCCCGCTGGATGCGCGAGGTGGGCCTCGACACGTGGCAGGACGAGGCCGGCAACCAGTGCGGCCACCTGGCCGGCCGGGACCCCGACGCACCCTCGCTGCTGCTGGGCTCCCACCTCGACACCGTCCGCGACGCCGGGCGGTACGACGGCATCCTCGGCGTGCTCATGGCGATCGAGGTGGTCCGCGCGCTCCGGCCGCAGCTGCCGACGTTCCGGTTCGGGCTCGACGTCGTCGCGTTCTGGGACGAGGAGGGCGCCCGGTTCGGCACGGCGCTGCTGGGCAGCTCGGCGATGGCCGGGCGCTGGAACGAGGCGTGGTGGGACCTCACCGACGAGCACGGCACCACGCTGCGCACCGCGTTCAGCGAGTTCGGGCTCGACCCGGGTCGCATCGGCGCGGCCGCGCGCTCCCGGGAGTCGCTGGCCGGGTACCTCGAGGCGCACATCGAGCAGGGCCCGGAGCTCGACGACGGCGGCGCGCCCCTGGGCGTGGTCACGTCGATCGCGAGCGCGCGCCGGTTCGCCGTGCAGATCGACGGCGAGGCCCGGCACGCGGGGGGCGCCCGGTACGAGAAGCGGCACGACGCGCTGCTCGGCGCCAGCGAGGTCGCGCTCGCCGTCGAGCGGCTGTGCCGGGCCGAGCACCACATCATCGGCACGGTCGGGCGGCTGGAGACGTTCCCGGGTGCGGTCAACGTGGTGCCCGGCGAGGCGCGGCTCACGGTCGACCTGCGCGGCGAGCACGACGACGACCGCGACCGCGTCTGGGGCAGCATCACGCGCGAGCTGGACGAGATCGCCGGCCGCCGCGGGCTGACCTGGTCCGCGCGCGAGCTGCACGAGGCCCCCGCGGTCAGGTGCGACACCCTGCTGCAGGACGTGGTCCGCGCCGGCA
The DNA here is from genome assembly GCF_056401915.1 of Cellulomonas sp. P4_D11. Lineage (NCBI taxonomy): Bacteria > Bacillati > Actinomycetota > Actinomycetes > Micrococcales > Cellulomonadaceae > Cellulomonas > Cellulomonas sp. P4_D11. The sequence continues at coordinate 45,974 of NZ_JBFUIK010000008.1, read as the reverse complement.
TCGAGGACACCGGCCGTCGACACGTCCCGGCACTGTTCAGCCGCGCGGGTCACGACGCCATGGCGATCGGCGCGGTCACGGGCGTCGGCATGCTGTTCCTGCGCAACCCCGACGGCATCAGCCACCACCCGGACGAGGACGTCAGCCTGGCCGACGTCGAGACCGGGCTCCAGGCGCTGACGGCCACGGTGGAGCACCTGGCCCGCGAGACCGCCTGAGAGGATCGGTCTGTGGAGCCCCTCGTCTTCGACCCCGTCCCCGACATCCGGCTCATCGCGGTCGACATGGACGGGTCCCTGCTCGACGACGAGAAGCGGATCCACGACGACTTCTGGCCGCTGCTCGACGAGCTCGACCGCCGCGGGATCCGCCTGTGCCCCGCGAGCGGCCGCCAGTACGCCACGCTGCGCCGCCAGTTCGGCCGCGACGAGCTGGTCTACATCGCGGAGAACGGCTCGTACGTCGCGCAGCACGACGAGCAGATCAGCGCGGACGGGCTCGACCTGTCGACCGCCCGGGCCGCGATCGAGGTCGTGCGCTCGGCGGCGCACCTCGACCTGGGCACCGTCCTGTGCGGCAAGCGCTCCGCCTACGTCGAGCGCTCGGACGACGCCTTCCTCGACCAGGCGACGCCGTACTACGCGCGGCTCGAGGTCGTCGACGACCTGCTCGCCGTCGAGGACGAGGTGCTCAAGGTGGCGGTCTACGACTTCGGCTCGGCCGCCACGGGCGCGGGCCCGCTGCTCGAGCCGTTCGACGCGCTCGTCTCCGGCGAGCACTGGGTGGACGTCATGAGCCCCACCGCGGACAAGGGCCATGCCCTGCGCGCGGTGCAGACCGCCCTCGGCATCACCGCCGAGCAGACCATGGTGTTCGGCGACTACTTCAACGACATCGGCATGCTCGACGCCGCCTACTACTCGTTCGCGATGGACAACGCGCACCCGGACGTCCGCGCGCACGCCCGGTTCATCGCGCCGGCCAACACCGCCAACGGCGTGGTCCGGACCATCACGTCGGTGCTCGGGCTGTCATGAGCATCGCCGGCCTGGTGCTCACCCCCGGCTTCGGCGGGAGCCGCGAGAGCGGGCCTCTCGTCGCCGTCGAGAGGGCCGTCGCGCCGCTGCCCGTGCTGCGGCTGGACCTGCCGAAGACGGCGGCCCCTGCCGTCGCGGAGGTGCGGGCACGGGCCGAGGCGTTCGCGTCGTCCCTGGGCGTCGGCACGGAGCAGCTGGTCCTCGGCGGCCGCTCGTTCGGCGGGCGGATGTGCTCGATGGCCGTCGCCGAGGGCCTCCCCGCCGCCGGCCTCGTCCTCCTCTCCTACCCCCTGCACCCGCCGGGGAGGCCGGACACCCTGCGCATCGCTCACCTGCCCGACATCCGCGTCCCCGTGCTCGCCGTCTCCGGCTCGACCGACCCGTTCGGCTCGCCGGCCGAGCTGACGGAGCACCTCGCCACGATCCCCGGCCCGGTGACGACGGTCTTCCTCCCCGGCCCGCACCTGCCCACCAGCCAGGCCGCCGTGGCCGAGGCGGTCCGCGGCTGGCTGACCGCTCTCGACCGCGACTGACGACCTCGCCGCGGTCAGCGCGACGAAGTCGTCCCGCAGGTCGCGTCCACGCCCTACGCTCCCTCCGTGAGCTCCCGCCGACGCGCCGCCTGGATCGTCGTCGCGGCCGCGTTCGCGCTGGTCATCGTGCCGATCCTCTGGGTGCAGGGCGTGGGCCAGCGTGCCGTGCGGGGTGCCGACGACGTCCCGCCGACCCCGGTCGCTCTCGTGCTCGGCGCCGGCCTGCGGCCCGACGGCAGCCCGTCGGTGTACCTCACGCGCCGGCTCGACGCCGCACGTGCCCTGTACGAGCGCGGGGCGGTCGACGTGATCCTGGTGAGCGGCGACAACGCGCACGCGAACCACGACGAGCCGACCGCGATGCTCGACTGGCTGGTCGCGCACGGCGTCCCCGCCGACGACGTGGTCCGCGACCACGCCGGGTTCGACACCCACGACTCCTGCGTCCGGGCGCACGACGTGTTCGGCGTCGACGCCGCGGTCGTCGTCACGCAGGACTACCACCTGCGCCGCGCCCTCTTCTCGTGCACCGCGGCGGGGATCGCGGTCACGGGCGTCGGGGTGTCGTCGCAGTCCGTCCGGCCCGTGCAGGCGTTCACGTGGCGGGCCCGGGAGCTGCCGGCGTCGTGGAAGGCGGCGTTCGACGCCGCGACCGGGCGTACGCCGGTCTACGACGGACCGCCCGAGACGGCGGTACGGGACGCGCTGACGGGCTAGAGCTCGTTGGACCGGTGGTCGGGCCGCACGCTGTTGGCGTTGCGCGCCGCCGCCGGGACCACGCCGCGCTGCTCGAGGACGCGCACGACGAACGACGCGGCGACCATCGACGCTCCCGTGTAGGCCACCAGCGTGAGGACGGCGTCCAGCCATCCGAGCACCGTGTACCCGACCGGGAGCCTCGCGACGACAGTCGCGACGAACGGGCTGACGACGAGCCTGGCGACGAGCGCGACGGCCACCCCGGTCCAGAGCAGGCGGCGGGCGGTCCAGAGCGGCGGCATGACTGACCCCTTCGGCAGCGACGGTGCTGGCCACACGGTAGCGGCGCCGGCGGCCGGCGCCGCCGCGCGAGCGACGACGCGTCGTTGTGCGCGGCAGGTGCCCGCGCGACGATCGTCGGCATGGACTCCCTCGACGGCCTGCGCGGCGCGTTCGCCCCCGTGCCCGGCTACCTGGACGCCGCCACCTGCGGTCTGCCGGCGCGGGCGACGATCGAGGCGATGCGGGAGGCGCTCGACACCTGGCAGGCGGGGAAGGCGGACCTCGCCGTCTACGACGAGGCGGTCGTCGCCTCCCGGGCGGCGTTCGCCCGGCTGGTGGGCACGGACCCGTCCCGCGTCGCGATCGGCTCGCAGACGTCCGCGCTGGTCGGCACCGTCGCGGCGAGCCTGCCCGACGGCGCCGAGGTGCTGGTGGTCGACGGCGACTTCTCGTCTGTGGTGTTCCCGTTCCTCGCGCAGGCCGACCGGGGCGTCACCGTCCGGCACGCGCCGCTGGAGTCGCTGGCCGACGAGATCCGCCCGACCACCCACACGGTCGCGTTCGCGCTCGTGCAGTCGGTCGACGGCCGGGTCGCCGACGTCGACGCCGTCACCGCGGCGGCCGCCGCCGCGGGAGCACGGACGGTCTGCGACATCACGCAGGCCGCCGGCTGGCTGCCGATCGACGCCGGCCGGTTCGACGTCACCGTGTGCTCGGCCTACAAGTGGCTCTCGGCCCCGCGCGGGACGGCGTTCCTCACGGTAGGCCCCGAGCGGTCGCAGGAGATTCGGCCGGTCAACGCCAGCTGGTACGCGGGCGAGGAGATCTGGTCCTCCGTCTACGGCCCCGGCATGACGCTGGCCCGGGACGCGCGCCGGTTCGACGTCTCCCCCGCCTGGCTCTGCTGGGTGGGCGCGGTCCCCGCGCTCGAGGCGTTCGCCGCGGCCGACCCCGAGCAGGTCCGGCGCCACGCCGTCGGGCTCGCCGACAGCTTCCGGGAGGGGCTCGGCCTCGCGCCGGGCGGCAGCGCGATCGTGGCCCTGCCCGACGACGCTGCCGGCTCCCGACGCGCCCTGCTCGCGGCCGGCGGTACGCGCGCGGCAGGCCGCGGCGGCGGCGTCCGGCTCGCGTTCCACGTCTGGAACGACACCGCCGACGTCGACCGGGCCCTGGCTGCCCTGAGCAACTCCTGAGGGGAACCTGAGGGTCGGCTCGGGGGTCTCCCCGATATCCCTGGGCCGGACGACGGCGGAATCCTAGGATCGCAAGCAGCACCGGCACCGGCGCCCCGACGAGGTATCACCCGTCGAGCGGGCCGCACCTTCCCTGTCGTCGTCGACACCCCACAGAGGAACACCCATGTCTCAGGTCGCCGGATGGATCACCCATCGCTACCTCAAGTACGCCGTCATCGTCTTCTGGCTCGCGGTGCTGGCCCTGCTGGGCCCGCTGGCGGGCAAGCTCACGGGCGCGCAGGACAACGACGCGAAGTCCTGGCTCCCGAGCAACGCCGAGTCGACCGAGGTGCTCGACGTCGCCAGCAGCTTCGTGTCCGCCAACACCATCCCCGCGGTCATCGTCTTCGCGCGCGCCTCGGGCCTGACGCCCGACGACCTCGCCGCGATCCAGGCCGACGCGCAGGACTTCGGCACGCTCGACACGCTCGACGGGCAGGTCGTCGGCCCGATCCCCTCGGAGGACGGCCAGGCGGCGCAGATCATCGTCCCGCTCGACCTGGGCAAGGACGGCTGGAACCTCGCCGCCGACGCCGTCGCCGACCTGCGGGCCACCGCGGAGGACGGCCCCGACGGGCTCGACGTCTACGTCACCGGCCCGGCCGGCTCGGCCGCGGACTCGTCGAAGGCGTTCGAGGGCATCGACGGCACGCTGCTGTACGCGGCCGTCGCGGTCGTCATCGTCATCCTGCTCATCACGTACCGCAGCCCGATCCTCTGGCTCCTGCCGGTGATCTCGGCGGGCGTGGCGCTCACGGTGTCGCAGGCCGTCATCTACCTGCTGGCGGACAACTTCGACCTGACGGTCAACGCGCAGAGCGCCGGCATCCTCACGGTCCTGGTGTTCGGCGCGGGGACGGACTACGCGTTGCTGATCGTCGCCAGATACCGGGAAGAGCTCCGCAAACATCGTGACCGGCACGAGGCCATGGCCCTGGCGCTGCACCGGGCCAGCCCCGCGATCATCGCCAGCGGCGCGACCGTCGCCATCAGCATGCTCTGCCTCCTCTTCGCCACGATGAACTCGACCGCCGGCCTCGGCCCGGTCGCGGCGGTCGGCATCATCGTCGCGCTGCTGGTCATGCTCACCCTGCTGCCCGCGCTGCTGGTCACCTGCGGCCGGTGGATCTTCTGGCCCCGCACCCCGAGGCTCGGCGACGACGAGCCGTCGGTGCACGGCTTCTGGGCCCGGGTCGGGGGACGCATCGAGCGCCGCCCGCGCGCCACGTGGGTCGGCACGTCCGCGGCCCTCGCGGTCGCCTGCCTCGGCATCGTCGCGCTCAACGCCACCGGCCTGACCACCGAGGAGTCGTTCCGCGGGGTCCAGCCGTCGATCGAGGGCGAGAAGGTGCTCTCGGCCCACTTCCCGGGCGGCGCCGGGTCGCCCGTCGCCGTCATCGCGAACGCGGACCAGGCCACCCAGGTCGCCTCCGTCTTCGCCGACGTGGACGGCATCGACCCGACGAGCATCACCGAGCCCGTCGTCAAGGGCGACCTCGCGTACATCGAGGGCACCCTGACGTCGGCGCCCGACAGCGACGACGCCTACGACACGGTCGACCGGGTGCGCGACGCCGTGCATGCGGTGCCGGGCGCCGACGCCCTCGTCGGGGGCACCACGGCCGTCAACCTCGACGTCCAGCGCGCCTCGTCGGCGGACAACAAGCTGATCATCCCGATCATCCTGCTGGTCGTCTTCACCATCCTGATGATCCTGCTGAGGGCGGTGGTCGCCCCGCTGGTGCTCGTCGGCACGGTCGTGCTCTCGTTCGGCGCCGCCATCGGCATCAGCGCGCTCGTGTTCAAGTACGTCTTCGGCTACGCCGGGGCGGACACGTCCTTCCCGCTGTTCGTGTTCGTCTTCCTGGTCGCCCTGGGGATCGACTACAACATCTTCCTCATGACCCGGGTGCGGGAGGAGGCGATCCGGATCGGGCACCACCGCGGCTCGCTGGTCGGCCTGGCGGCCACCGGCGGGGTCATCACCTCGGCCGGGCTCGTCCTCGCCGGCACGTTCGCGGTGCTCGGCACGCTGCCGCTGGTGGCGTTCGCCGAGATCGGGTTCGCGGTCGCGTTCGGCGTCCTGCTGGACACCCTCGTGGTCAGGTCCGTGCTGGTCACGGCGCTGAACCTCGACATCGGCAAGGCGATGTGGTGGCCCAGCAGGCTCAGCAAGCAGGCGGACCCGGAGCCCGTCGAGGAGCCGGTGGCCGTCCCCGTCGGCTGACCTTCGCCTCGCGCACGGCCGAGATGCCCGGATCATCCCCAGATCCGGGCATCTCACGCTAGCGTCGGTTCGAGGGCCCCCTCGCGGGGCTTCGCCGGCACGAGGAGCACAGGTGACCGAGATCGCTGCCCCACCGTCCACCACTGCGCCGGCCACCCGCTGGTGGGCGCTCGAGCCGGACGCCGTCCGCGCCGAGCTCGACACGGATCTCGTCGCCGGTCTGTCCGCCGGCGAGGTGACGGCGCGGCGGGAGCGGTACGGGCCCAACACGCTCACGGCGCAGGCCGCGCCGTCGGTGTGGTCGGTGGTCTTCCAGCAGCTGCGTGACCCCATGAACATCATGCTCATCGCCGTCGCCGCGGTGAGCGCCGCCATCGGACAGGGCTCGACCGCCGTCATCGTCGGCTTCCTCGTGGTGATCAACGTCGTCATCGGCACGCGGCAGGAGATGCTCGCCCGCAAGAGCGTCGACGCCCTCGCCACCATGCAGGAGCCGCAGTCCCGGGTGCGGCGCGACGGAGTGCTCGTGCAGATCGCGGCGCGCGAGCTCGTGCCCGGCGACGTCGTCGAGCTGGAGGCGGGCGACATCGTGCCCGCGGACGGCCGGCTGGTCCGGACGGCCACGATGGAGACCCAGGAGGCGGCCCTCACCGGCGAGAGCGCGCCGATCGGCAAGGACGTCCTGACGCTTCCCGACGACGACGTCCCCCTGGGCGACCGCGCGAACATGGCGTTCCAGAACACGTCCGTGACCCGCGGCACGGGCACGATGCTCGTCACCGCCACCGGCATGACCACGCAGATCGGCACCATCGCGACCCTGCTCTCGTCGGTGGAGAAGACCAAGTCGCCGCTGCAGCGCGAGCTCGACAAGCTCACCAAGGTCCTCGGCGTGATCGCGTGGAGCGCGGTGGCCGTCATCGTGCTCATCGGGATCGCGCGCGGACAGTCGGCGAGCGACCTGCTGTTCCTCGCGACCGCCGTGGCCATCTCCGCTATCCCCACCGGCCTGCCGACGTTCGTGCAGGCGATGCTCGCGTACGGCGCGCGGCAGCTGGCGGACGCCAAGGCCGTGGTGGCCAACCTCAACGACGTGGAGACCCTCGGCGCCACCAGCTCGATCAACTCGGACAAGACCGGGACCCTGACCCTCAACGAGATGACGGTCACGGCGCTGTACACGGTCGGCCAGCACTTCACGGTCGAGGGCAACGGGTACGAGAAGTCCGGCCGGATCCTGCAGGCGGCCGGCGCGGACGTGCCCGACCTCACGCCGCTGGCGTACGGGCTCTGCCTGGCCAGCGACGCGACGGTGTCCGACGACGGCGCCGTCATCGGCGACCCCACGGAGGCCGCGCTGGTGGTGCTGGCCGCGAAGCTCGGGGTGGACGCCGAGGAGAGCCGCCGGACGTACCCGCGCGTCGCCGAGGTCCCGTTCGACTCGGCGTACAAGTTCATGGCGACTGCCCACTGGCTGCCGTGGCGCGGCGACCGGACGCTGGTCGAGGTGGTCAAGGGCGGGCCGGACGTGGTCCTGGCGCGCTGCACGCACGCACTCGCCGGTCCGGGCCAGACGGTCGAGCTCGAGACGATGCGCGCCGACATCGAGGCGGAGATGGAACGGCTCGCGGCGCAGGGTCTGCGCACCCTCGCCTTCGCGACGCGGTTCCTCACGCCGGCCGACGAGTCCGCGATCGTGGCGGACCCGATGTCGTACGTCGAGCAGCTCGTGTTCGTCGGCCTGGTCGGCATCGTCGACCCGCTGAGGCCGACGGCCAAGATCGCCGTCGAGATCGCGCTCAAGGCGGGCATCGAGGTCCGCATGATCACCGGGGACCACGCGGTGACCGCGAGCGCGATCGGCGCCCAGCTGGGCCTGGGCCCGGGCGCGATCAGCGGGCCCGAGCTCGCCCGCCTGACCGACGACGAGCTCCTCGAGCGGCTGCCGAACCTGCACGTCTTCGGCCGCGTCACGCCGGAGGACAAGCTCCGGCTGGTGCAGCTCATGCAGAAGGAAGGTCTCGTCGTCGCCATGACCGGGGACGCCGTGAACGACGCAGCCGCGATCAAGCAGGCCGACATCGGCGTGGCGATGGGCTCGGGCAGCGAGGTCACCAAGCAGGCCGCGCGCCTGGTGCTCACCGACGACAACTTCAGCACCCTGGTGCACGCGGTCGAGCTGGGCCGGAGCATCTACCAGAAGATCACGGCGTACATCCGGTTCCAGATGAGCCAGCTGATCGGCCTGGTCATCCTGTTCCTGGCCGCGAGCATCTTCGACATCGCGGACGGCGTGGCGATGACGCCGATGATGGTGCTGTTCCTCAACTTCTTCGTCTGCGTGTTCCCCGTGATCGCGATCATGCTCGACCCGGTGGGCCCCGGGATCATGGACCGGGCGCCGCGCGACCCCACCCAGGGCATCAGCAACGGCCACGCCGTGCGGCGGTGGCTCCTGTACGGCTTCGTGCTCTTCGCCTCGTCGGCGATCCCGCTGGTCGGCGGTCCGGACGAGCCGAGCCCGGACCACGCGACGGCGTCGATGACGATGGCGTTCGTCGTCATGGGCCTCGGCTCCGTGCTCTCGGGCCTCGTCCTGCGCCGCGAGCCCGAGTCCGGGCTGGCCGCCCCGCTCCTCACGGCCGTCAAGGTGCTGTCGATCCCCGTGATCCTCGTGGTGCTCGCCACCGAGCTGGGCTTCCTGCAGGAGTGGCTCACCACCCAGTCGCTGTCCGGCCCGCAGTGGCTGGCCTGCCTGGGGCTGGCCCTGCTGCTGCCGATCGTCGCCGAGCTGGACAAGGTGTTCATGCGCCGCCGGGCCGCGCGGCCGGTGGTCCTGACCACGCAGGACGCGGTGAGCCCGGCGCGCGCCCGGGTCTAGCGGTCGTCGCCGAGCACGGGCGGCGGCGCCTGCAGGTCGTAGGCGCGGAACAGCACGGCGTGCTCGACGCCCATCGCCCGTCCCTGCAGCCCCGCGATCATCGGCAGCATGTCCCGCGGCGCCGGGTGCCCGGGCAGGCCGGCGAGGTACTCGGCATGGGCCTCGAGCGACCGGACGCCCGCCTGCAGGGGCTCGCCGGTGACGTCGACGCCGTGGGTCGGGCGCGGGTCGCCGCCGACCAGCAGCCAGCGCGTCTCCCACGGCTCGAGGCCGCCGTCGAGCAGGTCGGTGAAGACCCACCGGTTGCCGGCGTCGCGCACCGCGTCCAGCGTCGCGAGCCCGGCCACGCGGTGGTCGGCCATGTTCAGGCCGGCGACGAACTCGACCTCCCACGAGCCGGTCACCACGGCGTCGGGCCGCACCTCGCGGATGCGCCGGGCGATGTCCCGCCGCAGGTCGAGGCCGTACTCCAGCACGCCGTCGGGGTGGTCGAGGAACTGCACGTCGGTGACCCCCACCGCGGCCGAGCCCGTGACCTGCTCGCGCGTGCGGATCTCGCGCGTCCGGTCCGGCGGCGAGCCGTCCATGCCCGCCTCGCCGCGCGTGAGCACCAGGTACGCCACCTCGACGCCCCGCGCGGTCCAGACGGCCACGGCGGACGACGTGCCGTACTCGACGTCGTCGGGGTGCGCCACGACGCACAGCACGCGGCGGAACTCGGAGTCCGGCAGCTCCGGCAGCAGCTCGGGCATCCTGCGACGCTAGCGGGCGTCCAGCGCGGACTGGAAGGCCCCCAGGGCGTCGGACGAGAAGAGCACGAACCGCACCAGCTCGATGCCGTGCGGCCGCGGGTGCCCGTCGGACCAGCCGGCGTCGGTCCCGTCCTCCCAGGCGCGCACGGTGCGCACGGCGACCTGTGCGACGTCACCGACCGCCCACCCGTAGACCCCCGCGCTCACGGCTGGGAACGCGATGCTCGACGCGCCGAGCCCCACCGCCAGCTCGAGCGGCCGGGCGAAGCACGACGAGAGCAGCACGGGGTCGGTCTGGCCGACGTGCCGGTCGGGGCCCACCGTGTGCACGACCCAGCGGGCCGGCAGCCGGAACGCCGGGKTCGCGACGGCGTCGCCGACGGGCAGCCCGTCCGGCAGCGTGGTCCGGCGCAGCTCCCGGCACGCCTCGAGCAGCTCGGGCCCGGCCGCCGCGTGGATCGCGCCGTCCACCCCTCCGCCGCCGAGCAGCGACGAGTTCGCGGCGTTGACGACGACGTCGACGTCCTGCGTGGTGATGTCGCCTCGGACGGCTTCGATCAGCATCGAGCCATCATCGCGTCGCCGCGCCGGCGGTGCACGGAGACGCAGCAAGGCCCCTCGGACGCTTACTCCGAGGGGCCTTTGCTGGTTGCCATGCTACCGAAGGCTGCCGCCCGGACGGGTGAACGACACACGGCCCGTCCACAAATTCTGTCCACAGCCCTGTGTTAACCGGATGTTTCCGCAGGTGAGCCTGTGGACAAGGGTGTGGGGAAACCGGTGGACAAAGAAAGGTCTCCGAAGCCCTTGTGGCCCCTTCCCGCGGGGGACTAGAAATCTCACATCGAGATCGACAGATCGAGAACCGCAGGTGAAGGATCCCGCCAGGGGAGACTGAAGCCGCAGGTCAGGTGGCCTCTTCGGAGATCGCGTGGACCGGGTGGACGACTGCTCCGGAGGGCCCGAACCTCGACGCACGACGCCTTTCGGGGAATCGAGCAGGCGGCGCAGAACGCCCTTCGGGGTGGTGGCGTCGGCGGCGACAGGCTGTGGATGTCGGGCCGACCGGAGAACGGACGACCACATCGTCGTGGCAACACGACGACCCGCGGATGACGACGCGGGGGTTGTTACGGACCGGGAGGTTGCTCGCAGTCGTCCCGCCCACGGCGGGCCGCAGGTGCTGGACTCCCCTCCGGGGTCGACGGCGCCGGTGGCGAACCGGGTGTCGGGACGTAGTCGCACCGTCAGCGCGGCGTCGGTCGCCGGTTCGCCGGGGACGGAAGACCTGAGAGCACGGAAGGCCCCTCGGACGCTTACTCCGAGGGGCCTTCTTCGTGCGTCCGATCCGAAGCGACCGTCAGGCGTCCGGCACCGACTCCAGCAGGATCGTCACCGGGCCGTCGTTGACCAGCTCGACCGCCATGTCCGCGCCGAACAGCCCCGTCGCCACCTCGAGCCCGCGGGCGCGCAGGTCCGCGACGACGGCATCGACCAGCGGTTGGGCCACGGGGCCCGGCGCCGCCGCGTTCCACGTGGGTCGCCGCCCCTTGCGGGTGTCGCCGTAGAGCGTGAACTGGCTGACGACGAGGACGGGGGCGCCGATGTCGACCGCGCACCGCTCGTCGCGCAGGATGCGCAGCTCGGCGATCTTGCGCGCGATCAGCTCGACCTGCGCGGGACCGTCGCCGGGCGTGACGCCGACCAGCGCGAGCAGCCCAGGTCGGTCGATCGCGCCGACGACGATGCCGTCGACGGTGACGGCGGCGCGCGTGACGCGCTGGACGACCGCCCTCACGGCCCGAACGCCGCGACGACCTCGCCCACCGGCGCACCGTGGCCGAGGACCGGTGTGAGCCCGACGGGCTCGACCAGGGCCGGGTCGACCCCGGCCACCGCGAGCGCGGCCGCGAGCACCGCGGGGCGCGGGCGCGACGAGCCGTCGACGACCTTGATCGCGACCGCCCCGCCGTCGGCCAGGCCGGCCGCGTAGACGCCGTCGGCCCCGTCCTTGGCCACCAGGCCGGGGACCGCCTCCATGAACCGGGTGGCGTCGCGACCCGTCCCGGCGACGTGCCAGGGGTGCGCGGACATCGCGGAGCCGACGCGCCGCTCCAGGCCGTCCCCGGCGGCCAGGCGCGCGAACGACCGGGCGAGCCCCCGCAGGGTCGTGGAGAAGAGGGGCGCCCCGCAGCCGTCGACGGTCGCCAGCTCGACCGGGACTCCCGTGAGCTCGGCGACCACGTCGCGCGTGGCCCGCTGCAGCGGGTGCGCCGGGTCCAGGTAGTCGTGGGTCGACCAGCCGGCGGCCACGCACGTCGCGAGCATGCCGGCGTGCTTGCCGGAGCAGTTCTGGGTCAGCGGCTCGGTGCCGTGGCCGTCGGCGCGCCACTGCCAGGCGGCGTCGGCGTCGAGCGGCCAGTCCGGGGTGTTCCGCAGGTCGTCGACCCCCAGGCCGGCGGCCGCGAGCACCGCCCGGACCACCTCGAGGTGCCCCGCCTCGGCGTTGTGGCTGGCGCACACGAGCGCGAGTGCGGCCCCCTCGACGTCCAGCCCCGCCCGCAGCATCGCGACCGCCTGGAGGGGCTTGAGCGACGACCGCGCCCACACCGTCGCGTCGGCGTCCCCGAGCACCCGTCGCTCGGACCCGTCGGGAGCGAGCACCACGACGTGGCCAGAGTGCACGGACTCGACCAGTCCCCCGCGCAGCACCCGCGCGAGCGGGACCGCGGCGGTGCCGATGTCGGGCACGCTCACCAGCCGCCCGACGGCCCGCTCGGGCGGCGCGGGCCCCCGCCGCGGCCCGAGTAGGGCGTGACCGCGGGCTTCACGTCGACGAGGTAGACGATCGCGCCGACGGCCGCGAGGAGCGCCAGGAACGACGGGAGGTGCGGCACGCCAGGGATCGGGATCACGCTGAACGAGACGGCGGTGGCGACCCCGACGATCGCGCCCCAGAAGCCCTTGGTCCGCTTGCCCGCACGCGGGAACGCGGACGACGGCCGCCGGAGCAGGTCGATGAGCGCCCACAGGCTGAGCCCGAAGATGGCGATGTAGAAGACGTAGAAGATGACGACCTGCAGGCTCACGATCACGGGCCGAGCCTACGAGACATCACGGGACGACCAGCAGGCCCTCGGCGCGCGCCGCGGCCGCGAGGTGCTCGTCCCAGGCGGCGACGACCAGGTCGGGCGACCGCAGCTCGAGCGCGGACGCGAGGTGCAGGGCGTCGGCGGCGCGCAGGGGGTGCCGCCCGACCAGGGCCGCGGCCGAGGTCGTCACGACGTCCCGCAGCTCGAGCACGTGCAGCCCGGGCCAGAGGCGTCCCCACGTGGCGAGCGCGTGGGCGGCGGCGTCGTCGTCCAGCCGTCCCGCGCGCCGACCCCCGGCGAGCACCGCGCGCACCTCCGCGTCGGCCAGGCGGGACGTGACCACCAGGTCTGCGCCGTCCCACAGCGCAGCGACCAGCGTGGACCCGGGCTCGTCGACGCAGAGCTTCACCAGCGCGCTGGTGTCCAGGTAGACGACCGCCATCTCAGCGGCGCAGCCGACGGACCAGGTCGGAGACCCCGCCCTTGGCCGCCGGGGCCGTGCGGTCCCCGTTGCGGGCCGGCGGGCGCGACGTCGCCGCCGCCGTCAGCAGGCCGTCGCGCTCGAGCCGGGTGAGCAGGTCCGCCGCGTCGATCGCGCTGAGCCGCGCGACGGGGATCCCGCGCTCGGTGATGACCACGTCCTCCCCCGCGCGCGCGGCCTCGATCCACTGCCTGAGCTCTGCGCGCAACGCGCTGACCGGGACGTCCACGGAGCGACCGTACCGAACCGGTGGGCCCCGCAGGCAGTGGTCGCGCGCTTCTCGATGGTGGATGCCCCCGCGCGCCCCGGGGCGAGCTGTTGACGATCGCGCTGGCCGCGTCCCTCAGATCTCCGGAAGCGAGTCCCGCGCCTCCTGCGGGGGCACGCCGGCCGCCTCGAGCAGGTCGACCACGAGCGAGCGGTGCAGCAGCACCAGGCTCTGCACCTGCCAGTCGTTCGCAGCCAGCCGGAACGGGTCGAGCGAGCGGGAGATGGCGAGCAGCTGCGTCCGGGCACGCTCCGGGTCGCGCCCGGCGCCGAGCGCGGCGGCGAGCTCCTCGGTCGCCCGCGCGGTGGCGTCGACCTGCGCGGCGATGGTCGCCATGTCATGGGTCTTCGCGTCGACCGCGGCCAGGGACCGGCGGGCCAGCACGCGGGCGTTGCGCATGGCGCGGTCGACGAGCACCGCGTTGCCCGCCAGACCGGCCAGCTCGTCGCGGTACCTCCGGATGGTCGGTGACACGCGGGCCAGCTCGCCGGCGTTGGTGGCGGTCTCGGACCACTCGTCGATCGCGGGCTGCGACGCGCGCCCGCGGACCAGCGCGTCCTCGACGTCGGCCGTCGACCCCGACGTCAGGCCGCGCCCGAGCACGCGGAGCACACCGGCCAGCTCCTCGACCGCGGCGCGCGCCAGCGCCCGGGGGTGCCGGCGCGGGTCCCGGGGGGTCAGCAGCGCCACCGCGAGCGCGACGGCGCCCCCGACGGCGGCGTCGACCCAACGCCCCAGCGGGCCGCCCGACGCCGACACGGCCGGGAGGCCGACGATCACGAGTGCCTGCACGCCCGCCTGCGTGGTGAGCATCTGCCCGCGGTCGATGAACCGCGCGATGATCGCCGCGAGGAACAGCACCACGGCCACCTGCCAGGCCCCGTTGCCGATGAGGTGCACCAGCAGGTCGCCCAGCGCGACGCCGATCGCGACGCCGACGGCCAGCTCCGCCACCCGCCGCACCGACCGGTCGGCGGTGAACCCGAGCGCCACCCAGGCGCTGACGGGCGCGAAGAACGGGAACGGGTGACCCACCACGTACCGGGCGATCGCGAACGCGATCGCGGCCGCCAGCGACGCCTGCAGGATCGGGAACCAGGCGGCACGCACCCTGGTCCAGCCCTGCCGGACCCGCGCCTCGACGACCACGCGCGCGCGCGAGTCGGTGCCCGTCACAGGCACCTCACAGCATCGGGTGCTGCCCCAGGCCGCGGGTCAGGGGCCCGCGCGCGGCCGGCCGGTCGACGGACACGCCGTCGCCGGGCACGATCTGCTCCTGGCCGGCGGCGACGGCCCCGCCCTCGCACTCGACGACCAGCTCGACGTCCGCGGGGACCGACCTCTTGACCACCGCGAGCGCGACGGGCCCGAGCTCGTGGTGCCGCGCGACGGTGGTGACCTGCCCGACGACCCGGCCGGGCTCCTGCGAGCTGTCGGTCTTCACGACGTCGTGCACGGCCGCGCCGGGCTCGGGCAGCAGGTGCCCCGACCCGTCCAGGTGCAGCAGGACGAGCCGGCGCGGCGGCCGGCCGAGGTTGTGCACGCGCGCCACCGTCTCCTGCCCGCGGTAGCAGCCCTTCTGCATGTGCACCGCGGTGCGGAGCCAGTCGAGCTCGTGCGGGATGGTCCGGTGGTCGACCTCGTGCGACGCCCGCGGCCGCCAGGCCTCGACGCGCGCGGCCTCGCTGGCCCAGGTGCCGACCAGCGGCCAGCCCGAGGCCTCGCGCGCGCGCACCTCCTCGAGCAGCCGGTCGCGAGGCACGAGCACCAGCCGCCAGGAGCGGTCGGCGCCGGGGTGCTCGTCGTCGGCAGGCCCGTAGCGCGTGCCGCCGACGGCCGTGGTCGGCCACGGGTCGCGCCAGGTCACGGGCTCGTCGGGCCCACCCTCGGCATCCACCGGCTCGCCGATGGCCGCCCAGGCGTCCGTCACGTCCGCGATCTCGACGCGCAGCATGAACTTCATGCGGTTCAGCCAGGCGGCGAGCGCGATCGGCGTCTCCGTGAGCAGCCAGGTGGTCTCGCCGTCGTCGACGACGCCCGCCGCGTGCTCGACGTGCCCCTGCGGGCTGAGGACCAGCAGCTCGGTCGACGTGCGGGGCGCGAGGGCGGTCAGCTCCTGCGAGGTGATCGAGTTCAGCCAGCTGAGCCGGTCCGGACCCGTCACGGTCACGACGCCGAGGTAGGACTGGTCGACGACCGCGCCGCCGCGGGAGAGGGCGCGCTGCTCCGCCGTCGGGTCGCCGTAGTGCCAGGCGACGCCGTCGTCGGGACCGGACGCCCGGACCGCGCCGTGCCGCGCGAGCAGGGGGCTGGCGTGCCGCGGCGGCTCGCCGTGCCCGACCGGCTCGGCGGGCGTCTCGACGGGTGCGTCGGTGGTCATCAGGCCTCGTCGTCGGTGAGGGCCTCGACGCGCGCGAGGCGGCCGGAGGCGTAGGACTGCATGGGGTGGCCGAACGCGGCGATGTCGTGCGCCCACATGAGCTCGCCGTTCACCAGGCCGTAGAGGCGCTTGCCGGCGCTGAGCTCCGCGCTGCTGGCGGTGCGGACGACCGCGTCGCTCACCAGGTCGATCCGGCCCTTGCCGACCGCGCCGATGTAGAGCGCGAGGTGCCCGGACGCGTCCGCGACCAGCAGCTCGACGGGGTGCTGGTCCGGCGTGAGCCCCCAGTCGGTGGGGCGCTCGGGCGGGATGCGCCAGTAGCCGGACTCCGTCTGCCAGACCTGCGCCGGCGGCTCGTCGACGAGGGCGCCGGTGTCCGGCGGCGCAGTGATCAGCCGGATGGTCGTCGTGTACGCGAGGTACGGGCCACCGTCGCTGGTGATGACGATCTCCTGCGCGAACGTCGCCTCGTCGATCCCGGGGTAGTCGACGACACCCTCGCCGCGCCACGTACCGACCAGCCACGCGAGCGGGTAGACCTCCGGGGCGAGGCCCTCGGGGTCGGGCAGGACGAACGGCATGTGCGGGCCTCCCAGCGTCAGGGCAGGACGTCAGCGCTGGCCCTTGAAGAGCCGGTAGACGACGAAGCAGGCGAACCAGCCGATCGTCAGCGTCGCCGCGACCAGCAGGCCGATGAAGACTCCCTCGAGCGCAGTCATGCCGACGATCCTAACGAGCGCAGACCCCTAGCCTGTTCCGATGAGCCCCACGCCACGCCCCCTCGTGATCAAGACCACGTCCGGCACGGACCGTCCGGAGGCCACGAACCAGGCGTTCACCGTGGCCGCGACCGCGGTCGCCGCCGGCGCCGAGGTCAGCCTCTGGCTCACCGGCGAGTCGGCGTGGTTCGCGCTGCCCGGTCGGGCCGGTGACCTCGTCCTCGAGCACGCGACCCCGCTGGCCGACCTGCTCGCGGTCGTCCTCGAGGGCGGCCGCGTGACCGTGTGCACGCAGTGCGCGGCCCGCCGCGGCATCGGCCCCCAGGACGTGCTGCCGGGCGTCCGGATCGCGGGCGCGGCGGTGTTCGTCGAGGAGTCCCTGGCCGAGCGGGCGCAGGCGCTCGTCTACTAGGCGGTCCTTCCCGACCGCAGCCGGATCCCGAGCAGGTACAGCTCGCAGCCGAGGCACAGGCCGAACACGGCGTTGAGGAACGCCGCGACGAGGGCGAGCGCCGCGGCGACCGGCACGGCGACGCTGACGCCCGCCAGCCCGAGCACCAGCCCGGCGCCGGTGATGATCAGGCCCACCAGCTGCGCGAACGTCGGGGGCCGCGGGTCCTCCAGCTCGGTGGGCGGTGCCAGGCGCGGCCGGACGAGCTTCCTGAACACCCAGGCCTGCCAGGTGTGGCCGACGCCGCGGAACGTGCCGATGGCGAAGCCGGCGACGACCACCGCGAGCACGGCGTAGGCCGCCGGGGTGGTGCCGAGGAGCAGTACGGCGACGAGCAGGACGAGGGTGAGGGCGGCGCCGAACCGGGGGCCCCGGGGGTCGATGCCGGCGGGGGCAGAGGTGTGCGTGGGCGTGGTCATGGGAGCTCCAGGGGGACGTGCAGGGGTCCGTCGGCCGGCCGGTGGCCGACCCGGGGGCCGAGGTCGCAGCGCGCCCGGCCGATCGCCCACGAGGGCAGGCCGTCAGGCGGCGGGGACCTCGCCCGGACAGGACGCGAGCGCGGCGAGCGCGTGGCGACGGTCCGTGGCACCGGACATGCGGCCGACCACGACGCCGCGGGCGTCGAGCAGGAGCGTGGTCGGGGTGCGCATGATGTCGAAGCGTCGCACGAGATCCAGGTGCTCGACCACGTCCATCTCGACGTGTGAGAGGCCCTCGTGCTCCGTGGCCAGCTGCGCGAGGACCGCGTGGGTCCGCCGGCAGGGCGCGCAGACCTCGCTGGAGAACTGCACGAAGGTGGCCCGGGACCCCAGCGGCGCCCCCAGCTGGGCCGCGGTCAGACGCGTGCCGTCCGCCTCGTCGGGCACCTCGTCGGGCGCCTCGTCGGGCGCGGACGCGAGCAGCGCCGGGTCGACGGCGGTGTAGCGACCGTTGCGCGCCCGCCACCACAGACCGAGCGCCGTGGCGAGGGCCAGGACGGCGACGACGAGCAGCAGCCGACCCACGTCAGCCCACCAGGACCCGGCCGACGACGTACACGAGGATGCCCGTCACGGTCACCGGCAGCGTCACCGCGGCGAGCGAGGGCCAGCGGCGCTCGAGCGACGGCAGCTGGTCGAACAGCGCGTGCAGCGTGGCGACGAGGATGCCGACCGCGAGCCCCAGCAGGGCACCGGCCAACGGGTCGATGCCGGGGAGCAGCAGCGCGCCGAGCGCCCCCGCGGCGGCGGCCGCACCGGCCGTGACGAGCGAGCCGACCCAGGGGGCGAGGTGGAGGGCCACGACGGCCGAGCCGACCGCGAGCGCCAGCGCGCCGACGACGACGAGCGGCTCGCCCCCGGGCGTGCGCCCGATCGCGACCCAGCCGGCGACGGCGACGGCGACGAGGGTCCCGGCGACCGTCCCGGAGACGGACTCGACCAGCCGCGGGCGTCCGTCGCGACGCAGCAGCTCGCTGACGAATGCCAGGAGGATCGCGGCCGCGAAGACCACGGGCAGGTACCGCAGGAACGGCTGCGTGGTGGTCAGGTGCACGACGGCGACCGCACCGACCCCGCCCAGCGCGACGACGGTGGCCGACCCGGCGACGAACGGCAGCCCCGCGAGAGAGGGCCAGCCGAGGGCGAACACGACGGCCAGGACCGCGGCGGCGATGCTCAGCGGCAACCCGCCGAGGTAGCCGGCGACGGCCACGGCGGCCGCGAGCACGGCCGTCACGACCGCCCGGGTGGCGAGCTGCATGGGTCCCCTACCGTCCCGCGACCGGGTTCACGATCGACCGGTCCGGGCGCGCGCACAGGCGGCCTGCCTGCAGGGAGGGGAGGAGCACGCCGCCGATTGTCGCATCTCGCCGCGATTTCCCTCGCGTTACGACGGGCGCATGTGAGGGACGTGACGCCATCCCTCGACATCGCTGCGCAACTTCGGTGACGCGCGCGGTACCGTGGCCCCCACTCGCACGCGGGGAGGTTCCAGGTGGCAGATCTGCTGCTGCTCACTCCAGCGTCCGGGGGCTCCGCCCAGGTGCTCCCGGCCCTCGGTCTGTTGTCCCACCGCGTCCGCGTGCTCCCCGTCGAACCGTCGGCTCTCGTGGACGCACCGGATGCGGACATCGTCGTGCTCGACGCCCGGCGCGACCTCGTCACCGCCAGGACCACGTGCCGCCTGCTGCGCGCGACCGGCCTGACGGTCCCGCTGATCCTGGTGCTCACCGAGGGCGGCCTCACGGTCGTCACGGCCGAGTGGGGCGCCGACGACATCATCCTGGAGACGGCCAACCCGGCCGAGGTGGAGACGCGGTTCCGCCTGGTCATGGAGCGCGCGGCGACCGCGGGGTACGACGACGCCCCCCAGGAGATCTCGTCGGGCGAGCTCACCATCGACGCCGGCGGCTACACCGCCCGGCTGCGCGGTCGGCCCCTCGACCTCACCTACAAGGAGTTCGAGCTCCTCAAGTACCTCGTCCAGCACCCGGGCCGCGTGTTCACCCGCGCCCAGCTGCTGCAGGAGGTCTGGGGCTACGACTACTACGGAGGCACCCGGACGGTCGACGTCCACGTGCGACGCCTGCGCGCCAAGCTCGGCCCCGAGCACGAGCAGCTGATCGGTACCGTGCGGAACGTCGGCTACCGCTTCGACCCACCGAAGGACCGACGGAACGCCGTCGACGGCCGCAACGAGGTCCCGGAGCCCGCGGACGCGTAGCCCGCTAGCCTGGGCCTCGGTGAGCCGGGAAGCCTGGTCGGCACGTCCCACCAGCCTGCCCGGAGGTGCACCCGTGTCCACGCCCGCGAGCCGCCTGTTCGCCGCGCTGACCCCCGGCTCCGAGCGCAACCTGCTCGACACGCTGCGGGAGGAACGCGTCGGCGGGGCGCTCCTGCTGACCGCCACCGTGGTCGCCCTGCTCTGGGCGAACGTGGATCCCGCGTCGTACACCACGGTGTCCGACACGGTCATCGGCCCCGCGGCGCTGCACCTCGACCTCACGGTGGCCACCTGGGCGACCGACGGCCTGCTCGCCATCTTCTTCTTCGTCGTCGGCCTCGAGCTCAAGCGCGAGATCGTCGCGGGCGAGCTGCGGAACCTGCGCACGGCCGTCGTGCCGATCGTGGCCGCGCTCGGGGGCATGCTCGTCCCCGCGATCCTCTACCTGGCCGTGAACCTCACCGCCGCGGACGGCGTCGCCCGGGGCTGGGCCGTCCCGACGGCGACGGACATCGCCTTCGCCGTCTCGGTCCTCGCCATCGTGGGCCGGAGCCTGCCGAACGCCCTGCGCGCCTTCCTGCTCACGCTCGCCGTCGTCGACGACCTGCTCGCGATCATCGTCATCGGCGTCGTCTACACCGAGACGGTCTCGGCGCTCTGGCTCGGCGTCGGTGCGGCGACCGTCGCGGTGTTCGCGCTCGTGATCCGGCGCGGCTGGGTCAGCGGCTGGCTGCTGGTCCCGCTCGGGCTGGCGGCCTGGGCCGCGGTCCACGCGTCGGGTGTGCACGCGACGATCGCGGGCGTCGCGCTCGGGCTCGTGGTCCCGGGGACCACCGCGGCCACGCGCAGGGCGCTCCGGCTGCCCACGGAGCCCGCGGAGTCGCTGGCCGAGCGGTGGGAGCACGCGTGGCGACCCCTCTCCGCGGGCGTCGCGGTGCCGGTCTTCGCGCTGTTCGCCGCCGGGGTGACCCTGACCGCCGGCGCTCTGCAGACGACGTTCGCCGACCCCGTCGCCCAAGGTGTCGCGCTCGGGCTCGTCGTCGGCAAGCCGCTCGGCATCCTCGGCGCCACCTACCTGGTCGCCCGCTTCACGCGCGCCTCGCTCGCCCCCGGCCTCGGCTGGGCCGACGTCGCGGCCGTCGGCCTGCTGGGCGGCATCGGGTTCACGGTGTCCCTGCTGGTGGGCGAGCTGGCGTTCGGTGCCGGCAGCCCGCAGGACGAGCACGTCATCGTCTCCGTGCTGATCGCGTCGCTCGTCGCGGCGCTGCTGGGCGGCGGGGCCCTGTTCCAGCGGGACCGACATCACGCACGCGAGGCGGCGACGGCACGCCCCCAGAGCGGCGAGACCGGGTAGGTTCGGCACCGATGAGCACCGTCGACTCCGCCTCGCTCCTCATCGACGGCCCCTGGGAGCACCGGTTCGTGGCCGCCAACGGCGCACGGTTCCATGTGGCCGTGGCCGGGCCCGACGACCGCGACGCCCCCCTGGTCGTGCTGCTGCACGGCGTCCCGCAGTTCTGGTGGGCGTGGCGTCACCAGCTCCCCGTCCTGGCCGACGCCGGCTACCGCGTGGCGGCCATGGACGTCCGCGGGACCGGCGGATCCGACAAGCCGCCGCAGGGGTACGACGTGCCGACCCTGGCCGCCGACGTCGCCGGGGTGATCCAGTCGGTCGGCGCAGCGGACGCCGTGGTCGTCGGCAGCGGGACGGGCGGGGAGATCGCCTGGGCCATGGCCGGCCTGCACCCGGACCGGGTGCGGGCGGTCGCCGCGCTGGCCGCCCCGCACCCGCTGGACACGCGAGGCCACCCCCGCGCCGCGGTGCGCCCGGCCGCGGTCCGGCGCCTCGCGTACATCCAGCTGCCGTCGATGCCGGAGCACGCCCTCATGGAGGGCGACCTCGTGGCCCAGCTGCTGCGCGAGTGGGGCGGCACGCCCGGCTGGCCCGATGCCGAGGCCGAGCGCACGTACCGCTCGGCAGCGCGCGTGCCGTTCGCCGCGCACAGCCAGATGGAGCAGCTGCGGTGGCTGGTCCGCTCGATGCCGCGCCTGGACGGCCGTCGCTACCACGCGGCGCTCGAGGAGACCCGACCGCTGCCCGTGCTGCAGCTGCACGGCGGTCGCGACGGGCTGCGCCCGCCGTCGCGCGCCGCGCTCTCCAAGGACACCGCCGCGCTGGTCGGTTCGCAGTACCAGTTCGAGCTGCTGCCGTCGGCCGGCCACTACCCCGCCGAGGAGACCCCCGACCGGGTCAGCGACCTCCTGCTGACGTGGCTGCGGACGGTCGCGCCGGTCTGACAGCGCTCACTGCTTGACCATCGCGGCGGCCTTGGTGGGGTCGATCTCCCCGATGCCGAAGGACGGGCACATCGACGCCACGGGGCACGCCCCGCACGCCGGCTTGCGCGCGAAGCACGTGCGCCGCCCGTGGAAGATCAGCCGGTGCGAGGCCATGGTCCAGTCCTTGCGGGGGATCAGCGCGTCGAGCTCCTTCTCCACCACCAGCGGGTCGTCGCTCGCGGTGTAGCCCAGGCGCTTCGACAGCCGCATGACGTGCGTGTCCGTGGTGATGCCCGGCACCCCGAACGCGTTGCCGAGCACGACGTTGGCCGTCTTGCGCCCCACGCCGGGCAGCGTCACGAGGTCCTTCATGCGCCCGGGCACCTCGCCGCCGAACCGCTCCACCAGCTCGCGCGACAGCCCCATGACCGACCGCGCCTTGGCGCGGAAGAACCCGGTCGGCTTGAGGATCTCCTCGAGCTCCTCCGGGTCGGCGCCGGCGAGCGCCGCGGCGTCCGGGTAGCGGGCGAAGAGGATCGGCGTGGTCAGGTTCACGCGCACGTCCGTGGTCTGCGCCGAGAGCACCGTGGCCACCAGCAGCTCGAACGGCGACGTGAAGTCCAGCTCGCAGTTCGCGTCGGGGTAGCGCACCGCCAGGGCGCGGTCGATGCGGCGGGCGCGGCGGGTGCGCGCGAGGTCGGACTCCACGTCGGTGCCTGTCACAGCGGCAGCGTACGACGCGGCGCCCACACCCGTTCGGGGGGCCTGTGACCTGCGGCGCTGCTCCCTTGGAGTGATCCCGTGGCGCACACAGGTATCCCCGCTCAAGGTCGGCCTGTACCGGGCCGAAACCACCCACAGTGCTTGAGGGGGCTCGAGTCGTCTCGGGCGAGCGTGATCGAACTTCCGCGAGGCTGTGCCCGTCCGAGGAGGACCTGCCGCATGACGCCACCCGTCGAACAACGGGTCAGTGATCTCCGCCTCGACCGGCGCGCGCTGCGCGCCGAGCACGCCCGGGTGACCTGGTGGCGTCGACTGGTGCGCGCGCGGCTCGACCTCGCCGTCGCCCAGGCGGCCCGGCCGCAGACCCTCGGCGAGGACGTGACGTTCCAGCTCCCGCTCGAGGTCGGCGTCGAGGTCCCGCGCCCCGCCGCGCTCGCCGCGGTGCTGGGCGGCACCGAGGGCGTCGCGGACGTCGACCGCCTGAACGAGCTCCGCGCCCTGGACGCCCAGCTCTCCACCTATGCCGCGGGCGTCGAGGCGGCCCTCACCCGGGCCACCGACCGCCTGATCGCACGCCTGGCCGTGGACCCCGAGGTGGCCGTCGTCGGCCTGCGGGAGCCGCTGGGCCGCGGATGACGGCCTCCATGGGGCAGACTGAGGTCGGACCGGGCGCTGACCAGCGAACGGTCCGGTTCGGCTTGTCGAGATCGAACCCTGTCGTGTGTGAACTGTCGTGAACGATGCCGCCACCGGGACGATCCGGGCAGCGCGCGGCCAGGAAGGTGAGGTGCCCTCGTGGAGGACGACATCGTGCTGTCGGCGCCGCTGTTCGCCGGGCTCGACCCGGAGGCGTCCGAGGCGCTCGTGGCGACGATGAAGGCGATCGACTTCGCCCGAGGCGACGCCTTGTTCCACGAGGGGGAGCCCGGCGACCGGCTCTACGTCGTGCGCGAGGGCAAGATCAAGCTGGGCCGACGCTCCAACGACGGGCGCGAGAACCTGCTGGCCGTCCTCGGCCCCGGCGAGATGTTCGGCGAGCTCAGCCTGTTCGACCCGGGCCCCCGCACCGCGACCGCGACCGTCGTCGCCGACGCCGTCGTGCTCGAGCTCGGGCACGGCGACCTCATCCGCTGGCTGCAGGACAAGCCCACGGTCGCGCAGCACCTGCTCCAGGCGCTCGCCCGCCGGCTGCGCCGCACCAACGAGGCGCTGGCCGACCTGGTGTTCTCCGACGTCCCCGGTCGCGTCGCCAAGGCGCTGCTCGACCTGTCGACCCGCTTCGGCGAGAAGGTCGACGAGGGCATCCGCGTCGCCCACGACCTCACGCAGGAGGAGCTCGCGCAGCTGGTCGGCGCATCGCGCGAGACCGTGAACAAGGCGCTCGCCGACTTCGCGGCCCGCGGCTGGGTGCGCCGCGAGGGCCGCGCGGTCGTGCTGCTCGACGTCGAGCGCCTGGAGCGCCGGGCCCGCTGAGGGCCTGACCTCAGGCCAGCTCGACGACGATCTCGACCTCGACGGGCGAGTCCATCGGCAGGACGGCGACGCCGACGGCCGAGCGCGCGTGCACGCCCGCGTCCCCCAGGACCTGGTGCAGCAGCAGGCTCGCGCCGTTGACGACAGCGGGCTGCGCGGTGAACGCCGGGTCGCTTGCGACGAAGCCGACCACCTTGGTCACGTGCACGATGCGGTCGAGCGCGTCCGCGCCCTGGGGACCGCCCTCGGCCGCGATCACGGCGGCGACGGCCGCGAGCGCGTTCAGCGCCGAGATCCGGGCGTAGCCGGCCGCGCTCTCCGGGTCGATCAGCCCGGCGCCCACCCCGACCTTGCCGGTGGCGACCAGCGCGCCCGCGACGAACGGCAGCTGCCCGGACGTGTAGACGTAGTCGCCCGACCGGACGGCGGGCACGTAGGCCGCGACGGGCAGGGCCACCTCCGGGAGCTCGAGCCCGAGCTCCGCGAGGCGCGCGGCGGCACCCATCAGGACTCCTTGGGCCGCTTGAGGTAGGCCACCAGGCCGGCGTCCGGTCCCTGGATCACCTGGACGAGCTCCCAGCCGTCGGCGCCCCACTGGTCGAGGATCGCCTTGGTGGCGTGAATGATGAGCGGAATCGTCGCGTACTCCCACTGCGTAGCCATGGGAGTCACCCTAGCGGGGGCGCCCGGCGGGTCGGAGCGCTCTCACGGCCCGTCGACGCCGTCGGACCCGACCAGCTCGGCCCGCCAGGACCGCACCTCGGGCCGGCGTCGCAGCAGCGCCCGGCGCTCGCGCTCGGTCATCCCGCCCCAGACCCCGAAGTCCATGCGGTTGTCCAGCGCGTCGGCCAGGCAGGCGAGCCGCACGGGGCAGCTGGTGCACACCGCGCGGGCCTCGCGCTGGGCAGCCCCCTCGACGAAGAGCGCGTCGGGCGCCAGCTTGCCCTTCCCGCACGCCGCGAGCGCAGTCCAGTGCGCGTCCTGCACGAGTGTGGTCACTCATCCTCCTGAGCACGCCGACGGGGCGTGCCGTGGCAACCGCACCCGAGTCCTGCCCGGAAACTAGCGTCCGGACAGGCATCCTGGCGAGACTCCGTTCGGGTCATATCGTCAGATGGACGCCTGACCGAGTCAGAGCGGGTGCAGGCAGGCATGTGCAGGTCCCGTGCAGGTCACGGTGTCAGCGCCCGATCCGCGCGGGAGGTGACAGGGGCGCCTACTACCCTGACGGCATGCCGAACCCTGCGCGCCGGCGCGGCCGACAGGTCAACGTCTTCCAGGCGTTGGCCCTTCTTCTGACGTTCGCCCTCGTGGCGGGCGTCGGTGGGGTCCTCGCCGCCGGTCTCGTCCTGCCCGGAGTCGCCGCCGCCAACGGCGTGACCGACCTGACGGTGACCGCCTTCGACGACCTGCCGACGGAGCTCAACGAGGCGACCCTGCCGGAGAAGTCGGAGATCCGGGCCGCCGACGGCCAGCTCCTCGCGACGTTCTTCGTGCAGAACCGCGTCGTCGTGCCGCTGACGGAGATCTCGCCGATGCTGCAGCACGCGGTGATCGCGACCGAGGACAAGCGGTTCTACCAGCACGCGGGCGTCGACCCGACCGGCATGCTCCGTGCGTTCGTCCGGAACCAGACGGACGACGGCGGCGGCCAGGAGGGCGCCTCGACGCTCACCCAGCAGTACATCAAGAACGTCCTCATCGACGAGGCGCTCTCCAAGGACACCGAGGCCGAGCGGCTCGCGGCGCTGCAGGCCGCCCGCGGCGCCAGCGGGACCGAGGGCTACGCGCGCAAGCTGCGCGAGGCCAAGCTCGCCATCGCGCTCGAGAAGCGCGACACCAAGGACCAGATCCTCGAGAAGTACCTCAACATCGCGCCGTTCGGCGCCTCGGTCTACGGGGCCGAGTCGGCGGCGCAGTACTACTTCGGCAAGCCGGCCAAGGACCTCACGTACCTCGAGGCTGCCACGATCGCGGGCATCACGCAGAGCCCGACCAAGTGGGACCCGGTGCTGCACCCGGATGCCTCGCAGGAGCGCCGCAACCGTGTGCTGCTGCTCATGAACCAGCAGGGCTTCATCACCGACGCGGAGTACGAGGCCGGCCGCGCGACCCCGCTGGCGGCCACCCTGAACGTGCACGCGCTCAAGCAGGGCTGCGCCGCGGCGGGCGACGTCATCGCCGGGTCCGGCTACTTCTGCGACTACGTCACCAAGGTCATCGCCAACGACCAGGCCTTCGGCGCGACGAAGGCCGAGCGCATCGCGCTGCTCTACCGCGGCGGGCTCACCATCACCACCACGCTGGACCCGCGGCTGCAGACGCTCGCGGACACCGAGGTGAAGAACGGGATCCCGGTCGACGACCCCTCGGGCGTCTCCAGCGCGATCGTCACGGTCGAGCCCGGCACGGGCAAGATCCTGTCGATGGCGCAGAACCGCATCTACGCCGCGGCGGCCGCGCCGGGGACCCGCGAGGAGTCCGTCAACTTCAACACCGACTCCGCGTACGGCGGGTCCGGCGGGTTCGCCCCCGGCTCCACGTTCAAGCCGTTCACGCTGCTCGAGTGGCTCAAGCAGGGCCACAGCCTCTACGAGCAGGTCAACGGCTCGGTGCGGCCGCTCAACGAGAACATGTTCACCACGTGCGGCCAGAAGGGCCCGAACGTGTCCTGGACGCCCGGCAACTCCGAGCCGGGCTCCGGCACGATGACCGTGCTCAACGCGACCATGAACTCGGTCAACCTGGCGTACCTGACGATGGCCAGCCAGCTGGACATGTGCAACATCATGCAGGACGCCCAGGACCTCGGGATGCACACCGCGAAGGTCAAGGCGGATGGCACGACGACCCCGTCGGTCAACCCGTCGAACGTCATCGGCACCGACTCCGTGGCGCCGCTGTCCATGGCGGCCGCGTTCGCGACCTTCGCCTCGGGCGGCACCTACTGCACCCCGATCGCGATCACCAGCGTCAAGGACGCCAACGGCGCCGAGCTGCCGATCCCGTCGGCCGGCTGCAAGCCGGCGATCGAGCCGAAGTACGCCAACACCGTGAACTTCGCGCTGAGCAACGTCTGGAAGGGCACCGCGGAGAAGGTCGGCGCCCCGCCGTTCCCGTCCGCGGGCAAGACGGGCACCACGAGCCACAACGAGGACACGTGGTTCGTCGGCTACACGCCGCTCATGGCGACGGCCGTGTGGGTGGGCTACAAGGAGGCCCCGCGGCCGGTGCAGAACGTCTACATCGCCGGCAAGTTCGTCAAGTACGCCTTCGGCTCGTCCATCGCCGCGCCCACCTGGAAGCGGTTCATGGTCCAGGCGCTCGACGGTGCCGCCAACCCGGGCTTCGCCGCGCCGGACGACAAGCTCGTCTTCGGCGAGAAGATCCCGATCCCGTCCGTCGTCGGCAAGTCCGAGGGCGACGCCCGCTCGATCCTCAAGGGCGCCGGGTTCAACGTCGTCACCGACCCGACCCAGGTCGGCTCGCCGTACCCGGCCGGGGCCGTCGCGTCGCAGAGCCCGTCCGGCACCGCCACGCGCGGCACGGCGATCACGCTGACGATCTCCAACGGCCAGCCGGTCGCACCCGTGGTCGACCCGAACCAGCCCGGCCCGGGCGGCGGCGGCGGGCCCGGCGGCGGTGGGCCTGGCGGGAACGGACCCGGCGGCGGTGGCGGTGGCGGCGGTAAAGGCAACGGGTGATGGGCTCGTCCAGCACCGGCGCCTCGCTCGCCCGCACCGCCGGCGCCCTCGCGCTGGCGGGCGCGGGTGCGCTCGCGTACGCCTCGCTGGTCGAGGTGCGCTGGTACACGCTGCGTGAGGTCACCGTGCCGGTGCTCCCCGCCGGCCAGGACCCGCTGCGGATCCTGCACATCTCCGACCTGCACCTGACGCCCGGCCAGCGCAAGAAGGTCGACTGGGTGCGCGACCTGGCGTCCCTCGACCCCCACCTGGTGGTCGACACGGGCGACAACTGGGCGCATCTCGACGCCATGCCGGCGCTGCTGGAGGCCCTGGAGCCGCACCTCGCGGTCCCGGGCGCGTTCGTGCTCGGCTCCAACGACTACGTCGCGCCGATGCCCAAGAACCCCGCGCGCTACCTCCTGCCCGACGCCCGCCTGACGCACCCTGTCCGGCCCCCGGAGCTGCCGTGGCGCGAGCTCACCGAGCGGTTCCGGTCGGCCGGCTGGATCGACCTCACCAACCGTCGGGACGTGGTCAAGGTCGACGGCCGGGTCCTGTCGCTCGTCGGCACCGACGACGCCCACCTGGACCGCGACCGCTTCCCGGCGGCGGGCGGCGACGACGACGCGCGCACCGGCTCGACGCCCGTGGACCTGCACCTCGGCATCACCCACGCGCCGTACCGCCGCGTGCTCGACGCCATGCACGCCGACGACGTCGACCTGGCCATCGCCGGGCACACGCACGGCGGGCAGCTCGCGCTGCCGTTCTGGGGCGCGCTGGTGACCAACTGCGACCTCGACACCCGCCGCGCGAAGGGCCTGCACGGCTGGCCCGGGCCGCGCCCCGACCAGCCCGGCGGCGCGGGATCGACCTGGATGCACGTGTCGGCGGGGCTCGGCACCTCGCCGTACGCGCCCGTGCGGTTCGCGTGCCGGCCGGAAGCGACGCTCCTCACGCTCGGGGCGGCCTGATCCGGTTTCGTCGCACGGGTGGTCGTCGGCTATCCTTACCAGGCTCCACGGGGTGTGGCGCAGCTTGGTAGCGCGCTTCGTTCGGGACGAAGAGGTCGTGGGTTCGAATCCCGCCACCCCGACACAAGAGAAAGGCCCCTGATCAGCAGATCTGCTGATCAGGGGCCTTTCTCGTGCCGTCAGCCGCGGGGGCCCAGGAAGGCCGCGTCCCCGTCGCTGGTGCGGATCCGCACGTGCGTGGACGCCGTGGGGTCGGTCGGTCCCTCGACGATCTGCCTGCCGTCCGAGGCGGAGATGTCCAGCGCGACGGGCTCCCCGGTCCCGTACACCGTGACGTCGCCGTCGCTGGCGTGCGCGTCGACGTCGCCCTGGACGTCCGCGATCTCCACGCGCCCGTCGCTCGACCGGGCGGTGACCGAGCCCGAAACGCCCGACACCGTCACGGCGCCGTCGGCCGAGCTGACCGTGACGGAGCCGCGGACGTCGCTCACGTCGGTGCTGCCGTCGGACGCGCGGACGGTGACGTCCCCGTCGATGTCGGAGATCCTCGAGTCACCGTCGCTGGCGCGGACGTCGAGCGGACCGCGCAGTGCCGTCGCGTCGACCGGGCCGTCGCTGGCGCGGACCACCACGGCGGTGCCGTCGGGGACCGTCACGTCGAGCGAGGCCGAGCAGAAGCCGGGTCGCCACGACTCGCACCGGTAGCTGACCGTCAGGCGGTCGCCGGCCTGGGCTGCGGTGTAGCGCGCCGGGGTGAGCATCGTGCGCTTGGTGCGCTCGACCTCGACGCGGTCGCCGCCGGTGGTCACCGTGACGTGGCCGTCGGCGATCAGCTCCACCACGGGCGCGGCGGGGTAGGACGCGGTATGCGAGGTCGTCGTGGCGTCGTCGGACCCCAGGACGAGCAGGCTCAGGGCGCTGAACCCGGCGAAGAGGAGGAGGACCCCGCCCACGACGGCGCCTGTCCAGGTGAGGGCGCGGGCGGCCGGCGTGGGTGCGGGCGGCGGGGTGACGGGCGGACGGTCGAGCGTCGTGGTCATGAGCGGTCTCCCGGTTCGTGCTCCAGCCAGCGCAGCACGGCGAGCACGCGGCGGTGGTCGTCGGCGGCCTGCGGGAGGTCGAGCTTGGTCAGGATGGACGTCACGTGCTTCTCGACGGCCGGCAGGCCGATCACGAGACGGTCGGCGATGGCCGCGTTCGAGCGGCCTTCCGCCATGAGGCCGAGCACGTCCCGCTCGCGCGGGGTGAGGGTCTCGAGGCCCGAGCGACGTGCCCGGGCGAGGATCTGGGCGACGACCTCGGGGTCGATCACGGTGCCGCCGCCGGCCACGCGGGCCAGGGCGTCGAGGAACTCGTCCACGTCCGCCACGCGGTCCTTGAGCACGTAGCCGAGGCCGCGGACGTCGCCGGCGAAGAGCTCGCGGGCGTACCGCTGCTCCACGTACTGCGACAGGACCAGCACGGGCAGCCGCTTGTGCAGGCTGCGCAGGTGCACGGCGGCCCGCAGGCCCTCGTCGGTGTGCGACGGCGGCATCCGCACGTCGGTCACCAGGAGGTCGGGCAGGTCGTCGGACGGCCCGAGCGCGGCGACGACGTCGTCGGCGGTGGTGTAGCCGGTGACCTCGTGCCCTTCCGCGACGAGCAGCCTGGTCAGGCCGTCGAGCAGCAGGACCGAGTCCTCGGCGATCACGATGCGCACGGCACCTCCACGGTGAGTCGGGTGCCGGCTCCGGCCGGGCTGTCCAGGTCGAAGGTGCCGTCCAGGGCGGCGACGCGGCTGCGCAGGCCGTCGAGCCCGCTGCCGGGCGTCGCGACCGCTCCCCCGCGTCCGTCGTCGGCGATGACGATGCGCAGGCGGTCCCCCGCGAGCACCGCGGTCACGGTGACCTCGTGGGCCTCGGCGTGCTTCGCGGCGTTGGTCAGGGCCTCGGCGACGACGAAGTAGGCGGCGGCCTGCGCCGACGTGCTCGCGCGGTTCAGCGACGGCGGGTCGGGCACGTCCACCCGCACGGGGACGGGGCTGCGGGCGGCGAGCGCCGAGAGGGCCGCGTCGAGGCCGCGGTCGGTGAGGACGGCCGGGTGGATGCCGCGGACCAGGTCGCGCAGCTCTGCCAGCGTCTCCTTCACCTCGCTGTGCGCGTGCTCGAGGGCCGCCGCGGCCACCGGGTCGCTCGACACCTTGCGCCGCGCCGCCCCGAGCTCGACCCCGAGCGCGACCAGGCGCTGCTGGGCACCGTCGTGCAGGTCGCGCTCGATGCGCCGGCGCTCCTCGTCGGCGGCACCGACGGCCGCGGTGCGCGTCTCGCGCAGCTGGACCGCCCGGCCCTCGGCCTGCACGGCGCGGACCTGCGCCTGGCGCGCGGCCTCGACGGCCTCGGCGCGCGGCGACGCCCCGAGCAGGGAGCGGCCGAGGCGCACGATGGCGAGCGACCCGGCCTGGGTGGCCAGGGCGGCGACCCAGGCACTCAGGGCCGCGGCCGGGACCATGAGCACCACCGGGAACGGCGGGTGGTCCAGCCCGTTCGTCAGGGCGACCACGGGGTAGACCAGGCAGCCGAGCGCGAACCCGCCGGCGACGGTCACGACGACGCTCTGGACCGTCAGCAGCAGCCCGGCGACCACGACGTACGCCACGTGCGCCCACGTCCGGCCGTCGGACAGGACCGCCCACCACGAGGCCCACGTCCCCTGGCGCCGCGGGTAGGTGGGCGTCGAGATCTCGACCCCGAGCTGGGCGCGCAGCCGGGCCCGCTCGAGCCGGGCGAACGGTCGGCAGGCCCACAGCGTCGCCACCAGCATCGGGATGCCGACGAACAGGACGACCAGGCTCAGCGAGAGCGACAGGGCGACCGTCAGGACGATGGCGGCGGCCAGCAGGACGAAGGAGCCGACGACGATCTGCGAGATCCCGCGCCAGGTGGCGACGGACACGGGGGCCGCGGCCAGGGCGCGCGGGTCCGCGAACGCGGGGGCGACGACGCGCAGGTCGTCGGACACGCTGCTCGGGGGCGTCGGGGAGGTCATGACAGTGACGCTAGGGGTCAGGGCGGCCGACCAGACAGCCTGACCACCCACGAGGGCGGGGTGGGGTTGCCCCTACCCCGCCGGGACTGGCCGGCCCTCGCGCGAGGACCGGCCCGTCCGTCGGTCGGGTCAGCCGATCGTGCAGGCCGCGCCGTTCAGGGTGAACGCCGTCGGGTTGGTGTTGGTCCCCGTGTGGGAGCCGTTGAACCCGATGTCGGTGCTCTGACCGGCCCCGAGCGTGCCGTTCCACGCCGCGTTCTTCGCGGTGACCGCCGTGCCGGACTGCGACCAGTCGGCGCTCCAGCCCTGGGTGACCTTCTGGCCGTTGGCGAACGAGAACCCGAGGGTCCAGCCGTTGATCGCCGTCGTGCCGGTGTTGGTCACCTTGACGGAGGCAGTGAAGCCCGTGTTCCAGCTGCTCGCGGTGTAGGCCACCTTGCAGGAGCTGGTCGACGTCGTGGACTTCGTGGTCACCGAGAGGGCCGACGACGCGGCGGAGATGTTCCCCGCGACGTCCCGTGCCCGGACGGTGTACTGGTACGCCGTCGCCGCCGTGAGGCCGCTGTCGGTGTACGACGCGGTGGTCGGCGAGCCGACCTTCGTCGTGCCCCGGTAGACGTCGTACCCGGCGAGGCCCGAGCCGCCCGTGTCCGTGGACGCGGTCCACGTGAGGGCGACGCTGGTCTCCGTGACGGTCGTCGCGACGAGGCCCGAGGGCACCGACGGGGCGGTCGTGTCCTGCGTGGTGCCCGGCAGGGTCGTCACCGCCAGGGCGCTCGACGCCGCGGAGATGTTCCCCGCCACGTCCTTCGCCCGCACGGTGTACGAGTACGCCGTCGCGGCCGTGAGACCCGTGTCGGAGTACGACGTCGTCGTGGTGGAGCCGACCTTCGTCGTGCCCCGGTAGACGTCGTACCCGGCCAGGCCGGAGCCGCCCGAGTTGTCGGTCGACGCCGCCCAGGACAGCGTGAGGCTGTTCTGGCTGACCGCGCTCGCGGCGAGGCCCGTGGGGACGCTCGGCGCGGTCGTGTCGGTCGGCGTGGCCTTCGTCGTGACGGGCAGGGCCGACGACGCCGCGGACACGTTGCCCGCCACGTCCTTCGCGCGGACCGTGTACGAGTAGGCGGTCGAGGCCGTCAGGCCGGTGTCGGTGAACGACGTGGTGGTCGAGGAGCCGACCTTCGTCGAGCCGCGGTAGACGTCGTACCCGGCGACGCCGGAGCCGCCGGTGTTGTCCGTCGAGGCCGTCCACGAGATCGTGGCCGACGTGGCGGTGGTGGTGCCGGCGAGCAGGCCCGTCGGGACGCTCGGGGCGACCGTGTCGACCGGCGGGGGCGTGGTGCCCTCGAACAGCCGCGAGTAGTCACCGAGCGCGGCCGCGATGGCCGTCTGCGCCCAGAACCGGTGGAACGACAGCGTCGGTGCGACGCCCGTGGCCAGGGCGGTCTCGACCTTCGACCACTGCGGGTCGTTCTTGTACCAGGTGCGGATGTCGAGGAAGGAGACGCCGGGCTTGATGGTGTCGCCGTTCGGCATCTTGCCCGTCCAGCCCGCCGGCACGTAGACCCCGTTGCCGCCGGGGACGTACGTGTCGTCGAACCGAAGGAAGTCCGCGCGGGTCTCGGGCGTCGTGATGCCGATCGGGTCCTGGTTCGACGCCCAGATGGCGTCGAGCAGCGCCTTGGCCTTGTCGCGCGACGCGGTGTCGCCGGACTTGGCGGCGTAGAACAGCAGCGCGCGGGCGGTGTCGCCGGCGACGCCGACGTCCTGGCCGTAGCTCTTGACCGCGACGGACAGCCCGCTGTTGGAGCCCGGCGTGGTCTTGTTCCAGGTGTCCGGCTTGCCGGTCCAGGTCAGCTCCGAGGGCACCTTCCAGTTCGCCCCGTCCGTGCCGATGTTGGCGACGACCCAGGGGACCCACTTGTCGAGGATCTTCTTGGCCTGCGCGTTGCCCGAGGCGTAGTACAGCTCCGCCACGCGCTGGACACCCCACGCCTGCATGCCGAACCACTGGTTCGACGGCGGGTCGTTGTAGACCGGCGCCTCCGTGTACGCCATGCCGTAGAACGTCGGCGTCCCGCTCGGGGGCGTCGCGTAGGCGCCGTCCCAGCTGTTCGTCGCGCCGCCGGCGATGCCGCCCTGCGGCGACTGCAGCCACGTGTAGAACTCGAGCTGACGCTCGAGCGACGTCGACCAGTCGGTCTTGGCGGTCGGCGACTTGGGCGTCAGTGCCGCGTCGTTCGACAGCACCCAGGCCGTCAGCGGGTTCTGGTACCCGAAGTGCGCGTGCGACGAGCCGATGCGCCAGGCCCAGCCGGCCGACGAGTCGAGCGCGCCGCCCCAGGCGTAGTACCAGGACAGCAGGTAGTGCTCGCTGCTCTTGCCGGACCCCGCGGGGCACGACGGCGACGTGCAGCCGATCGTCTTGAAGTACTTGTCGAACAGCGAGTACCGCAGGTAGTCGCCCATCTTGGCGGCCTTCGCCACCGTGCCGGCGACGTCCGCCTGCTTGCCCTGCGCCGTGGCCCACTGGTTGGCCCAGTAGACGGCCTCGATCGCGCGCGCGTCGGCGTCCGGGGCGTTGGTGTACTTCCACTGCTTCGCGTACGACGAGTCCTTGGTGAACAGGTCGAGGAAGCCGTTGGGGCCGCCGTACTTGAACTCCTCGCACGACGGCTGCGGGATGGTCTCCCAGACCGACTCCTGGGGGCCGCGCTGGAAGGTGTTGATGTAGGACGTGCCGGTCGCGGTCGGGCCGAGCTCGCAGCCCGCACCCGGGGTCGCGCCGAACCCGTACTTGTTGTCGACGTCCGCCAGCCAGTGCATGCCGTAGACGTCCGCGGTGCCGTAGGTGGACTTGAGCTCGGCTCCGATCGGGTCGCTGCCGGACGTCACGCCGCTCTGCAGCTGCGACGGGTAGCTGCTCGGGTGGTTGAACTCCGAGGCGTAGGTGGCCGGGCTGGCCGGGTTGTAGAACGAGTTGGTCGGCTGGTCCGCGGCCGTCGGGATCATGTACTTCTCGAGGGTGTCCCACGCGTGGTTCAGCGGCGCCCAGTCCTGCGTGACCTGGCCGTACAGCGCCTCGAGCCAGACCCAGTACGAGTACGCCTCGGACGTCGTCTCGTGGCCGTAGTCCGGCGCCTCGACGATGAGGGTCTCCACCGAGTGGTACGGGATGCCCTGCGGGCTGAAGTAGCCGTTCGCGGGGTCCTTGATCTTGTTGTACTGCGCGAGGAACCGCTGGGCGTACTCGCCGGTGGGTGCGGCAGCGGCGGCCGCCGCCCGGATCGGCGCGGTGGCCGGGACGTTCGCGGCCATCGCGGGCTGGATCCCGCAGATGGCCAGCAGCGATGCTGCGCCGAGCGTGGCCGTGGCCACCCAGGCAGATCGCCGTCGGGTCGATGAGGACATCATTCGTACCTTTCTGGCTGTCGGGCGCGCCGCAGCATCGCGGGCACGGCCCGGCGCCCCGCACGCGGGCGTGCGGGGCGTGGACGGAGGTGCACCGTCGGTGCCGGCGCGACCCGCAACGGTGCGGGTCCCCGGGCAGACGGCGGTCGGGTCGGCGCCCACTGTCCGGCCGCGCACAGGCGGCGTCCAGACTCCTAAACGCTTCGGTGGGAGCGCGACCACGTGGGGCGGCACCGCCCGACGCACCTCACGACCAGCGGAACAGGCGCGACGCCACCGGGACGCCGACCGCCGCCCAGGCGGCCATCACCAGCAGCGAGGTCGTCGGGAACGGCTGCCCGTACCAGGCCGCGGCGAGTGCCTGGCTGCCGGCGCCGAGCGGCGTGAAGCCGGAGATCGTCTGGATGACCTCGGGCATCAGCGGCAGGGGCAACCACACGCCGGCGAAGAACAGCGAGGTGAAGTACAGGCTCATCCCCCACCCGGTGGCGGCGCCCGCGGTGGGCGCCACGGCGGCGATGACGGCACCGACCGCGAACGCGGCGAGCACGGTGAGCACGAGCGCGAGGAGCAGCACGAGCGGTTCCGCGGGTGCGGCGACGCCGACCACGGTCGCCCCGAGGACGTACATGAGGACGGCGGCGACCAGCAGCGCACCCAGGTTCACCAGCAGCTGGGCGACGAGGATCCGCGACGGCGGGACGGGCGTGGTGGACAGGCGCTTGAGCACGCCGCGCGCGCGATACCCGGCGATGATCGTCGGGAAGGTGGACAGGGCGACCGTCGCGACCGCCAGCGCCAGGACCGTCGGCGCGTACCCGGTGATGCCGTTGACCTGCGACAGGATCGGGTCCTTGGCGTCGAACGGGAGGTCCGCCCAGGGCATGACGAGGCCGAGGACGGTGAGCAGCACGGCGGGGAACAGGATTGCGAAGAACGCCCCCGACGGCTCCCGGACGAACAGCCGGGACTCGACGGCGGTGAGCCGGGTCAGTGCGCTGGTGCTCATGATCGGACCTCTCTTCTTGTCGGTCAGGCCGTCGTGAGTGCGACGAAGGCGTCCTCGAGCGAGGTCTGCTCGAGGCGAAGGCGCTCGGGCCGGATCCCGTGCTGGGCGAGCGCGACGAGCACGTCCTGGACCACGTTGTCGCGGCCGCGGACCTCGACCTCGCCGCCGCGCTCGGTCAGCGCGCCGAGGCCGTCGAGGAGACCGACCGGCACGGGGGTCGACGGACGGAACCGCAGCACCTGCTCGGCGGTCGCCCGCGCCACGAGCTCGCCCGGCGTGCCCGTCGCGACCACCCGGCCCGCGTCGATGAGGGCGATGCGGTCGCAGAGACGCTCCGCCTCCTCCATGAGGTGCGTGACGAGCACGATGGTGACGCCGCGGGCGCGGACGCGCTCCACCACCTCCCAGGTGTCGCGGCGGGCGTGCGGGTCGAGGCCCGTCGTGAGCTCGTCGAGGATCGCGACCTGTGGGTTGCCGACGAGCGCGAGCGCGACCGACACCCGCTGCTTCTGGCCGCCCGACAGCTGGTCGAAGCGGGCTGCCGACCGGTCCGTCAGGCCGAGCTCGTCGAGGAGCGCCGCGGGGTCTGCCGGGTCCGGGTAGAACGACGCGTACAGGTCGAGCGCCTCGCGGACCGTGATCTTCGGCTGGAGCTGGCTCTCCTGGAGCTGGAGGCCGACCACCTCCCGGAGGCGGCCGCGGTCGCGCACGGGGTCGAGGCCGAGCACCTGGACGGTGCCCGCGTCGGCGGTCCGGAGGCCCCCGATGATCTCGACGGTGGTCGTCTTCCCGGCGCCGTTGCGACCCAGGACGCCGAAGATCTCGCCGCGGTGGACCTCGAGGCTCACGTCGTCGACCGCGACCGTGTCGCCGTAGCGCTTGTGCAGGTGCTCGACCTGGATGACGGGCATGGCGGTCCTCCGGAGGGTGTGCTCGACCGCGGGAGCGGCGCAGGGCCGGTCCCGGGGGTGGTGGACGGGGTCAGAAGGTGCGCGTGGGCACGGCGGCGCCGCGCGTCAGGCGGTCGAACGCGAACGCCATCGCGGCCGCGATCAGGACGGTCGCCGCGGTGGCGACCAGGAGGGGCTGCCCACCGCCGAGCCACTCGGCCGTGGAGAACGGGCCGGTGTCCTGCGAGAACAGCGCGGAGACGACGAAGACCGGTCCGGCTGTCAGGGGCAGCGCGAGCGTGCCCCACCAGCCGCCGACGCGCTGGTACGTCATGAAGACCAGCAGGCCGGAGATGTAGGCGACCCCGAACGTCAGGCCGCTGGCGACGAGGAACGCGTTCGAGTCGGCCGCGTACGGCACGAGGTCCCCGAGGACCTCCCACCTCCAGCCCAGCGCGTCGAACACCGTGCGCTCGGTCAGCAGCAGCCCGTCGAACACCACGGCGTAGACCGCCCCCATCACGACGGCGGCGACGAGCGTGCCCAGGGAGAGCGCGCGGCGGGTCAGACCGGCGGCGACGTGCACCGGCAGGTACGCGGCCGTCACGGCGATGAACATCGAGAACGGGAACCAGAGGGCGGCCTGCCGGCTGAAGGCGACGACGCTGTGCTCCGGAGCGTCGAACCGGCTGATGATGACGATCGCCGTGGTCAGGACCACGGCGGCGATCCCCCAGAACCAGGCCGCCAGGTGGAGGTGGAGGTTCAGCATCCAGCCCGCGGTGGCGCGGACGGTGCGTCGGGGTGGCGCGGTGGGCAGGTCGATGCTCATGGCGCCACCTCCGTGGTCGCTCGTTCGGTCAGGTGCACGAACAGGTCCTGCAGGGCCACCGGGCCGAGCTCGAGCCCGGCCGCACGCGCTCGCTCGCGGTCGTCGGGCAGCGCGCCCACCAGGGTGGCCTGGGCGGTGCGGCCCAGGTGCTGCCGGGCGACCACCTGCCGGTCCGCGACGAACGCCGCGACGCTCTCGGCCGGGCCGGTGACCGTGAACCCGCTCGAGCGCAGCGTGTCGGCGTCGGCGACCGTGAGCACCGTCCCGCGGTCGAGCACCACGACGTCCTCGAGCAGCCTCTCGATCTCGCCGATCAGGTGGCTCGAGAGCACGATCGTGCGCGGGTGCTCGACCCAGTCGGCCAGCAAGGCGTCGTAGAACGCGTACCGCGACGGCGCGTCCATGCCCAGGTGAACCTCGTCGAGCAGCGTCAGCGGGGCCCGGCAGGCGATGCCGAGGACCACGCCGAAGGCCGACTGCTTGCCGCGCGAGAGCTTGCGGGGGTGCCGCGCCGGGTCGAGCTCGAAGGTGTCGAGCAGTGCTCCCGCCAGGTCGCGGTCGAAGTGCGGCCGGCGGTCCGCGACGAAGCTCATCGTCTCCCGGAGCGGCCGGTCGGGCAGCACGTCGCCACTCTCGCGGATCAGGCACGTCCCGGCCATCACGCGCTCGTTCTCCCACGGGTCCTCGCCGTCGACCAGCAGCGTGCCGGACGTCCTGCGCCGGAAGGCCGCGACGATCGACAGGGCGGTCGTCTTGCCCGAGCCGTTGCGCCCGAGTAGCCCCGTGATCACGCCGGGACGGATCGTGAAGGTCGCCGTGTCCAGCGCGGTCGTCGACCCGTACCGGACCGCCAGGTCGCGCACCTCGACGCCGAAGCCGCTCATCGGGATCCCTCCTGGAGGCGCCGGATGATCTCGTCCGGCTCGATGCCGAGCACCCGCGCCTGCTCGAGCACCGGGTCGACCACGTCGGCGAAGAAGCTCCGCCGACGCTCGGCCAGGAGCTTCTCCCGGGCACCCTCGGCGACGAACATGCCGATGCCGCGCCGCTTGTAGAGGACGCCCTCGTCGACCAGCTCGGTGAACGCCTTCGCGGCGGTCGCGGGGTTGATGCGGAAGGTCGTCGCGTACTGCGTCGTGGACATGACCTGCTCCTCCGCGCTCAGCGCGCCCGACAGGACGTCGGCGCGGATCTGGTCGGCGATCTGCACGTACAGGGGGTCACGCCCGTCGAACATCGCGCGACTCCTTCCTTGGTTCATTACATGACCAACTAACCATAGAACCCCGCTGGCGACAACCCCCGGACGCAGCAACGTCCGCACTCGTGCGGGCCGGAGCCCCCTCGAGTGCGGACGTTGCGCGGTGGGGTCAGACGGTGGTGAGGCGCTGCGCCGCGACCAGCTCGGCGATCTGCACCGCGTTCAGCGCGGCACCCTTGCGGAGGTTGTCGTTGCTGATGAAGAGCGCCAGCCCGCGGCCGCCCTCGACGCCTTCGTCCTGGCGCAGGCGGCCGACGAACGACGGGTCCTGACCGGCTGCCTCCAGCGGCGTCGGGACGTCGGTCAGCTGGACGCCCGGGGCGTCGGCCAGCAGCTCGGCGGCACGCTCCGGGCTCAGCGGACGCTCGAACTCCGCGTTGATCGACAGCGAGTGGCCCGTGAAGACGGGCACGCGCACGCAGGTGCCGGACACCAGCAGGCCGGGGATGTCGAGGATCTTGCGCGACTCGTGCCGGAGCTTCTGCTCCTCGTCGGTCTCGTTCAGCCCGTCGTCGACGATCGAACCGGCCAGCGGGATGACGTCGAACGCGATCGGCCGGACGTACTTCACCGGGGCGGGCAGCGTCACGGCGGACCCGTCGTGCACCAGCGCGAGCGTGTCCTGCTCGACGGCGGCGCGGATCTGGCTGTCGAGCTCGTCGGCACCCGCGAGACCCGACCCTGACACGGCCTGGTAAGTCGAGACGACCAGTCGCTTGAGGCCGGCCTCGTCGTGCAGCACCTTGAGCACCGGCATCGCGGCCATGGTCGTGCAGTTCGGGTTGGCGATGATGCCCTTGACGGCGCCGGACAGGGCGCCGGGGTTCACCTCGGAGACGATGAGCGGGACCTCCGGGTCGCGACGCCACGCCGAGGAGTTGTCGATGACGAGCGCGCCCGCCGCGGCGAACCGCGGGGCGTGCACCTTCGAGGCCGCGCCGCCGGCGGAGAACAGGGCGACGTCGATGCCCGACAGGTCCTCGGTCTCGACGTCCTCGACGACGACGTCCGCGCCCTTCCACGGCAGCGTCGTGCCCGCGGAGCGCGCGGACGCGAAGTAGCGGATCGAGGCGACCGGGAAGTCGCGCTCCTCGAGCAGGCGGCGCATGACGCCGCCGACCTGGCCGGTCGCGCCGACCACCGCGATGTTCAGTCCCATGGCCCTACCGCCCCGTCCCGCCGTACACGACGGCCTCGTCTTCCGTGGAGTCCAGGTCGAACGCCGTGTGCACCGCGCGGACCGCCTCGTCGAGCGAGTCGGCCCGGGTGACCACGGAGATGCGGATCTCCGACGTCGAGATCATCTCGATGTTGATGCCGGCGTCCGACAGCGCGGCGAAGAACCGCGCGGAGACGCCGGGGTGCGACTTCATGCCCGCGCCGATGAGCGAGAGCTTGCCGATGGTGTCGTCGTACTGCAGCGACGCGAAGCCGATGTCCGGCTGGTGCTCGGTCAGCGCCGCCGTGCCCGCCGCACCGTCCGTCGCCGGCAGCGTGAACGAGATGTCGGTCAGGCCCGTGGCCGCGACCGACACGTTCTGCACGATCATGTCGATGTTGACGCCGGCCCCGGCGACGACCTCGAAGATGCGCGCGGCCTTGCCGGGCACGTCGGGGACGCCCACGACCGTGATCTTGGCCTCGCTGCGGTCGTGCGCGACGCCGGCGATGATCGGCTGCTCCACGGTCTCTCCCTCGTCTGCAGGCTGGTCGGTCACCAGCGTGCCCTTGTGTGTGCTGAACGACGAACGCACGTGGATCGGTACCCCGTAGCGCCGGGCGTACTCCACGCAGCGCAGGACCAGCACCTTGGCGCCGCTGGCCGCGAGCTCGAGCATCTCGTCGTAGCTGACCCGGTCGAGCTTGCGCGCGTTGGGCACGATGCGCGGGTCCGCCGTGAACACGCCGTCCACGTCGGTGTAAATCTCGCAGACGTCGGCCTTGAGCGACGCCGCGAGCGCGACGGCCGTGGTGTCCGAGCCGCCCCGGCCGAGCGTCGTGACGTCGTTGGTCGACGGGTTGACGCCCTGGAAGCCGGCGACGATGGCGACCGAGCCCCTCGCGACCGTGTCCCGGATCCGGCTGGGTGAGACGTCGATGATCCGCGCCTTGCCGTACGCCTCGTCGGTGATCACGCCGGCCTGCTGCCCGGTGAACGACTTCGCGTCGACACCGAGGTTGTGGATCGCCATCGCCAGCAGCGACATCGAGATGCGCTCGCCGGCGGTCAGCAGGATGTCCATCTCGCGCTGGGGGGGCAGCGGGGTCACCTGGCGCGCGAGGTCGATGAGCTCGTCCGTCGTGTCGCCCATCGCGCTCACGACGACCACCACGTCGTGGCCGGCGCGCTTGGCCTCGGCCACCCGCTTCGCCACGCGCTTGATGCTGCTGGCGTCGGCGACGGACGAACCGCCGTACTTCTGCACGATCAGGGCCACGGGAGAGCTCTTTCGCGGGCTCGGGACAGGACCGGGCGAGTGTACGGCCGTGCCCACCAGGTGGGCATCGAGTTTCAGATGCCGGATCGTCGCGGCTCAGCCTCCACAACTCTCGCACAGACTTCGCGGGCCGAACGCGCCCGTCAGGGCCCCGAGCGGACCTAGGTTGTCGCCATGTCGAGCACCGTCGATGACGACGCCGCCGTCCCACCCCCGGCTCCGCTCAGCCCGCCGGGTGACGGCATCGTCGTGCACGGGCTGCACCGCGCCTTCGGGACCGTCACGGCACTCGACGGCGTCGAGCTGACCGCGCGCGCCGGAGCGGTGACCGCGCTCGTCGGCCCCAACGGCTCGGGCAAGACGACGCTGCTCCTCGTGCTCGCCGGCCTGCTCGTGCCGGACGCCGGAGCGGTGACTGTCGCGGGTCACGACCCTGTCACCCACGGCGCGGAGGCCCGCGCGCGCACGGGCTGGATGCCGGACACGTTTGGGACGTGGGACTCGCTGACCGCCCGTGAGGTGCTGCTGACGTTCGCCGCCGCGTACCGCCTGGCCCCCGCGACGGCGTCCCGGCGCGTGACCGAGCTCCTCGCCACGGTGCACCTCACCGAGTACGCCGACCGCCCCGCGAGCGTGCTCTCCCGCGGCCAGAAGCAGCGCCTCGGCCTGGCGCGCGCCCTGGTGCACGGCCCGGCCGTCCTGCTCCTCGACGAGCCGGCGAGCGGGCTCGACCCGCGCTCACGCGTCGACCTGCGGATCCTGCTGCGCCGGCTTGCCGACGAGGGCCGCACGGTGCTCGTGTCCAGCCACGTGCTCTCCGAGCTGGACGAGATGGCCGACGACGCGGTCTTCCTCTCGAAGGGCCGCACGGTCGTCCCGGTCACCGACGCGTCACCGACCCGCGCGTGGCACGTCCGCGCCCTCTCGCACGAGGCGCTCACCACGTGGCTGACCAGCACGGGCGCCGCCTGGCGACCCGACGAGGCACCGGTCTCGCCCACCGGCGC
The DNA here is from genome assembly GCF_056401915.1 of Cellulomonas sp. P4_D11. Lineage (NCBI taxonomy): Bacteria > Bacillati > Actinomycetota > Actinomycetes > Micrococcales > Cellulomonadaceae > Cellulomonas > Cellulomonas sp. P4_D11. Next base: position 3,226 of record NZ_JBFUIK010000008.1, on the reverse strand, counting down.
GGGCGGCGTGCTGCTCGAGCTCGACGGCGAGGAGGGCGCCGCGCGTCTGGTCCGCGACGCCGTCGCCGCGGGCGTGCCCCTGGTGTCCCTGGTCCCCGCCGGCGGGGCGCTCGAACAGGCCTACCTGACCCTCGAGGAGGAGCGGCGATGACGCTGTCCGAGGTCGAGCTCGAGCACGAGCCCTCGACGACGCCCCCACGGTCGCCGCGGTCTGCCACCTGGGGGCTGACCTGGCACGGCGTCCGCACGGTCGCCGTCCTCGAGCTCCGGCAGCGCGTGCGCTCGACCCGGTGGGTCGTGGCGCTCATCGTCTGGTTCGTCGTCGTCGGCGGAATCACGCTGCTCACGTCCGGCGCGCTCACCAACCTCTCCCCCGGCGGCTCGTCGGGCCGGAGCTCGCAGGGGCCGCTGCTGTTCGGCGCGGTGACGTTCCTGGTGCTCGGGCTCGGCCTGCTGGTGACGCCGACGCTCGCCTCGACGGGGATCAACGGAGACCGCAACGCAGGCACCCTGGCCACGCTGCAGGTCACGCTCCTGACGCCTGCCGAGATCGCGGCCGGCAAGCTCCTCGCGGCCTGGGCGGCCGCGTGCGCCTTCCTCGTCGCGAGCATCCCGTTCTTCGCCATCGCGCTGGCGACAGGGGACACCCCCGGGACGGCCCTGCTGCGTGTCGTGGTCGTGGTCGCCGTCATCCTGGCGGCGGTCTGCGGGATCGGGCTCGGGTTCTCCGCGCTGACCACCCGCACGGCAGGTTCGACCGTGCTGACCTTCCTCACCGTCGCCGCGCTCGCCCTGCTGACCCCGGTGCTGTTCGGGCTGACGTACCCGTCCATCTCCACCCAGCAGGAGGTCGAGGTTTACACGGTCCCGCTCGACTGGAACGGCGCGTCGAACCCCCAGTGCGAGGTCCGCGTCGAGGAGCGCACCGTCGCCCGCACCGAGCGCACCTGGTGGCTGCTCGGCCTCAACCCGTTCGTCGTCGTGGCCGACGCGGCCGGCACCGCCGAGCACGCCGACCCGTCGGACAACGGCAACGACCCTCTCGGGGCCATCCGGGACGGCGTCCGCGAGCTCCGTGCCGGCCCCGACACCCCGCTGCAGGAGTGCTGGACGAGCTCGTCGGTCGACACCACGCCTCGTACCGTTTCCCGGGCGCCCGTCTGGCCCTGGGGGCTTGCCGTGAACGTGCTGCTCGGCGCCGCCGGGTTCGTGGTCGCCGTCCGCCGGCTCCGCATCCCCACCGACAAGCTCGCCCGCGGCACGCGCGTCGCCTGAGGTCAGGGCCGGAGCCTCGGGTTACGGCTGCAGGGCGTCGTACTCCGCCTCTGCGGCGACGTCGTCCTCCACGTCCAGCCGCAGGTGGGCCAGCATCGTCTGCAGGGTCCGGAGCACGCTCGACGCGCGCTCGCCCCAGAACGACAGGTAGGAGAACTGCCACCACCACAGGGCCTCGAGCACCCCGCCGGTCTCGTAGTGCCGCAGGCCCTGGGCCAGCGCCCCGGCGATGGCGACGAGGTCGCCCGACACGCTGGCCGGCTGGACGTCGACACCCAGCAGCGGGTCGACCACCTCGGCGTACTCGTCGATGCCCTCGAACACGTTGGCCAGGTTGGCGCGCAGCGGCTCGACGTCGGGGTCGGGGCCGAGGTCCGGCTCGAACCGTTCCGTCGGGACCACGTCCGTCGTCGCGCCCAGGCGGGCGCCGGCGGCGAGCATGTCGCTGACCGCGAGGAGCAGCAGCGGCAGCGACGCGTCCGGGTTCGAGCCCGATGCCACCTCGGTGATCGTCGTCAGGTAGCTGCGGGCCTCGGTCGCGACCGCGCTCGCGATGTCCCGGAGGTCGGCGTCGGCCGGTGTGCTCATCTGCATCCCCTACGCGCTGATCCGTCGACGGCCCTCGAACGCCCGCCCGAGCGTGACCTCGTCGGCGTACTCCAGGTCCCCGCCCACCGGGAGTCCCGACGCCAGCCTGCTGACCGTCAGGCCCATCGGGACGAGCAGGCGGGCGAGGTAGGTGGCCGTCGCCTCGCCCTCGACGTTCGGGTCCGTGGCCAGGATGACCTCGGTGACCGTGCCGTCCGCGAGCCGCGTCATCAGCGGCGCGATGCGCAGGTCGTCCGGGCCCACGCCCGCGATCGGGTTGATGGCGCCGCCGAGCACGTGGTACTTGCCGCGGAACTCACGGGTGCGCTCGATGGCGACGACGTCCTTGGGCTCCTCGACCACGCAGATGGTCAGCGGCGAGCGGCGCGGGTCCCGGCAGATCCGGCACTGCGGTTCCTGCGCGACGTTGCCGCAGATCTCGCAGAACCGGACGCGCAGCTTGACCTCGGTGAGCGCGTCGGCCAGCCGCCGGACGTCCGCCGGGTCCGCCGACAGCAGGTGGAACGCGATCCGCTGGGCGCTCTTGGGACCGACTCCGGGCAACCGCCCGAGCTCGTCGATCAGGTCCTGGACCGCGCCCTCGTACACGACCGCCAGCCTACGTGGTCGCGGCCACCGACCGGTCGGACGCCGGGCCGTCCGTCGCCACCAGCTCGACCTCGAAGCCCTGCCCGTCCTCGAGGTAGGCGGCGTAGTGGTCCGGGCCGCCCGCGAACGGGTGGCGGTCCGCGAACAGGAGCGACCAGCCGCGGTTCGGGGCCTCCTCGACGAGCGCGTCGAGCTCGGAGCGTGCGCCGGCCCGGAAGGCGACGTGGTTGAGCCCTGGCCGCAAGCGGTCGTGCGCCGCCGACGCCACGTCGGGGCCCGACTCGAGCACCACGTACGGTCCCGTCGCCCGGGCCCAGCTCACGCCGGCGGGCCACCGGTCGCGCACCGTGTAGCCCAGCTCCGTCAGCAACCAGCCCCAGCTCACCTCCGCCGCGGCCAGGTCCGCCACCCAGATCTCGAGGTGGTGGAGGCCGCCGCGCGGCTCAGCCGTCACGACGAGCCGTCGTCGACGGGAGGTCCGCGGCGCGACCAGCGGTCACGACGAGCCGTCGTCCAGCTGCTCGTCGATGACGGTCCCGCCGAGCATCTGCGCGACCAGGGGCGCGCCGATGAGGCTCGACGTGGTGATGTCGGGGTCGTCCGGTGACGGCTCGTCGGGCACGCCGGGGATCACGCGGGCCGCCGACTCGCGGGCGGCCGCCATCCCCCGCTCGCGAGCGGTGCCGGGCGCCGGGGCACCGGGGGCCTCCGGCGCGAGGTCGTGCGGCGGCGGCGCGGCCTCGCCGGGCTCGCC
>NZ_JBFUIK010000007.1:0-135784 GCF_056401915.1 Cellulomonas sp. P4_D11 | reverse complement strand
GTGTGGATCTCGGCCAGGATCACGTCGATCTTGCGCGCCTCGATCCGACCGGCCGCCCACGCGTCACCCAGCACCGGGTACGTGCTGGTGTGGGTGGCACGCAGGACCAGGTCCTGACCCAGGCGCCGGGTGCAGACCAGGGCGCAGGCGACCTCGTCGGAGACCCGTTCCAGGGTGTCCATCGGGGTGCGGTCCGCCAGCTCACGCACGAACCGGCCCTGCAGAGCCTGCATCATCGCGACCGCCTGCTGCGACGCCGCGATGGCGTTCACCAACGCCGCACCCGAGACGTCCGCGACCGGCACCGAGGCCAGCATCGCGACCAAGTCCTCGACCCGCACACCCGGCAGCGGGACCTCCGCGGCGGCCAGGTCCACCACCCGGGCACCCGGTCCGGGCACCGGCGCGCCACCCGGGCGCGAGCCGTGCCCCGAGTCCGCCCACACCAACGATGAGCCGAGAGCCCTCCCCGCAGAGGCCGGCGCGGCGGAGGTCTCGGACGTGACGCGCGGCGCAGGCCCGGAGGTAGGGGCGCCGGACGTCGCCAACGGCGCGACACCCGTGGGTCCGTCGACACGGGTCCCCAGCGGCCGCGCGACGACCTCGTCGCGCACCGGAGCATCCAGCACCGCCGTCATCGTCGCCACCTCCCACCACCGGAACTCAACCGATCCGTCTTCGAACAACTGTACGACCGACGACTGACATTCACCCCTGACCAGGGCGAACGCGACACGCTGGCATCGCATCGGCCGAACCAGTTCGTACACTTGTTCGATGGTCCGCGACATCGACTGGTCGAAGTGGCAGCGCACGCCACGCGGCTGGGTGCGGGTGCCGCCTTCCGGCTGCCCGGCAGGCCACCGGTGGACCACGAGCGGACCGGGTCGCCCGTCGGAGCGGTTCGTCACGTGCGGCTGCACCATCGACCGGCACCACACACTCTGGGTGTGCCCGACGTGCGGCATGCACTGCGCGGAGGGGTGTACTAACACGGCGATGTGGGCGGGCACGACGGTGTCGTCGGGAATCGTCGGCAACCGTCGCGGGGTGGTGTGAGCGCGGGATAGTGGCGGCATGGGGCGACGGGTCGCGGCGGCGGTGGTCGCTGTCGTCGTGGGCGTGGCAGGCTGCGCGTCCTCGGCGCCGAGCCGTGCGGCCCGGCCCAGCGGCTCGCCGACGAGCACGCCGAGTCCCGTCACGGCTCCGGTCGCACCCGACGTCGCCGAGCCGCCGGTGGTGGCGGTCGCGCCGGCATTCACGTCGGCGATCGCGACCATCACCCCTGAGCTGGCCGACCGCATGAGCGCGTCGTGGCGACCGGGCTGTCCGGTGCCGCTCGAGGACCTGCGGTACGTGACCGTCACGCACCGCGACTTCGCCGGCTCGGCCGTGCAGGGCGAGCTGGTGGTGCACGCGGACGCCGCCGAGGCGGTGGTCACGGTGTTCCGGGCGCTGTTCGAGGCGGGGTACCCGGTCCGGTCGCTGCGGCTCGTCGACGACTTCGGGGCGAGCGACGACGCGTCGATGGCCGCCGACAACACGTCCGCGTTCAACTGCCGCGCGATCACGGGCGGCACGGGGTGGTCGGAGCACGCGTACGGGCGTGCGATCGACCTGAACCCCGTGGAGAACCCGTACGTCCGTGACGGGTCCGTCGCGCCGGACGCGGGCCGGGAGTTCGCGGACCGGCCGGACGTCCCGGGCGTGCTCCATCCCGACGACCAGGTCGTCCGCGCGTTCGCGAGCGTCGGCTGGCTGTGGGGTGGTGACTGGACCTCGCCGATCGACTACCAGCACTTCTCCCCGTCGGGTCGCTGACGCCCGACGGCTCAGCCGTCGAGGCGGGCGTCGACCTCGGCCATCCGCCGCGTCGCGATCAGCCGGACGGTCGCCTCGGACAGCGGCGCGTCGGCGTCGAAGTGCAGGGTCGCGCCCGACAACCGCCCCTCGGTCAGCGTGCCGGCCAAGGACGTGGCCAGGGGCGGGCTCATGAGGTGGAGGCTGCAGTGCGTCTTCGCGACGGAGAGCGCCACCAGCCCGGCACCGCGGTACCTGATCGTCGGCACCTGGTAGGAGATCACCTGCTCCGCGTCGGGCACGACGGCGACGAGCCGGTCGCGCACCAGGCGCAGCGCGGAACCCTGAGTCGACGGGATCGCGTCGAGGTACTCCTCGACGGTCGTCGCGGGATATCCCTCACGCACCACGGCTACTCCTCCAGCTCCGACGACGACCGGGCTCCGGACGACCGGCGGTCGACCGAGGACGGGCGGACCGGCGTCGCGACGAGGTCCACGAACTCATCGACGTGCATCACGGCGAGGCCCCGGCGGATCAGCGGGGGCATCAGCCTCGCACCCGCGTCGCCGTGCAGCCGGACGGGGTCGGACAGCGCAAGGACGCGCCCGCGCCGGACCATCCTCGCCTCACCGCCGGCGTCGATGTTCTTCAACCACTGCACGTCCGGCCCGTACGTCAGGGCCAGGACGACGCCGCGCGGCGAGCCGAACGCGAAGACGGGCGTGCGGAACCGCCGGCCGCTGCGACGACCGGTGTGGTGCAGCGTCGCGAACGGCGGTACCCAGTCGGAGATCGTCCCCAGGACCGGGTTGGTGACCCGGCGGTTGACGCGCGTGACCCAGAGGGGGATCGGCATGCGGTCGACGCTAGCGCCGCGTCCGACGACCGGCGAGGTCAGCGGGGCGATGCGGAGCGTAGGCCCGTCGCCGGGCTGCGGCGACCGCTGGACGTGCCGGGTCTCGCCCAGCGGACCCCGAGTTGCGACGTCGGAGCGCCCGTGGTGACGGTAGATGCGTCCGACGAGCCGCCCGCGAGGGCGGCGCCCCCGGCAATGGAAGGAGAGCCATCGTGCTCACCCTGACGGACAGTGCCCGCACCGCCGTCCACACGCTCACGACGAAGGCCGGTCTGCCCGACGGCACGGGCGGACTGCGGATCGCCCAGCAGGAGGCGGGCGGCTTCGAGCTCGCGCTGGTCCCCGAGCCTCTCCCGGGCGACGACGTGGTGACCGACGGATCGACCCGTGTCTACGTCGACCCCGAGGCGTCGATGACCCTGGCCGACCAGCGCCTCGACGTCGAGCCGGCCTCGACGGGCACGGCGTTCACGCTCAGCCCGCAGTAGACGCCAGTCCCCGGGTCGCGGCACGAGCGACCCGGCAGCTGGGCGACGACGGCGGTGCGCCTCCCCCTCCGTGCTCACCGCGTCGCCGCGCACGACGAAGGGGCCCGACTCTCGTCGGGCCCCTTCGTTCGCGTCGAGGTCAGGCGCCGCCCAGCAGCTGGTCGAACGACGGCACCGCGTCGTAGAGCCCGACCGGCGCGGAGGGCTCGCGGTCGGCCACCATCTCGGCCAGCTCGCGGCCCGCGCGGCGGATCCGGTTCGGCAGCGGGTTGACGTCGTCGCCGCCGCCGTCGGCCCAGTCGTCGGTGGCCGCGAACACGGCCGTACCGGCGACATCGGCACGCAGGTAGGCGAACAGCGGGCGCAGCGCGTACTCGAGAGCCAGCGAGTGCCGGCCCGTGCCGCCGGTCGCGCCCACGAGCACGGGCCGCCCGACGAGGGCGTCCTTGTCGAGGATGTCGACGAACGACTTGAACAGCCCGGAGTACGACGCCGAGAAGATCGGCGTGACGGCGATGACGCCGTCGGCGGCCGTGACCTTCTCGATGACGTCCTTGAGGGCGCCGGACGCGAAGCCCGAGAGGGTCATGTTGACGATCTCGTGGGCAACGTCGCGCAGCTCCACGTTCTCGACGTGCGCGGTGATGCCGCGGGCGGCGAGCTCGGTGACGGTCGCGTCGGCGAGGCGGTCGGCCAGCAGGCGCGTCGACGACGGCTGCGAGAGGCCGGCCGAGATGACGACGATGGAACGGTCGCTCATCGTGGTCCCTTTCCCAAGAAGAGTCATGAGGACAGCGAGTCCTCGGCCCGGAGGCCGGTGTACTCGTCGGTCGCGGTCACCGTCTGCTCACGAACGTTACCTGCGGCAACGGCAGCCGCCACCCGCTCGGCGTGCGACGGCGGGTTCGCCGGCACGTGCGCCGGACGCGCGGACTCGGCCTCGGCGCGCAGCACCGGGACGACCTCCGTCGCGAGGATGTCGATCTGCTCGAGCACCGTCTTGAGCGGCAGGCCCGCGTGGTCCATGAGGAACATCTGGCGCTGGTAGTGCCCGACCTGGTCGCGGAACGTGCCGTAGCGGTCGATGACCTGCTGCGGGCTGCCTACGGTCAGCGGCGTGTCGCGCATGAAGTCCTCCATCGACGGCCCGTGCCCGTAGACGGGCGCGTTGTCGAAGTAGGGCCGGAACGCCTTCACGGCGTCCTGCGAGTTCTTGTTCATGAAGACCTGTCCGCCCAGCCCGACGATCGCCTGGTCGGCCTGGCCGTGCCCGTAGTGCTCGTAGCGCTCGCGGTAGAACTTGACCATCTGCGCGGCGTGCTCGAGCGGCCAGAAGATCGCGTTGTGGAGGAAGCCGTCACCGTAGTAGGCAGCCTGCTCGGCGATCTCGGGGCTGCGGATCGAGCCGTGCCAGACGAACGGCGGGACACCGTCGAGCGGGCGCGGAGTGGAGGTGAAGCCCTGCAGCGGCGTGCGGAACTTGCCCTGCCAGTCCACGACCTCCTCCTCCCAGAGGCGGCGCAGCAGCGCGTAGTTCTCGATCGCCAGCGGGATGCCCTGGCGGATGTCCTGCCCGAACCACGGGTACACCGGCCCGGTGTTGCCGCGGCCCATCATGAGGTCCATGCGGCCGTCGGAGATGACCTGGAGCATCGCGTACTCCTCGGCCAGCCGCACCGGGTCGTTGGTCGTGATCAGCGTGGTCGCGGTCGACAGGATGATGTTCTTCGTCGTGCCCGCGAGGTAGCCGAGCATCGTGGTGGGCGACGAGGGCACGAACGGCGGGTTGTGGTGCTCGCCGGTCGCGAAGACGTCCAGGCCCGCCTGGTCGGCGTGCTGGGCGATGGTGAGCATGTTGCGCACCCGCTCCGTGTCGTCCGGCGTCCGGCCGGTCGTCGGGTCGGTGGTGACGTCTCCGACGGTGAAGATCCCGAACTGCATCTCGCGCCTCACAAGGTAAGAGGTTCATGCGTTTGCATGTACTTGCCGCTCAACAGAGGGGTGGGCACACCTATTCCCCGAGGGGGCATGGTCGTGCGCCTGCCTATAGCGTGGGTGCACCGGTCGGCGACGGAGGGCAACACCGCGTGACGAACGAGCAGATCAGGGTCCTCGTGGTCGAGGACGACGCCGACACCGCACAGTACGTGCGCACGGTGCTCGACCGCCGGGGCGGGATGGCCGTGACCGTGGTCCACGAGCCGATGTCGGCACTGGCCGAGGTGGCGGCGCACGAGTTCGACGTGGTCCTCACGGACATCCAGATGCCCGGCATGAGCGGCCTGGAGCTGCTGGGGGAGCTGCGCTCGCGGGCTCCCGGCACGCCCGTCGCGGTGATGACGGCGTTCGCCAGCGTCGACTACGCGGTCGAGGCGCTGCGTCGCGACGCCGACGAGTTCCTGGTCAAGCCGGTCGCCGCCGCGACCCTGCTCGAGCGCATCACGGCGCTCGCCAACGAGGGTCGGATCAAGCGGGCGGCCGAGGGGTCGAGGGAGACGGTGCTCGCGGTCGGCGCGCACCCCGACGACGTAGAGATCGGCATCGGCGCCACGCTGGCGTCGCACCGCGCAGCGGGGGACACGGTCGTCATCCTCACGCTGTCCAGCGGCGCCATCGGCGGCGACGTGCAGTCCCGCCGCCACGAGGCGCTCGCCTCCGCCGGCATCATCGGCGCCCGCCTGTACCTGCACGACTTCGAGGACACCCGGCTGGACCCGGCGGGCGGGCTGATCACGACGATCGAGGACCTGATCCGCGAGGTCGACCCGACGGTCGTGTACACCCACAGCGAGCACGACCGGCACCAGGACCACCGGGCGGTCCGGCAGGCGGTCGACGTCGCCGCCCGCCGGGTCCCCTCGCTCGCGTGCTTCCAGAGCCCGTCGTCCACCATCGACTTCCGGCCGAGCCGGTTCGTGCCGGTGGACGGCTTCATCGAGGCCAAGCTCCAGATGCTCGCGGCGTTCGAGTCGCAGTCGCACCGCGACTACATGGAGCCCGAGCTCGTCCGCGCGACGGCCCGCTACTGGTCCCGCTTCGGCACCGGGCAGTACGCCGAGCCGCTCGAGATGGTGCGCGCCGCCGCGATGCTGAGCAGCACGGCGCGGGGCGCGGGCGTCGTCGCCGTCGAGGAGGCCGCCACGATCGACGAGCACGGAGGTCACGCATGAGGGTCCTGGTCACGGGCGCAGGGGGGCCGGCAGGCGTCGCGGTGATCCGCTCGTTGCTGCGGCGCGGCGACGTCGAGGTGCTCGCGGCCGACATGGACCGCTGGGCCAGCGCGCTGTACCTGGTCGACGCCCCGAACCGGCGCCTGGTCCCCGCCGGACGGGCCGACGACTTCGTCGACGTCGTGCGGGGGATCTGCCGCGACGACCGGGTCGACGTGCTCTTCCCGACCGTCGACGTCGAGCTGCCGAAGCTCGCCGCCGCGCGCGACGAGCTGCTGGCCGACGGCACGATCCTCGCCTCGCCCGCCCTGAGCACGCTCGAGACCTGCCTCGACAAGCTCGAGCTCGCCCGCGCGTGCGCCCGGACCGCGCGCGTGCCGCGGACCGAGCTGCTGGGCACCCCGCAGGCGGTGTCCGGCTGGACCTTCCCGGTCATCGTCAAGCCCCGCCGCGGCGCGGGCTCGCGCGGCGTCCGGCTGGTGGGGTCGCAGGCCGAGCTCGACGCGGTGCACGACGCCGACGAGGACCTGCTGGTCCAGGAGCTGCTGCCGGGCGACGAGTACTCCGTCGACGTCCTCGCCGGCCTCGACGGCACGGTCATCGCCGCGGTGCCGCGCGCCCGACTGCGGGTGGACTCGGGCGTGGCCGTCGCCGGTGTCACAGTCCACGACGAGGAGCTGATCGAGACGGCGTCGGCGATCGCGCGGGCCGTCGGGCTCACGACGGTGGCCAACGTGCAGCTCAAGAGGGACGCCGACGGGCGACCCGCGCTGCTCGAGGTCAACCCCCGGTTCCCCGGTGCCATGCCGCTGACCATCGCGGCCGGCGTCGACATGCCGTCGCTCACGCTCGACGCGGTCCTGGGCCGGCCCGTGCCCGCCCACGTCGACTTCCAGGAGATCGCGAACGTGCGCTACCTCGAGGACGTCTTCCTGCCGATCGCCGACGTCCTGCCACCCCGGTGATGGTGCCGTCCACGCGAGAGGACCACCACGTCCACTCGACGTTCTCCGACGACGCCGTCAGCACGCCGGCCGAGAACCTGGCGGCCGCGCAGCGCGCCGGGCTGCGCGAGATCCGCATGGTCGACCACGTCCGCGTCTCCACCACGTACGTCCCCGAGCTCCTCTCCGTGGTCCGCGCCCTGCCCCGGCTCGAGGGGCTGACCGTCCTGAGCGGGGTCGAGGCCAAGATCCTCGACGCGTCCGGCGCGGTGGACGCGCCGCCCGAGGTGCTGGCGTCCGTCGGCAGCCCGCACGGCCCGGACCGCGTCCTGCTCGCCGACCACCAGCTCCCCGGCACCGACGGCCCGTGGAGTCCCCGCGCCACCCGCGAGCGCATCGACGCCGGTCTGGCCCCGGCGGACGTGGTCGAGCTGCTGGTGACGGCCACGATCCGCGCGATGCACGCCGTCGGCCGGGCGCAGCTCGCGCACCCGTTCTCGATCCTGCCGAAGATCGGCCTGACCGAGGACGACGTCCCCGACCAGCTGCTCGACGCGCTCGCGGAGGCGGCCGTGGCGACGGGCACCCCGGTCGAGGTCAACGAGAAGTGGCGCTGCCCCGGCCCGCGGATCGCCCAGCGGCTGCGGGAGAAGGGCGTGCTGCTGGTCGCGTCGACCGACTCCCACGTGGCCTCCGACGTCGGCGTGTACGCGTGGGTGGGGGCATGACGGAAGCTTTCTGGCACGCCGCGCTGGTCGCGGTGCTCGTCGCGCTCGTCGGCGTCGGCGCGATCCCCGTGCTCGCCGGGCTCTACCAGTACCTGCTCGTCCCCGTGCACGCCTTCCGCAACCACCTGCGGCTGGCGGCACCCCACCTGCCCCGCGTCGTGGTCATCGTGCCCGCCTGGAACGAGGGCGCCGTGCTGGCCGCCTCGCTCGACCGGCTCATGGGCCTGGAGTACCCCCCGGACCGGCTCAAGGTGTTCGTGGTCGACGACGCGAGCACGGACGACACGCCCGACGTGGTCCGCGCCAAGGCGGCGCAGTACGACGACCGGATCGTGCACCTGCGCCGCGAGCAGGGCGGTCAGGGCAAGGCCCACACCCTCAACCACGGCATCCGGTACGCGCTGTCCGACGGCTGGATGGAGGCGCTGCTCATCATGGACGCGGACGTCATCTACCGGCCCGACTCCTTGCGCCGGATGACGCGCCACCTGGCCGACGAGAAGGTGGGCGCCGTCACCGCGTTCATCCGCGAGGGCAGCGGCCGGCCGGGCAGCGTGGCGCGGTTCATCGGCTACGAGTACGTGACCGCGCAGGCCGCCGCCCGCCGTGCGCAGAACGTCATGGGCGCCATGGCGTGCCTCGCGGGTGGCGCCCAGCTGCACTCGCGGGCGAACCTCGAGGCCGTCGGCGGTCAGGTGGACACGTCCACGCTCGCCGAGGACACGTACACCACCTTCCTCACGCAGCTCAACGGGCGGCGCGTCGTGTTCGAGCCCGCCTCCGTGGTGCTGGCCGAGGAGCCGGACAGCGTCACGGCCCTGTGGAAGCAGCGGGTCCGCTGGGCGCGCGGCAACGTCCAGATCACGCGCAACTTCCGCTCGGTCTGGTTCCGGCCGTCCCGCACGCACCACCTGGGCCGCGCCGACTTCGGGATCATCTGGTTCGCCATCTACCTGCTGCCGGTGGCCATGACGTTCGCCGCGGTGGGACTGGTCGGCCTGTACTTCACGGACGGGGTCACGGCGGCGGCCGTGTTCCAGGGGTTCTGGTGGGTGGCCGTGACCGCGTACGTGTTCATCACGGCGACGACCCTGATGCTCGACCGGGAGACCGCCCGCCGCTCGTGGGTGCAGGGGATCGTGTTCCCCGGCCTCGGCGCGCTCGTCGTCATGAGCGCAGCGTGGTTCCCCGACCTCTGGGAGGTGCGGATCCCCGGGCTGCTGGGGCTGGAGATGAGCGACGTGGGCCGGGAGATCTGGACGCTGACCCTGTACTCCTGGTCGGTCCTCGCGATGCTGCTGGCGTGGGTGGTCAAGCAGCTCGAGCGCGCGCGACCGGTGCGGTGGCTCGCGCTGCCGCTGCTCTACGTGGTGGGCTTCGGTCCGGTGCTGTGCGCGATCACGCTGGACGCGTACGTGAAGCAGTGGCGGGGCGCGGCAGCCGTGTGGGACAAGACCGAGAAGACAGGACGGGTGATGGGATGAGCGGCTCGCACCGGGCACCCGGGGGCGACCAGGCCCGCCGTTGGGCGACGCTGACGCCCGCCGCCCTCGAGGACGAGATCCGGACCAACGCGCGGTCGGAGCGCCTGCTGCTGGTCGTGGTCGGGCTGGCGTCCGTCGCGATCACCGTCGTCGCGCTGCTGCTGCACGGGGGTGTCGCGTGAGCGCCAGGGTGCTGGTCGTCGACGACGAGCCCGACGAGCTCGCCCTGATCGCGCGGCACCTGCGGCGGCTGGGCTACGAGGTCGTGCTCACCAAGAGCGCCGAGGAGGCGCTCGGCGACGAGGAGCACCTCGCGGTCGACGTGGCGGTGGTCGACCTCCGGCTGCCGGGCATGGGCGGCTGGGAGCTGGTCGACGTGCTGCGCGCCCGCCGTCCCGGTCTGCCCGTCATCGTCACCTCCGTGCTCGACGCCGACGACTACCCCCCGGTCGACGCCTGGCTGCCGAAGCCGTTCACGGGCGAGGGCGTGCAGGCCGCGCTGGCCCGGGCGCTCGGCGCGGTCCCGTGACCAGCCTCTGGGCGACCGAGCCCGAGAACCTCATCGCCTCGGGCTCGCGCTACCTGCGACGCCTGGCCCGGCACCTCGGTCCGGACGGCGGCGTCGTCGAGCGGCAGCTGCCGTTCGTCGGGCTGTTCGCCGTCGCGCTCGCCACGATGCTCATCCCTGGCGTCAACGTGTCGAGCATGCTCGAGGTCGTGCTGGCCACCCTGTTGACCGCCGGCCAGCTCGTGGCTGCGCGCGTGCTGCCCTGGAGCCGCTGGCACGAGGGCGCGCAGGACCTGCTCCCGATCGTCCAGCTGGTGGCGGTGGCCCTGCTCCGCACGGGCACCGGCGGTCCAGGGTCCGCGTACACCACGATCGCGTTCCTGCCGCTCATCGCGCTGGCGTCGATGCCGGGCAGGCGGCGGGTCGCCATCGGGTCGATCGGAGTCGGGCTCGTCGTGGCCGCACCGGTGCTGCTGGGCGACCAGGGGTTCTCCGTCGACACCCTGGTGCGGACACTCTTCGTCACGCTCGCCGCGACGTTCATCGCCCTCACCGTGCACGAGATCACCGACCGCCTGCGGGCGCGCAGCCGGTCGCTCCTGTCGCTGCAGATGGACCAGGCCGTGCTGCTCGACCGCGCCCGCGCGGACGCCGCGGAGCTGGCCCGCGTCGCCAACACCCGACGGGCGGCGCGCGACCAGCTGATCTCCGTGATCGACTCCGCCACCGAGCAGGCCATCATCGCGACCGACGCCACGGGCCTGGTCGAGGTCTTCAACGCCGGTGCCGAGCGGCTCCTCGGCTACGGGCAGGGCGAGGTCGTCGGCCGCATGCGCCTGACCGAGTTCCACGACCGCGACGAGCTGGAGGCGCGCCGCAAGCTGCTGTTCGACGACGACTCGCCCGTCGACAACCCCCAGGTGCTCGTGGACGCCCTCGTCGCCCCCGCGCTGGCCGGGCGCCCCGAGGTCCGCGACTGGACGTACGTCGCGCGCGACGGCGTGCGGATGACGGTGCGGCTCGCGGTCACCCGCCGGGCCGAGGTGGACGGCACGACCACGGGCTACGTCGTCGTCGCCACCGACGTCACGTCGGAGCGCGAGGCCTCGCGGCTCCAGGACGAGTTCGTCAGCCTGGTCAGTCACGAGCTGCGCACCCCGCTGACGTCCGTGCTGGGCTACCTCGAGCTGCTGACCGACGGCACCGACCCGTTGACCGAGGAGCAGCGCGAGTACCTCACGGTCATCGAGCGCAACGCCCGGCGTCAGCTGCGGCTGGTCGGGGACCTGCTGCTCACGGCGCAGGTGGACGCCGGTCGGTTCGCGATCTCGCCGCAGCACATCGACGCCGGCGACATCGTCCGCGCCTCGATCGAGGCCGCGACGCCCGCGGCTGAGGCGGCGGGGGTCGCGCTGATCCCGTCGGTGACGTCGACGGTGCTCGACGCCGACCCGGTCCGACTCGCCCAGGCGGTCGACAACCTCGTCTCGAACGCGATCAAGTTCACGCCCTCGGGCGGCACGGTCCGCCTCGGGGTCTCGCCGCCCGACGATCCCGGGCGCGGCGGCGCCGTGCTGGTCGTGGCCGACAGCGGCATCGGGATCCCGCCCGACGAGCTCTCCCAGCTCACCACCCGGTTCTTCCGGGCGTCGTCGGCGACCCGACGCGCCATCCCGGGCGTCGGCCTCGGCCTGTCGATCACCAAGGCGGTCGTCGACGCGCACGGCGGCACCCTGGCGATCACCAGCACGCTCGGCGAGGGCACCACGTTCACGATCACCCTGCCGGCCACCCCGCCGGGCTGACGTACTCGTCCGTAACTTCGGACATCCCGGGATGTATCAGGCCGTCGCGCCGTGTCCCCTTCTGCCCGTGCGCCGACCGACGGCGCGGACAGGAAAGGGCTCGACCATGACCATCCTCAGCTCGCCGATCGGTGCGGACTACCGTCCCGCCACCGCAGCAGCCGTGCAGGCGCTCGCCGACTCCGGCGTCCCCGTGCACCTGCCCGGCACCGAGGCGTACACCGGCCTCACGGGCACCAGCAACCTCACCAAGGCCATCAGCCCCGCGGCCGTCGTCGCCGCGCGGGGCGCCCACGACGTCACCCGCACGCTGCGGATCGCGGCCTCCGCAGGCCTGCGCGTCGCGGTCCAGGGCACCGGGCACGGCGCCACGGAGACCATGCAGGACGCGATCCTGGTGAGCACCGTCGCCCTCGACGAGCTCACCGTCCACGCCGACGAGCGGTGGGCGCGCATCGGCGCCGGCGTGAAGTGGGCCGCGGTGCTCGAGGCCTGCGCGCCGTACGGCCTCGCCGGCCTCGCGGGTTCGTCGCCCGACGTCGGCGTCGTCGGCTACGTCACCGGCGGCGGGCTGGGCCCAGTGGCCCGCACCCACGGGCTCGCATCGGACACCGTCCGCGCGTTCGAGGTCGTCACCGGCGACGGCGTCGCGCGCCGCGTCACCGCCACGAGCCACCCCGACCTGTTCTGGGGACTGCGCGGCGGGAAGGGCACGCTCGGCATCGTCACCGCGGTCGAGATCGACCTGGTCGAGCAGGCCTCGCTGTACGCGGGCGCCCTGTGGTTCGCCGACACCGACGCCGCTGCCGTCATCCGGACCTGGAGCCAGTGGTGCGAGCTGCTGCCGGAGGAGGGCACCACGTCGATCGCCGTCATGCGCCTGCCCGACATGCCGATCTTCCCCGAGCCGCTGCGGGGGAGGAGCTCCGTGTCGGTGCGGTTCGCGTGGACCGGCGACCCGGCCGTGGGCGAGGAGATGATCCGCGCGATCCGCTGCCTCGGCACGCCGCTCATCGACACCGTGCAGGTCATGCCGTACGCGGCGCTCGGCGCCGTGCACACCGACCCGATCGACCCGATGCCGCTGCACGAGCACCACAGCCTGCTGCACTCGTTCGGCCTGGACGCCGCCGACCGGCTGCTCCAGCTGGTCGGCCCGGAGGCGCAGTGCGCACAGGCGATGGTCGAGGTGCGCCAGCTGGGCGGGAAGGTCCGCGACGACCGCGGGGTGCCCAGCGCCTTCGCGCACCGCGACGCCGCGTTCTCGCTCTTCACGCTCGGCGTGATGATCCCGGAGATCGCGCAGATCGTCACCCGGGACACCGCCCGGGTGCACGACGGCATGGCGCCGTGGACGCAGGACGGCGGTCTGCCGAACTTCACGGACGCGGCCGGACCGCAGTGGGCCGAGCGGGTGTTCACGCCCGAGGTGGCGCGTCGCCTGCAGACGCTCTCGATGGTCTACGACCCCGACGCCGTGCTGCTCGCGGCCCGGGGCGTGCGCTCCTGACCGGGACGGCGCCGGCCCTTGCGGGGGTCGGCGCCGACCTACGGCGCCGGGTCCACGGAGAACGTGATGGTGACCTCGGTGGAGTCGGTGAACTGCGCGGACGTCGAACCGACCAGCGGGGTCAGCAGCGCGCCGATCGCGAAGGCGACCACGACGCCCAGCCGGACCAGGCCGCCGCGGTCGACGCTGAGGAACCGGCGGGGCCGCGGACCGTCGTCGGAGGGTCGCTCAGTCGAGGAGGAGCTCATCGACCCTCCTGTCGTTGTCGTCGCGGGCCGGGCGCGGTCGGCGGTTCCGTCGACCGTCACCGAACGCCAGCAGCTCGAGCGTAGCGAGCGCGAGCATCGGTGGGACCAGCATGACCGCGCGTCCTTGCGCGGACCCGGCCCACTGCAGCACCCAGCCCCACCCCTTGTGCACGGCGAGCTGCACCCCGCGGATGCGGGTGATGGGCGTGGCGTCGACGTCGGGTTCCGCGTTGGCATCGCCCTTGGTGACGACGTAGGACTTCATGATCTGCTCGCCGTTGTCGTCGAGCTTGGGGACCATCCGGCCGGTCGCTCCATCGGCCCGGAGCTCGGGGAGCTTGCGCAGGGCCACGATCCGGTGGGTGACAAGCTCGCTGGTGCTCCCGGTCGGCCAGAACGAGATGATCTGCCCGACCTTGAGGTCGGACTCGTCGGAGATAGCCCGGAGCACCACGGCGTCGCCGGCGTCGAACTTGGGGGCCATCGAGCCCGACGTGACGATGAGCAGGCGCTGGTGGTGCACCTGGAACCAGAGCGGGACGGCCAGCGAGGTGGCGTAGGCGGCGCCGCACACGATCACGATCGTCCACAGCGCCACGCCGACGAGACGGCGCCAGGTGGGCTTCGGGGTACGAGAACGCCGCCGACCGATCACGCGCGGCGCGCGTCGGTCGACGGCTGGGGCGTCTCGTTGCCCGTCCGACCAGGAGGACATCAGGGTCAGGGGTTGTTGGCCGTCTGCTCGGCGTTGAAGAGCAGAGTGAGCTCGACGCCCGAGTCCTGGTACTGGTTGCCGGCGGTGACAGGGAAGTCGACCCGGGCGCAGAGCCACTCGCTCGGGGTGCCCGCGTCCAGCACCCGCTCGCCGCCCTGGAGGCCCTGCGACGGGTTGCCGACGAGGGCCGTGGTCGTGGCGGGCCAGGGCGTGATCGTCCCGGGCGGGTTCAGCGGCGTGCCGGTGGTCGCGGCGGGCCCACAGTCGGCCGCGGTGGCCACGGCGAACATCCGGAGCTCGAGCACGTTGGCGAGGTTGTCCCCCGAGGCCACCGGGGTGACGCCGTCCCCGTCCTCGAGGACAGGGCTGCCGGCGGGTCCGGCGACCTGGGCGGCGCTGTAGGAGATCGCGTACCGCAGCCCGAGCGAGCCGGTGCTGGAGACGAGCAGGGGCGCGTACGTCGTCGCGCCGGGGTTGAGGTTCTGCGGCGTGAAGGCGAAGGCGGTGGTCGAGCCGACGACCAGGTCGACGGTGCCGCTCTGGATCTCGGCCGTCGCGGCGTCGTTGTCCGTGAAGATGGCGGACGTCGTGAGGGTCGTGGCGCCGATGGCCGCGAGGCCGACGATCGCGACGGTGGTCCAGAGCCGACGGCGACGGGGCGCGTCGCGGTGGACCGGAGCCGGGTCGATCATCTCCTGCAGCAGGTCGTCCATCATGGCGAAACCCTCCTTGGGGCTGGGGTACCTCCAGGTGCATCGGCACCCCCGGGCCCTACTTGAGCCGAACGTACGATACTCACCCGTTGGTGGAATCGGCGCCGGGCGTCCGTGGAGGGCGCGCGTGTCGGTTGCTCGGACGAGGCCCGGCGACCACGACGCCGGCCCTGCTCCCGCGTCCTCGGCGAGGCCGCGGGACCGACTGGGTCAACGGGAGATCGGCCGCCGGGACGGCCTGCGAGTAGAGGAAGCCCTGCGCCTGGTCGACACCCAGCCGGCGCAGGATGACGGCCGTCGCCTCGTCCTCGACGCCCTCGGCGACGACCCTCAGGTCGAACGAGTGGGCCAGGTCGACCATGGCCTGCACGACGACCTCCGAGCCCTCCCGTCCGTCGACCCCCAGGTCGGCCACGAACAGCCGGTCGATCTTCAGCTCGTCGACCGGCAGGTCCCGCAGCTGGGAGATCGACGTGTTGCCGATGCCGAAGTCGTCGATGGCCACCCGGATGCCCAGCGCGCTGAGCCGCTCGAGCACCGGCACGACCCGGGAGGGGTCGGCCACCAGGGCCGTCTCGGTGATCTCGACCTCGAGCAGGTCGGGCGGCACCGCGTGCTCCTCGAGCAGCGCCTCGATCAGGTCGACGACCGCCGCCGTCGTCACGTCGTGGGCGGACAGGTTCACGGCCACCGGGGTCGCGCGCCCCTCGGCGCGCCAGGCGGCCAGCTGGGTGACGCACTCCATCAGCGCGTACCGGGTGACGTCGTGGATGAGCCCCGACTGCTCCGCCAGGGGGATGAACGTGGTGGGCGGCAGGACGCCGCGCGTGGGGTGGACCCAGCGCATGAGCGCCTCGAGCCCCACCGTCCGGCCCGTGGCCAGCTCGATCTTGGGCTGGTAGTGCATGCGCAGCTCGCGCGGCGCGTCCGGTGCCGGGGTGAGCGCGCGGTGCAGGTCGCCCAGCAGCACCAGGCGGGCCGGCGACGAGTCGTCCTCGTCGGCCGAGTACACCGAGACGCCGGTGCGGTGGTGCTTGGCGGCGTACATAGCGACGTCGGCGGTGCGCATCAGCGACGACGGGTCGGTCGCATGGTCGGGCAGGCACGCGACGCCGACGGACGTGTCGACGTGCAGGGGCAGCTCGCCCAGCATGAACGGCGGCACGAACAGCCCGCGCACCCGGCGGGCCAGGCGCTCGGCGTTGGCCACCGAGCGCACGTCCGGCAGCAGGATCGCGAACTCGTCGCCGCCCAGCCGCGCGACGATGTCCTCGTCCCGCAGGGCGCCGCGCAGCCGCTCCGCCACCTGCTCGAGCAGCTCGTCGCCGCGGTCGTGGCCCAGGGAGTCGTTGATGTCCTTGAAGCGGTCGATGTCCAGGAGCATGAGGCCCACCCGGGAGCCGGTCTCCTCCGCCTCGAGGATCGTCCGGCGCATGCGCTCGGCGAGCATCCGCCGGTTGGGCAGGCCCGTCAGGGAGTCGAGCAGCGCGAGCCGCGCGTTCTCGAGGGCCGTGGCCTGCAGCCGGCGCGACGCGGTGAACACGGTCCGGAAGAGCACGAGCCACAGCGCGAGCAGCCCGCCGGCGACCACGAGGGACACCGTGCGGACCGCCTCGGTGAGCGCGGTGCTGGCGGCCGTGTGGTCCAGCATGACCTCGGCGGCACCGACCGTGTCGTGGTCGTCCAGGTCGGCGCCGTCGGTCTCGTCGGCGTGCACCGGCACGTAGACGTCGAGCACCTGCCGCTCGGTGCCGCCGGTGTCGTCGACGTTGTCTCCGCGCACGTCGGTGATGACCTGGGCGTCCGACGCCCCGCCGGTGGTCACCAGGTCGAGCCTGTCCCCGTCGGGGAAGCCGCTCGTCGTGCCGGGGGCCGAGCTGTAGATGAGCGACCCGTCGAGCGCCCACAGCCGCAGCTCCACGAGCCGGTCGCCGAACCCTTCGGTCGCGGCGTGCACCTGGTCGGCCTGGGCGGACGTGAGCGCGTCCGGCGCGAGGAACGAGGCCGTCGGCACGTCCGCCGTCGCATAGACCTGGACGGTCTCCGCCGTCGCGATGCCGTCGTTGATCGCCTGCTGCCCCATGACGCTCCACGTCACCCAGACGAGGGCGAGCCCGAGCACGACCATGGCCGCGCTGCTGATGACCGCGAACGATCGAGTCAGCGGCCAGCGGCGGCGGCTTGCTCTTGGCACGTGGGACCTCACGAGCTGGGCGAGCGCGGGTCGGGAGGGGTCCGCGCTGAGCCGAGAGTATGCGGTACTCCCGTCGATCAGCGACACCCCTGGTCAGAGGATTGTCCCGGCGCGTCGGGAACGTCCCCGTGCGTCGCGCGGTTGCAGGGGACGCCACCATCTTCAGGAGGAGACCGATGACGTACGAGGTGACCAAGACCGACGACCAGTGGGCCCTGGAGCTCGAACCCCAGGAGTTCGCCGTGCTGCGCCGCGCCGGGACCGAGCGGCCGTGGACGGGGGAGCTTCTCGACGAGAAGCGCGAGGGCGTCTACCGCTGCCGCGCGTGCAGCAACGAGCTGTTCCGCTCCGACACCAAGTTCGACTCGCACTGCGGCTGGCCGAGCTTCTTCTCGCCGCTGGCCGGTGACCGGGTCGAGCTGATCAGCGACCGCAGCCTCGGCATGGTGCGCACGGAGGTGCGCTGCGCGAGGTGCGGCTCGCACCTGGGGCACGTGTTCGACGACGCGCCGCAGACCCCCACGGGCGACCGGTTCTGCATGAACTCGGTGAGCCTGACGTTCGAGCCGGCCGCCTGAGCCTGCGCTCGTTCGGGGTGTCGTCCGGCGCGCCGGGCCCGACACCCCGGACGGGTGACGTCCGTCTGGTCGACACCGCTGAAGTCTGTGCGCCGCCGTGCCGATAATGCACACGTGGAAGATGTCCTGACAGTGCGGAGATGGAGGCGCTACGGCGCCGACCGTCTCTACGTCACGCAGGAGACCGGTGCCCGGGTCGGATCGGTCGACCTGCAGTCCGGCGAGGTCGTGGTCGACGACCCCCACTTCGAGAGCGGCCTGCGTCGCGCGGCCCAGGCGTACCTGCGTGCGGACGTCGCCGAGTTGGCCATGACGCTCCCGACCCAGAGCACCGGTTCGCTGGACCCCGCGGACGAGGCCGCGCTCCAGGCGTGGCTCGGCGGCCAGGACTGGGACACGATCGACCTCGCGGCGATCCGCGGCGAGCGCGGCAGCTCGGTCCGCACCCGGCTCGAGCGGCTGGGCGAGGAAGGCTGGCAGGTGGTGCACGACGTGCCGCTGGGCCGCCAGGGCAGCCTGGTCGAGCACCTGCTCATCGGGCCGGCCGGCATCTTCACCGTCGCGGAGCGCAAGCACCCCGGCCAGCACGTCGTCGTGGAGGGCCGCACCCTCGAGGTCGACGGCCGCTCCATGTCCTACCTGCGCGACGCGCGGCTCGAGGCCACCCGCGTCCAGGGCGCGCTCCTCGCCGCGGCGTGCGCGGCGATCACCGTCCGCGGGGTCGTCGTCGTGCAGGGCGAGCTCGAGGTCCGCACCATCCAGCCCCAGCACGACGCGTTCGCGATCTCCCGCCAGGACGTCCAGGCGGTCTTCCGCGCCATGCCGGTGCGCCTCGACCCCGCCCGCATCGCGGCGATCGCGCACGTCGCGAGGCAACGCGCGACCTGGTCGCGCTGACGTTCTGGGTGTTGACACCCCCATCCGCGCGGTGATCTGCTGAAACGCTCCCACTCCGTGGGGTGGCGATGCGGCGTTTTCGGTGCCGGTCCCGTCAGGATGTGACCGTGGTCGACGAACAGTTCCGGCAGCTCGAGCGCGAGCTCGGCCTCCTCCTGCGCCGCGCGCAAGCATCCTCGGCGTCCATCTCCAGGGATGTGCACCCCGACCTCGAGCCGGCGGCCTACTCCCTCCTGGCGCTCATCGCGGCGACCCCCGGCATCCGCGCCAGCGACCTGGCGACCAACATCGGGGTCGGTCGCGGCACCATGTCGCGCCAGCTCGCGCGGCTCGGCTCGCTCGGCCTGGTGTCCCGCCGGCCGGACCCCGACGACTACCGCGGCCAGCTGCTCGAGCTCACGGACGAGGGCCGGCACCGCTTCGAGACCGCCCAGCAGGCCCGCCGCGCGTTCCTGCGCGGTGCGCTCTCCGGGTGGGACGAGGCCGAGATCGAGGCGCTCGCCACGCAGATCGGTCGGCTCAACGAGGACCTGGCCGCCGCGCGCCGCGCGCACTAGGGGTCCCCCCAAGCACAGACGCGCCGCCCGGTCGGAGGGGTCGGGCGGCGCGTCTGGCTCACATCGAGCTGAGGCGTGCCAGGAGGACGATCACACCGAAGATCGTGCCGACGATCCCGAGCACGATCCCGGCCACGGCCTGCGAACGGCCGAGCGGCGGGTAGCCCTGGACCTCGAACTGGTCGGCACGCTTCATGCCGCGCGCCGCCCAGACGATCGCCATGATCGAGAACACCAGGAACGGGTTCACGACCAGGCTGATGATGCCGAACAGGACGGCGTTGTAGGTGAGCTGGTTCCGGCCGCGCGCGAGGTCGAGGTCCGGCCGGTCCTTCGAGTTGCGCTCGCGCCGCGGGAGCGCCTTGACCTCCTGCTTGGTCATCGAGCCGACCACGATGCGGCCGCCGGTCGGTGCCCCCACGTTCCAGGGCGCCTCCGGGCCGGCGACGCCCGCGGGCTGCCCGGCGTACGGCGAACCGTAGGGCGACGGCTGCGCCACCGGTGGGGTGCCGTACGGGGACGGTTGCGTCGCCTGCGCGGCACCGTAGGCGTGGGGCTGCGCGGCGGGCGCCGTGTAGACCGGGGCGAACTGCGCGGCGGGCGCTGCCGGGGCGGCGGCCGGCGGCGCAGCCACGTGCGCGGTCCATCCCGTGCCGTCGTACCAGCGCTGTCGGCCCGGGCTCGCGCTCGGGTCGGGGTCCGGGTACCAGCCCGGGGCGATCGACGACATGGATGTCCCCTCGTGTCGGTTGAGTTGCCCCAGTCATCGGCATCGCGGACCGTGAAGTTGACACGACAGCGCCCCGCAACCGTGGTTGCGGGGCGCTGCGGTGGGGAGGTCAGTCGCGACTGGAGACGCTCTCCTGCTCGGTGAGCGCGTCCAGCTCGGCGTCGACGCCAGCCTCGGCGGTGGCCGGCGCCAGCATCGCGCCCTCCTGCTCGAGCAGCTGCTCGATGCCCGACCGGTTGCCCAGCGGGACCTCCTTGAGGAACAGCACGGCGATCAGCGAGACCAGCGCGACCGGTGCGGCGACGAGGAACAGGTCCGCTATCGCGTTGCCGAAGGCCTGCTCGACGACGATCCGGACGGGCTCCGGGAGGGTCGAGAGGTCGGGGATGGCACCGCTGGAGCCCATGGCCGACGGGTCGATCCCGAGGCCGGCCAGCCCGCTGGCGATCAGCGAGGTGACGCGGTGCGAGAGGACGACGCCCAGCGCCGAGACGCCGAGCGCGCCGCCGAGGGTCCGGAAGAACGCGACCGTCGACGTGCCCGAGCCGATCTCCTTGACGTCGAGGGTGTTCTGCACGGCCAGCACCAGGTTCTGCATGAGCATGCCGACGCCGGCGCCGATGATCACCAGGTACAGCCCGACCAGGCCGAAGCTCGTGTCGAAGTGGATAGTCCCCATGAGCCCGAGCCCCGTGGTGAGCAGCACGGCCCCGGCGATCATGAACTTCTTGTACCGGCCGGTGCGGCTGATGATCTGGCCGGAGATGGTCGAGGAGACCAGCAGGCCGACGATCATCGGGATGGTGAGCAGGCCGGACTGCGTCGGCGTCTTGCCGCGGGCCAGCTGCATGTACTGGCTCAGGAAGACCGAGGTGCCGAACAGCGCGACGCCGACGGCGATGCTCGCGACGACCGCCATGACCAGCGTGCGGTTCTTGAACAGGTGGAGCGGGATGATCGGCTCCGAGGCGCGCGACTCCACCCAGACGGCGAGCGCGAGCAGCAGGATCGAGCCGCCGACCATCGCGGCGGTCTGCCACGAGGCCCACTCGAACGAGGTGCCGGCGAAGGTGATCCAGAGCAGCAGGGTCGCGATGCCCAGCGAGAGCAGCGTCGCGCCGGCGTAGTCGATCTTCACCTTGCGCTTCGCGCGGGCGGGCAGGTGCAGCGTGCGCTGCAGCACGATGATCGCGGCGAGCGCGAACGGCAGGCCCACGAAGAAGTTCCAGCGCCAGCCCGGGCCGTCGGTGATGACGCCGCCGAGGAGCGGGCCGCCGACCATGCCGATGCCCATCACGGCGCCCATGAGGCCCATGTACCGGCCGCGCTCGCGCGGGCTGATGATGTCGGCGATCAGGACGGTGCCCAGGGCGGTCAGACCGCCGGCGCCGATGCCCTGGAGGGCGCGCATGCCGATGAGCATGCCGGTGCTGTGGGAGAACCCGGCGAGCGCCGAGGAGACCACCGAGATGGTCAGCGCCAGCTGGATGAGGAGCTTGCGGTCGACCAGGTCGGCCAGCTTGCCCCAGATCGGCGTGGAGATGGTGGTGGTCAGCAGGGTGGCCGTGACCACCCAGGTGAACGCCGACTGCGTGCCGTCGAGGTCGGAGATGATCCGCGGCAGCGACGAGGACACGACGCTCGTCGCGAGGATCGAGACGAACATCCCGAGCAGGATGCCCGAGAGGGACTCGAGCACCTCGCGGTGGCTCATCTTGGGCGCCGTCTCGGCCGTGCTGGTGGGTTCCGGCGTGGTGGTGGTGCTGGACATGGTCTCGCTCTCGTGCTGGCAGGGATGGCCCGGCGTCGTCGGCAGGTCGGGGGTGGTGTCAGGCGGGGATGAGGACGTCGTCGGCCGGGGCGAGCCGGGACAGCGTCGTCGTGAGCCGGTCGAGGGCGACGCGCGCCGCGTCGACGTCCTGCGGCGACCACTCGGCGAAGACCTCGTGGGCGCGGCGGTCGAGCGTCGCCCCGATCTCGTCGGCCAGTGACTGTCCGGCGGGGGACAGGCGCACGGTGCGGACGCGCCGGTCCCCGTCGTCGACCGCGCGCTCCACCAGGCCGTCGTCGACCAGCTGGCTCACCTGGCGGCTGGCGACGGAGATGTCGACGCGGAGCGCGTGGGCGATGTCGCCGACCTGGAGGGTGCCGCGGCGCTCGAGGATGCGGACGATGGCGAGGGTGCCCTTGGAGCAGCCGATGTCGCGGGCCAGGCCGAGGGACGACTCGCGCAGGGTGCGGCTGAAGGCCTCGACCGACCGCAGGAGGGCCTGCGTGAGGGGCTCGGGCTGGACGGACGACATGGGACTCCTTTTGTTGCTCGGCGCAACCATACGACTGATGCTTGCTTCAAGCAACCGAGACACGGAACTATTCCCGGACACACGAGCGCGGCCGGACCCATCGGGCCCGGCCGCGCTCGCGGTGAGATCAGGCGGTCGTCGCCGAGCCGCGGCGGCCGCGCACGACCTTGACGCCCTCCATGTCCTCGAGCTGGATGCCCTTGGTCTCGGGGACCTTCCAGAGCACGAAGAAGAACGAGAGTGCGGCGAAGATCGCGTACAGCAGGTAGGGGATGGTCGCGCCGAACGTGTCGAGCAGCGGCGGGAAGGTGATCGTGATCACGAAGTTCGCGATCCACTGCGCGGCGGCGGCGAGGCCGAGAGCCGCGGCGCGGATGCGGTTGGGGAAGATCTCGCCCAGCAGGACCCAGACGAGCGGGCCCCACGTCGCTCCGAAGAACACGACGAACAGGTTGGCCGCGATCAGGGCGGCGACGCCCCAGGTGTCCGGGAGCTGGGTCATCATCTGGCCGGCGTTGGCCGGGTCGGGAACCTCGGTCGACTGCGTGAAGGCGAGGGCCATGACGCCGAGCGTCAGCGCCATGCCGACCGAGCCGACGAGGAGCAGCGGACGTCGACCCACCTTGTCGATGAGTGCGATCGCGATGAACGTCACGACGACGTTGGTCACCGAGGTGATCGTCGAGTAGGTGAACGAGTCGCTCGCGTCGAAGCCGACGGCCTGCCAGAGCGTGTTCGAGTAGTAGAAGATCACGTTGATCCCGACGAACTGCTGGAACACGGACAGCAGGATGCCGACCCACACCACGGGGAGCAGGCCGCCGTTGGGTCCCCGGAGGGACGCGTGCTGCGCGTGCTCCTTGTCCTCGGCGATCGTCTTCTTGATCTCGTCGATGCGTTCCTGCGCGTCCTCGTCGGGGGGCAGCACCTCGCTGAGCACCTTGAGGGCCTCGTCCTCGCGGCGCATCGAGACGAGGTAGCGGGGCGACTCGGGGATCCGGAGCGCGAGGATGCCGTAGACCACGGCAGGGATGACGGCGACAAGGAACATCCAGCGCCAGGCCTCGAGGCCGAACCACAGCTCGGCGGACGCCGGGTTGTCCTCCACGCCTGTCGCGAGGGCCAGGAGCTGGTCGGAGAGCAGGGCCGCGAAGATACCGAGGACGATCGCGAGCTGCTGCAAGGAGCCCAGGCGGCCGCGAACGGCGGCCGGGGCGATCTCGGCGATGTACGCGGGTGCGATGACCGAGGCGACACCGATGCCGATGCCGGCCATGAACCGCCACAGCGCCAGGTCCCAGACCCCGAACGCGAACGCGGAGAGGATCGACGAGAGGAAGAAGAGGACTGCGCCGAGGAACATCACCTTGGTGCGGCCCCACCGGTCGGCGAGCTTTCCGCCCACCCAGGCGCCCAGGGCGCAGCCGAGCAGCGCGACCGCGACGACGAAGGCCTTGATGAACGACCCGGCGTTCATGTCGAGAATCTTGAAGTCCTCGGTGAAGCCCTCGACGGCCCCGTTGATCACCGAGCTGTCGAACCCGAAGAGGAAGCCACCGACGGCGGCTGCGGTTGCGAGTGCGATCGCCTTGTTCTTGTGCGGGTTCGGCGTCGCTGCCGATCCCCCGGTCGCCCCCTGCGGCGACCCTGACGCGTGGGACATGAGCTGACCTCCGTCGCCCCCGGGCCGCTCCCGGGAGATCATCCCCACCTTGGCCCCGACGCGGTGTGTGCGCACGTCGGGGGCTCGTCGGCGCTGCGTGCTGGCCTGGCGGAGGTCTCCGGGGGATCATCGTCCGATGAACGGCACAGGCGGTGGCGACGGTGGGGCGCGGCGTCCGCGACGGCCCGCCATGCTCGATCCGGCGCAGGCCGACGAGCTTCCCGGCGGGTACGACCCCGCGCTGCGCAACGAGGCAGCGCACACCACCGCGGCCGCCCTCGTGCACCAGGGCCGGGCGAACACCGACCCCGAGATCGTCGCGCGGCTGGTGTCCCTGGTGGAGACCGAGGGGCTCGACGTCGTGGCCGCGCTCTGGTCCGAGAGCCCGGCGGACACCCTGCCCGGGGCGCTGTGGCGGTTGTACGTGCTGCGCGAGTGGGTGCGCCGGGACCCCGCCACGATCGCCGACCGGTACCGCCTGGGCGTGGCCGCCGCTCCCGTGCACGACGTGGTCGCGGGCGTCGCGGACACCCCGGGTCCCGCGGACGTGCGGGCGGTCGCCGACGCCGTGCTGTCGGGCGTCTACACGGGTGACCTCGACGCCGCCCTCGAGCGCGCCGCCGCGTTCTGCCGGGTGCTCGCCACGGGCGCCGCGTTCGACGCGGACCACCTCGACGACGTCGACCCGACCGGCGCGGTCCGGCTCACCCGCGGCGCCGCGTCGCTGGTCCGGACGGCCGAGGAGCTCGAGCACGCGGCGTCGTTGTGGCGGGCCGACCGGCTCGAGTGAACGCCGGCCACGAGACCTGATCGCGCAGGGATGAATCTGCAGGTGGGGTGGCCGCGGGCCGCGCGTCGGCGGCCGCCCACCCGGATCGACCCGGGGGTCCGGGCGTACCATGGAGGACGACGTCGGGCCGCGGTAGCCCCGGGCTCCATCTCAAGCCGCTTCGAGCGGCCACGCGCCGAGAGGCGCTCCGCGGTCCGGCGTCGCTCATCTCGCGGGCGCGGAGCACGGGGCTCCGCGGACGTCATCTGGCTGTCACCATGTGTCCATGCGCACGTCGGCGTGCGTTAGGCATTCCCCTGACCGTGACCTAGCCTGATCCCGTCCTCCCACCCTGGTATCTCCCACCTCCCGCCCTGCCCTCCGGAGCCTGCCGTGCGCCTGCGCCTCACCCCGCGCGACACCACGTTCTTCGACCTCTTCGCCGCCCAGGCGGTCCACCTCGTCACCGGTGCCAACCTGCTGGGCGAGATGCTCGGGGCCGATCGCTCCACCCGCAAGGAGATCGGCAAGAGGATCGCCGACGCCGAGCACGAGGCGGACGACGCGACGCACTCGATCATGCGGCGTCTGAACCAGACGTTCGTCACACCGTTCGACCGGGACGACATCTACACGCTGGCCTCGAGCCTCGACGACTGCATGGACTTCATGGAGGAGGCCGCCGACCTCATCGTCCTGTACAAGGTGGACGAGCTGCCGGCCCGGGTGTCCGACCAGGTCCAGGTGCTCCAGCGCGCGGCCGAGCTGACCGCGGAGGCCATGCCCCGCCTGCGGTCCATGGACTCGCTGTCCGAGTACTGGGTCGAGATCAACCGCCTCGAGAACCAGGCCGACAAGATCCACCGCAAGCTCCTGGCCCAGCTGTTCGACGAGGTCACCGACCCCATCCAGCTGATGAAGCTCAAGGAGATCGTCGAGAAGCTCGAGGACGCCGCCGACGCGTTCGAGAAGGTGGCGAACACCGTCGAGACCATCGCGCTCAAGGAGTCCTGAGCGCGGTGGAACTCGCGCTCGTCATCGTCGTCGTCGCGTTCGCGCTCGGATTCGACTACACCAACGGCTTCCACGACGCCGCCAACGCGATCGCGACGTCGGTGTCGACCCGGGCGCTCACGCCGCGCGCCGCGCTCATCATGGCGGCCGTCTTCAACCTCCTCGGCGCCCTGCTGGGCACCCAGGTGGCGACGACCATCGCCGAGGACATCATCAGCATCGGCGGCGTCTCCTCCCAGGAGGCGCTGATCATCGTGCTGTCGGCGCTCATCGGCGCGATCACCTGGAACCTCATCACCTGGCGGCTCGGCCTGCCCTCGTCGTCGACCCACGCCCTGATCGGTGCGCTGACGGGCGTCGGCGTCGCCGCCGGGGTGACCGTGCACTGGGACGCGATCCTGGACAAGGTGGTCATCCCGATGGTGGTCTCACCGTTCGTCGGGTTCTTCCTCGCGTTCGCGCTGATGGTCGGCGTGCTGTGGATCGTGCGGAACTCTGCCCCCGCCCGCACGATGCGGCGCTTCCGGGTGGCGCAGACCGCGTCCGCGGCCGCGATGGCCCTCGGGCACGGCCTCCAGGACGCGCAGAAGACGATGGGTGTCATCGTCCTGGCCCTCGTCGCCGGCGGGTTCTACAGCGGCGACACCATCCCGCTGTGGGTCAAGCTATCGTCCGCGCTCGCGATCTCGCTGGGCACGTACTCGGGCGGGTGGCGCATCATGCGCACGCTCGGGCGCAAGATCATCGAGCTCGACCCCGCGCGTGGCTTCGTCGCCGAGTCGGTGTCCGCCTCCGTGCTCTACGCCAGCGCCTTCTGGCTCCACGCGCCCATCTCGACCACGCAGACGATCACCTCGGCGATCATGGGCGTCGGCGCGACCAAGCGGCTGTCCGCCGTCCGCTGGGGCGTCGCCAAGAACATCGCGTACGCCTGGGTGCTCACCATCCCCGCGTCCGCGCTGGCGGCCGCCGGCGTCTACTGGATCCTCAACCCGATCCTCACCTGACCGGCGTCGACGGGCTAGACCTCGTGCGGCCGGTGCGTCTCGGTCGACACGACCCGTGGGCCCTTCGCGGTCTGGGCCACGTGCGCGACCAGCAGCTGCGCCGGGTGCAGGAAGGGGTCCGCGGCGGGGAGCGCGTCGGCGACCTGCCGGGTGGCGTGCTGGGCGAGCACGTCGACGACGGTCGGCAGCACCGGGCGGTGCGTGCACACGACGGCGTCCACGGCGGACTCCAGCAGCCCCAGCACCTCGGCGGCGACCCGCGCGGGCGAGCTGGAGTGCTGCGCCTCGGTGAGGATCTGCGAGATCTCGGGCGCGACCTGCGCCGCCGTGGCGTACGGCGCGATCGTGCTGACGCAGCGTGCCCAGGCGCTGGTGACCACCCGCCCGACGCCGAACGTGGACAGGATCGAGACGAGGGCGCGTGACTGCCGCTCGCCCTCGGAGGTGAGCGGCCGGTCGAGCTCGGTGCCCTTCCAGTCCGCCCGGCGGCGCGCGGTCCCGTGCCGGGCGACCACGAGGGCGCGGGTGTCGAGCCGGCCCTTGTCGTAGGCCTCGACCAGCGTGGCGAGCGGTGCCCGGTCGTCGTCGCGGGTCAGCCGCTTGGCCGCCGTCCCGACGTCGAACCACCGGAGCTGGTCGATCTCCTTGGTCGAGGCGGGCGGCACGGGGGGCCGGGCGCGCAGCGCGGCGGCGTCGGGGCGGCCGGCGACCTGGGCAGCCCAGTAGTGCACGCGCTTGCGGCGACCGTCGGACAGCGCGTACTCCAGGCCTGGCAGCGGGACGCCCAGGACGACGTCGTGGCCGGTCTCCTCGGCCACCTCGCGCGTCGCCGCGGCCAGGATCGTCTCGCCCGGGTCGACCTTGCCCTTGGGCCATGACCAGTCGTCGTACCGGGGGCGGTGGACGAGCGCGACCTGCAACCGCCCGAGGCGCACGCGCCACACGAGGGCCCCGGCCGCCTGGACGACGACCGGTGCCTGGGTGCTGCTCACCGTGCGGTGCCCGGCCGGCGCCGCTGCCGGTGGATCAGCACGGCCTGCAGGTCCGCGAGCGGTCCGTCGGGGCCGAGGTGGTGCCGGGTCCACGTGCCGTCCTGGTCGAGGTGCCACGACGACGTGCCGTCGTCCATCGACTCGTCCAGCAGCTCGACCAGCTCGCTGACCTGGTCGGGGTCGGACACCCGCACGAGCGCCTCGACGCGGCGATCGAGGTTGCGGTGCATGAGGTCGGCGGAGCCGATGTAGACCTCGGGCCCCTCGAACGTCGCCTCCTCGGGGAGCGTCGACGCGGCGAACGCGAAGATGCGGGAGTGCTCGAGGAACCGGCCGAGGATCGAACGCACCCGGATGGTCTCCGACAGCCCCGGGACCCCCGGGCGCAGGGCGCAGATGCCGCGGATGACGAGGTCGACCGCGACGCCGGCCTGGGACGCGCGGTACAGCGCGTCGATCGTGGCCTCGTCGACCATCGAGTTGACCTTGATCTTGATCCACGCCGGCCGGCCCGCGCGGGCCGCGGCGGCCTCGCGGTCGATGCGCTCGATCAGGCCGGCCCGCACGGAGCGGGGGGCGACGAGCAGGCGGTGGAACCGTGACTTCGGCGCGTACCCGGACAGCTGGTTGAACAGGCGCGTGAGGTCCTGGCCGACCTCGGGCTCGCTGGTGAGCAGCCCGAGGTCCGTGTAGAGGCGCGCCGTCTTCGGGTTGTAGTTGCCGGTGCCGATGTGGCAGTAGCGCCGCAGCCCGTCGGCCTCCTGGCGCACGATCAGCGACAGCTTGCAGTGCGTCTTCAGGCCGACGATGCCGTAGACCACGTGGACGCCGGCCTGCTCGAGCTTGCGCGCCCACGAGATGTTGTTCTGCTCGTCGAAACGCGCCTTGATCTCGACCAGCGCCAGGACCTGCTTGCCGGCCTCGGCGGCGTCGATCAGGGCGTCGACGATGGGGGAGTCGCCGGAGGTCCGGTACAGCGTCTGCTTGATGGCCAGCACCTGCGGGTCCGCCGCGGCCTGCTGCAGGAACGTCTGCACCGACGTCGAGAACGAGTCGTACGGGTGGTGCAGCAGGATGTCGCGCTCGCGGATCTTGGCGAACATGTCCGCAGGCGTCGCGCTCTCGACCTCGGCGAGCTGGCGAGGCGTGGAGGCCACGAACCGCGGGTACTGCAGCGAGGGGCGGTCGAGGTCCGCGATGAGGTTGAGCCCGGTCGCGTCGAGCGGCGCCGGGAGCTGGTAGACCTCGTCCTCCGCCATGCCGAGCTCGCGGATGAGCAGGTGCCGGATGCGCGGGCTGATGCTGTCCGCGATCTCGAGCCGGACCGGCGGGCCGAACCGGCGGCGCAGCAGCTCCTTCTCCATGGCCTTGAGGAGGTTCTCGGCGTCGTCCTCCTCGACCTCGACGTCCTCGTTGCGGGTCACGCGGAACGTGTGGTGCTCCTGCACCACCATGCCCGGGAACAGCTGCTCGAGGTGCTCGGAGATGACGTCCTCGACGGGGACGAACGACATCGGGCCCTTCTCGGGCGACGCCGCCTGCACGTCCGGCGCGCTCGGCCGGCCGGAGGCGTCGACCGCGATGAACCGGGGGAGCAGCGGCGGCACCTTCACGCGCGCGAAGTGCTCCTTGCCCGTGGCCGGGTTGGTCACCACGACCGCGAGGTTCAGCGAGAGCCCCGAGATGTAGGGGAAGGGGTGCGCCGGGTCGACCGCCAGCGGGGTCAGCACCGGGAAGATCTGCCGGCGGAAGAACTTGCGCAGGCGGTCCTGCTCGCTCTCGCCCAGCTCGTCCCACCGGACCAGCGTGATGCCCTCCTTCGCCAGCGCGGGCTGCACCTGCTCCGAGAACACCGCCGCGTGGCGGTCCATGAGCCGGTGCGCCTCCTCGCTGATCGACTCGAGGACCTGGCGCGGGGACTGGCCCGACGCGGCGGTGACGGCGATCCCCGTGGCGATGCGGCGCTTGAGGCCGGCGACGCGGACCATGAAGAACTCGTCGAGGTTGGACGCGAAAATCGCCAGGAAGCGGACGCGCTCCAGCAGCGGGATGTCCTGGTCCTCGGCCAGCTCCAGCACTCGCTGGTTGAAGGCCAGCCAGGAGAGCTCGCGGTCGAGGAACCGGTCGTCGGGCAGCGGCTCCGTGTCGAGCAGCTCCTCGTCGAGCTCGGGCAGGGGGGCGGGCAGCACGTGCTCGGCGATGTGAGCCGCCAGGGACGGGTCGATGGCAGTGGCGTCCGTCATGCGCCCATCGTGACACCCGGAGGTGAACTCTTGGTATCGGAACCGAACATCACGTCCACGGCCGAGCGAGCGAAGCCCGCGCGCTCGTACGTGTGCACCGCCACCGTGTTCTCCGCGCCGGTGTACAGGATGGCCGCCGACAGGCCCCGGCCGGCCAGGTGGTCCAGGCCCAGGGCGGTGAGCGCCCGGCCGAGCCCGAGGCCCTGCGCGTCCGGGTCCACGCCGACGACGTAGATCTCCCCGACGGGCTCGTCGCCGTGCTCACCGGCCGGGTGCACCTTGGTCCACACCGAGCCCAGCAGGATCCCGTCGCGCTCGGCCAGCAGGAAGCCCGCGGGGTCGAACCACGGCTCCTCCTCCCGTGCCCGCAGGTCCGCCGACGTCATCCGGCCCTGCTCCGGGTGGTGCGCGAACGCGCGGGAGTTCACGCGACGCCACGCCTCCTCGTCACGACCCGGCACGAACGCGCGCACGGTGACGCCGGGCGGCAGGACGGGCTCGACGGCCGGCCGGGCGGTGAGGTCCAGCCGCATCTGCAGCAGCTCGCGCACCACGGGCATCCCGGCGTCGACGGCGAACGCCCGGGCCGGTGGCAGGTCCCCGTGGGCCCAGACCCGCAGCGTCCGGCCCCGGACCGTCGCGGTCTCGGCCAGCGCCCGGACGAGCAGCGCGCGGCCGATGCCGGCCCGGCGGTGCTGCGGGTCGACGACGAGCTCGGCGCGGACCGACGACTGCGAGCCGACGTCGAGCTGCGCGTACCCGACCAGCCCGTCCGGCGCCTCGGCCCGCAGGTGGATCACCGGGGCCTCCGGCTCGGTCAGCCAGAGCAGCGGCTGCTCCGACAGCGGGGCCACGCCGTCCACGGCCGCGGCCCGGTCGGCCAGCAGCCGGACCGCCCCGGCGGTCGCCGCGCCGAGCGGACCGGCCGTCGCACTCACGACGACCTGCGTGGACACCTCGTCGACCATGGCCCCATCCCACCACGCGACCGGCCCGGCCCGGGGGACCCGTCCTGGGGTCTGGGAGAGTGGCTCCGGGGAGCGGGTACGTTGGTCGGGCCATGGACCCCTCCCCGAGCCCTCCGACAGCCACCGGCGGGACCCCGGACACCCGCCGCTCCCGGCGCGCGCGCCGCTCGGGCGCGGATCAGGACCCCGTGGACGTCACCGTCGTGGTGGTCGGGGCGGGGCAGGCCGGCCTGTCCGCCGCATACCACCTGCGTCGCGCGGGCCTCGTCGCCGTGGGCGAGCCCGACTGGGAGCACGCCGACGCGACGTTCGTCGTGCTCGACGACGCCCCGCAGGCCGGCGGCGCCTGGCAGCACCGGTGGCCGGGCCTGACCATGGCCGACGCCCACGGCGTGCACGACCTGCCCGGCATGCCGCTGCTGGTACCCGACCTCGACGAGCCGGCCGCGTTCGCCGTCCCGTACTACTTCGCGCAGTACGAGGAGGCCTTCGACCTGCACGTGCAGCGGCCCGTGCGCGTCGAGCGGGTGGAGTCGTCGCAGGACCGTCTGCTCGTCCGGTCGCGTGGCACGGAGCGGCCCGACGAGTCGGTCGTCTGGCGGGCGCGCGGCCTGATCAACGCCTCGGGCACCTGGCAGAAGCCGTTCTGGCCCGCCTACCCCGGCCGGGGCGGGTTCCGCGGTCGGCAGCTCCACTCGCACGACTTCCGGCTCCCCGAGGACCTCGCCGACGGGCACGTGGTCGTGATCGGCGGCGGCACCTCGGCCGTGCAGCTGAGCCTCCTGCTCGCGCGGGTCACCACGACCACCTGGGTCACCCGGCGACCGCCCGCGTGGCGGGACGAGGTCTTCACGCCCGAGGTCGGTCGGGACGCGGTGGCGCAGGTGGACGAGCGCACGCGAGCCGGGCTGCCGCCGCAGAGCATCGTCAGCGTCACCGGCCTGCCCCTGACCGCCGCCTACCGGGTCGGCATCACCGCGGGCGTGCTGCGCGCGCGTCCGATGTTCGACCGGATCACGCCCCGCGGTGTCGAGTGGGACGCCCCCGACCAGCCGGGCGATGGCTGGGTCGGCGGACCTGCGCACGTCGAGGCGCGCACGCTCCTGTGGTGCACCGGCTTCCGGGCGTCCCTGGACCACCTCGCACCCCTGGGCCTGCGCGCGCCCGGCGGCGGCATCGTCATGGACGGCACGCAGGTGGTGGCCGACCCCCGGATCCAGCTGGTCGGCTACGGTCCGAGCGCGTCGACCGTCGGCGCCAACCGCGCCGGCCGGGAGGCGGCCCGCAACCTCCGGCGGCTCTGGGCGGACTGACCGAGGGAGGGCCGGGTCCCGACGACCCGGCCCTCCGTCAGCCGATCAGCTCGCCGTGCACGTCACCGCGGCCGACGAGCCCGGGGCGGTGCCGCTGCCCACGAACCCGTAGGTGGTGCTCGCGCCGGACCCGAGCAGCCCGTTCCACGCCGCGTTGGACACCGTGACGGTGGTGCCGGACCGGGCGTAGGTGCCGGACCAGCCGCTCTGCACCGACCCGCCGGCCGGCAGCGAGAACGCGGTCGTCCAGCCGCTGATCATCGCGGTACCGGCCGTGACCGTCACGGCGGCCTGGTAGCCGCCGGGCCACGTGTTGCTCACGACCAGCGACGCGGTGCAGGCCTTGCCCGGAGCCGGCGTGGTCGGCGCGGGGGTGGTGGGCGCCGGCGTGGTGGTGGCGGGAGTCGTCGGGGCCGGGGTGGTCGGCGCGGGCGTCGTCGGCTGCACGCCGCCGTAGATCCTGGCGGTGACGGCCGTGGACCTGATGCCGTTGACGCCGTTGAGCACCTTCTGGCCCCACGGCGACAGGCTGGCGGGGTTGAAGCCCAGCACCATGTCGAGCACGGGGTCGGTGTTGCCCGACCACGACCAGCCGTAGTAGCCGATGTTCCGCTTGACGGCCTCGGACATCACGGTCGCGTCGTCGACGTCGGCGGAGCTGGACCGGTAGCCGAACTCGCCGATGATCAGCGGGAGCCCCGCGGCCTTGAACGCGTCGAGGTACGTGGTGATCGACGAGGCCGTGGTGTAGACGCCGTACATGTGGATGGAGAAGAGCGTGTTCGCGTCGGGGTCGGCGGCGGCCACGGTCGCCGCGCTGTCCCGCATGACGTTCTTCCAGTCCTGACCCCAGGCCGGCGCGTCGACCACGATGTTGTGGTGCAGCCCGGCCGCACGGAGCTTCGTGATCGCCGCGGCCGTGTCGCCCGCCCACTTCGTGTTCGCGGTGTCGTTGTTGCCGAAGGGCTCGTTGCCGATGTTGATCTGGACGTAGTCCTCCTGGCCCTTGAGCACGGAGGCCAGCGAGATCCAGTAGTTCGCGGCCGTGTCGAGGCTCGAGGCGGCGCCCTCCTCGCCGTAGCCCGTGGTGTCGTGGTCCTCGAGCATGCAGATCAGCTTGTTCGCCTTGCACAGGCTGATGATGTTCGCGACGTCCGTCGCGTCGTTCCTGGTCCAGCGCGTGCCGTCGGACAGGACGACCCGCAGGGCGTTGGCACCCGCCGCGCGGATGGCGGGGATCGCGGTCGCGGTCTGCGACGTGTACCAGGTGTGCGCGTGGCTGACGCCGCGGGAGACGAACGGCGTCCCGTCCTTCTCGACCAGCTGGGTGCCGGAGACGTGGAGGCCGGGAGGCGTCGCGGCCTGCGCCGCGGTGGAGATCAGCGACGTGGCGCCGAGCGCGACGACGGCGGCGGCCAGGGCGGCGCCGGACAGCAGGGACCTACGAACCCTCATGGGACTTCCTCGTTCCGTGGGCGACTGGTGGCGACCGCGCAGCGGGCGGTCGACGAGTGGATGCACCCGCCCGCCGTTCCGCCGGCCGGCCGACGGGCGGGTGCGTCGTCACACAACCAGGTCGCCCGGGCCCGCTCCACGGCCCGAAACGCTTCACACCGGCGCTGACCTCAGCCCTTGCCCGGCCCCTCCAGGTGCGCCGACGCGAACACCAGCCCGTAGGGGATCGCCGCGCGCGCGAAGTTCCACGTGTGGCTCAGGCCGGGCTCCTCGCGGAGCAGGACGTCCTGCCCGCGTGCCTTCAGGGCCGCCGCGATGGCCGTGCTGTCCTTGCGCGGCTGCCCGTGGTTCGCGCCCGCGAGGTCGATGAAGACGGCGACGTCGTGGGGCAGGGCGATGGTCGACGCGTACGCGGTGACGTCGTGCTCCTGCCACTGCGCCTTCGTCGCCAGCATCGCCGTCCCGCCCGTGCCCGGATCGCCCGTGGTGTCCAGCGCCAGGATCACGCCGTACAGCGACGGGTTCCGCAGGCCCTGGTCGATCGCGCAGAAGCCGCCCGACGAGAACCCGCCGATGGCCCGGTGCGCCCAGTCGTCGACCGTCCGGTAGTGGGCGTCGACCCACGGGATCAGCGTGTCGGAGATGTAGGTCTCGACCTGCGAGCCGCCCGTGGTCGAGTCGAGGCACTCGGTGTCCTCGGCGCTCGGCCCGGTGCCGTTGACGTCGATGCCGACGACGATCATCGGCTTGACCAGCCGATGCTCGAGCAGCACGTCCATGGCGGTCGGGACGTTGCCGGCGGCGAACCAGTCGCCGCTCTCGCCCGGGCTGCCGTGCACCAGGTAGACCACCGGGAGGCGCTCGGTCGAGCCCTCGTAGCCCGGCGGCGTGTAGATCCACGTCAGGCTGTCGCCCGGCATCCGGTCCGCCGCGGGCGCGGGGACGTGAACCGCCTCGACGCGGCCCAGCTCCGTGCCGCCCGACTCCGCCTCCGCCCTGCCGTGCTCGAGCGGCGCGGGCGGGGCCCCGATGCCCCAGCTGGACAGGGTCACGCGCGCGGCCCCCACGTTGGGCACGTACCCGACGACGATGTTCGCCGTGATGCCGAGAGCGGCGAGCACGCCGAGCCCGCTGCACACCCACAGAGGCCACGACCCGTGATCCCGCCGGCGCCGGCGGACGGCCCACACGACGACCGCCGCCGCCAGCGCGAGCAGCACGGCCACGGTCCACCACGAGCTGATCCAGTCCCCGCCGCCGCCGAGCGCGCGGACGACGTCGGGGGGCAGGGAGCTGCCCGGAGGGTCCTCGGTGACGACCATCCACGCCCCCTGGTGTCCGACAGCTGTAGGGGACCAGCCTCGCACCCCTCTCGGCCCCTCAGACAGAACCGGGCACACTGGACGCATGACGGCCACCAGCGTGCTCCTCCCGCGAAGCGCCCGGTCCGCCATCGAGGAGCAGCGTCGTCGCGGTCGCGTCCGGGTCGTCGCCTCCCGCGTCGTCTTCGTGCTGGCCGTGGTCGGTCTGCTCTCGGCGGCGATCCACCCGCTGTGGCAGCGGATGGGGTTCGTCCGGGACCTGGTCCCGGGCCTCGTGGTCCACACCGCGCGGCCCACCCTGGTGCTCGTGTCGGTCGTCCTCCTGCTCACCGCGCGCGGGCTCCGGCGCGGCCATCGCCTCGCGTGGATCGCGACGATCGTGACGCTGGGATTCTCGGCGGCGCTCCACCTCGCCAAGGGTCCCGACGTCCTGTCCGCCGCCGTCGTGGGGGCGGCGGCGGTCTGGCTGGCCACGCAGGGCAAGGCGTTCCCCGTGCTGCCGACACGTCGCGCGGTCCGCCGGGCGGTCATCTCGTTGGTCGCGGCCCTCGTGTTCTTCGTCGTCCTCTTCGTCGGCCTGGTCGTCTGGGCGCTCGTCGCGGACCCGACCGACGAGCAGATCGATCGCCTCGGACGGGTCCTGGCGCCGATCACGTACGCGCTGATCCTGGTGTCCGTCGTCGTCATGCTGTGGTCGCTCCTGTCGCCCCGCCGCCCGCGCCGGCTGAGCCCGCAGGACCACCGCGACGAGCGCGAGAGAGCACGGCTCGTCGTGCAGCGCCACGGCGGGGGGACGCTCGACTACTTCGCGCTCCGCGACGACAAGGACTGGTTCTTCAGCGGCGAGTCCGTGGTGGCGCACTCGGTGCGCGGCGGCGTCTGCCTCGTCTCGCCCGACCCGATCGGGCCGCCCGGGGAGAAGGTGCTCGCGTGGGCGGAGTTCCTCGACTACGCCGACGACTTCGGCTGGTCCGTCGCGGTCATCGGCGCCGCCGCGGACTGGCTGCCCGAGTACGAGTCGAGCGGCCTGCGCACGGTCTACCTGGGTGACGAGGCCATCGTCGACTGCTCGACGTTCGGCCTGGAGGGCCGGTCGCACAAGTCGCTGCGCCAAGCCGTGAACCGCGTCGACCGGGCCGGCTACGTGACCAGCTTCCACGACCCGGCGACGCTCGACGCGCCGCTGCGCGCGCAGATCGAGGCGATGAGCGACGAGTCCCGGCAGGGCGACACCGAGCGCGGGTTCTCGATGACGCTCTCGCGGCTGTTCCAGCCCGACGACACCGGCCTGCTGCTCTCCGTCACGCGGAACCCGGACGGCCGGGTCGACGCGTTCTGCCAGTGGGTTCCCGCCCGGGACATCGGCGGCTGGTCGCTCGACGTGATGCGGCGCCGGACCGACGTCGAGGACCTGCCCAACGGCCTCATCGACTCGACCATCGTCGCGACCATCGCCCACCTGGCCGGCCGCGGCGAACGCGGGCTCGGCCTGAACTTCGCCATGATGCGTGAGGTGCTCGAGGGCGACCCGGAGGCGGGGTCACGGATGGACGCCCTCGCCCGGCCGATCCTCCAGCGGCTGTCGCAGGGCACCCAGATGGGCACCCTCAGCACGTTCAACGACAAGTTCGACCCCGGCTGGGTGGCGCGGTACGTGATCCTCGACTCCGTCGAGTTCGTCGCGACCCAGGCCCTCGTGCTGGCCGGCGCGGAGGGAGTCACCGAGATCCCGGTGATCGGCCGCTTCCTCGGCAACCTCGGCGCGGCGACGTGATCGTCGCGATCCTCGCCGCGGTCGTCTCCTCGATCGCGTACGGCGTCAGCACGATCATGCAGGCGGTCGCCACCCGGAAGGCCGCCGGGCTGGCGGTGGTCAAGCAGCCGCTGGTGATCGCCGCGTTCGTCGTCGACGGGCTCGCCTGGGTGCTGTCGCTCGTCGCGCTGGACAAGCTGCCGCTGTTCGTCGTGCAGGCGATCATCGCGTCGTCGCTGGTCGTCGTGGTGATCCTCGCGCGCTTCGTGCTGGGCACCCGGATGCGGCCGATCGACCGGGTCGCCGTGATCGTCGTCGTCGGCGCCCTGGTGCTCGTCTCCCTCGCCGGTGGCGAGCAGCCCGCGGTCGCGCCGCCCGCCGGGTTCGTCACGATCATGATCGCCGCGTCCGCGGGGCTCGTCGTGCTCACCGCCGTCTTCTACAGGGCCGGCCCGCCGGTCGTCCTCGGCATCCTCGGGGGCCTCGGCTACTCCGGTGCCGCGATCGCCGCCCGCGCGGCGACCGAGAGCGGGG
This sequence comes from Cellulomonas sp. P4_D11, assembly GCF_056401915.1. Taxonomy (NCBI): domain Bacteria; kingdom Bacillati; phylum Actinomycetota; class Actinomycetes; order Micrococcales; family Cellulomonadaceae; genus Cellulomonas; species Cellulomonas sp. P4_D11. The sequence goes on along the minus strand of NZ_JBFUIK010000007.1, from coordinate 98,520 downwards.
GCTTCGTCGCGACGGTCTTCCAGCCGCTGGCCATCGCCATCGCGCTCTGCGCGATCGCCGGCGCCCTGGCGTACCTGCGGGCGCTCGAGCGCGGCTCGGTGGGCACGGCGGCGGCCATCGTCTCCGTGCTCGAGGTCGTCATCCCGGGCGTCGTCGGCATCGCCGTGCTCGGGGACAAGATCCGCGACGGCTGGGTCGCGGCGGCCGTCATCGGCACGCTTCTGGCGTTGGCCGGGTGCATCGCTCTCGCGCTGAGCCCGGCCAACGCCGCCGCGGAAGCCTCGGCGGACGAGCGCGAGCTCAGTCCTCCTGGCTGAGGTCGGCCTGAGCCTGCGCTCCGCTACGGGCGCGTGCCGCTCCGCGACCCCCACCCTGCGCTGCGCTCCGGCTCAGTCCTCCTGCTTCGCTCCCGGAGCCGACAGCCCCTGAGCAATCAGGTCCATGACCGACGAGTCCGCCAGCGTCGTCGCGTCGCCGACCTGACGGTTCTCGGCCACGTCCCGCAGCAGGCGGCGCATGATCTTGCCGGACCGCGTCTTGGGCAGCTCCGCGACCACGAGGATCTGCCGCGGCTTGGCGATCGGGCCGATCTCCTTGGCCACGTGGTTGCGCAGCTCGGTCTGCACGGCGTCCGCGTCCTGGTCGCCGCCACCCGCGTCGCCCCTCAGGATCACGAACGCGACGACGGCCTGCCCGGTGGTCTCGTCGGCGGCCCCGACGACCGCGGCCTCCGCGACCCAGGGGTGCGACACCAGCGCGGACTCGATCTCGGTGGTCGACAGCCGGTGGCCGGACACGTTCATCACGTCGTCCACGCGGCCGAGCAGCCAGATGTCGCCGTCGGCGTCCTTCTTGGCGCCGTCGCCCGCGAAGTACAGGCCCTGGAAGCGGGACCAGTAGGTGTCGACGTAGCGGTCCGGGTCGCCCCAGATGCCGCGCAGCATGGACGGCCACGGCTCGGTGAGCACGAGGTACCCGCCGTGGCCGTTCGGCACGGAGTGCGCCTCGTCGTCCACGACGTCGGCCGCGATGCCCGGCAGCGGGACCTGCGCCGAGCCCGGCTTGGTCTCGGTGACACCGGGCAGCGGGCTGATCATGATGGCGCCGGTCTCCGTCTGCCACCACGTGTCGACGATCGGAGCCTTGTCTCCCCCGATCACCCGGCGGTACCACATCCAGGCCTCGGGGTTGATGGGCTCGCCCACCGACCCGAGCACCCGCAGGCTCGACAGGTCGAACTTGCCGGGGATCTCCTCGCCCCACTTCATGCACGTACGGATCGCGGTGGGCGCCGTGTACAGGATGGAGACCTTGTACTTCTCGATGATCTCCCACCACCGTCCGCGGTGCGGGGTGTCCGGCGTGCCCTCGTAGATCACCTGCGTGGCACCGTTGATCAGCGGCCCGTAGACGACGTACGTGTGGCCCGTGATCCAGCCGATGTCGGCCGTGCACCAGTACACGTCGGTCTCGGGCTTGAGGTCGAAGACGTTACGGTGCGTGTACGCCGCCTGCGTGAGGTAGCCGCCGGTGGTGTGGAAGATGCCCTTCGGCTTCCCGGTGGTGCCGGACGTGTAGAGGATGAACAGCGGGTGCTCGGCCTCGACCGCGACCGGCGTGTGCTGGTCGGAGGCGGGGTCCACCACGTCGGACCACCAGACGTCGACGCCGTCGTTCCACGCCACGTCCTGGCCGGTGCGCTTGACGACGAGGACGTGCTCGACCGACGGCGTGCCCTTGGTCAGCGCCTCGTCGACCGCGGGCTTGAGCGCGCTGGGCGCCCCGCGGCGGTAGCCGCCGTCCGCGGTCACGACGAGCTTGGCCTCGGCGTCGTTGATCCGGCTGCTCAGCGCCTCGGCCGAGAACCCGCCGAACACGACCGAGTGGGGCGCGCCGATGCGGGCGCACGCCAGCATGGTGACGACCGCCTCGGGGATCAGCGGCAGGTAGATGGCGACGCGGTCGCCCGTGCCGACCCCCAGCGCCGTGAAGGCGTTCGCGGCCTTGGACACCTCGCGCTGCAGGTCGGCGTAGGTGACCGTGCGGGTGTCGCCGCCCTCGCCCTCGAAGTGCAGCGCGACGCGGTCGCCGTTGCCGGCCTCGACGTGCCGGTCGACCGCGTTGTACGCCGCGTTGAGCGTCCCGTCGGCGAACCAGCGCGCGAACGGCGCCTTCGACCAGTCGAGGACCTCCTCGAACGGCGTCTCCCAGCTGAGCAGCTCGCGCGCCTGGTCCGCCCAGAAGCTGGGGCGGTCGGCGTTGGCCCACGCGTACAGGTCGAGCTGGGCGTTGGCCTGGGCGGCGAACTCCGCGCTCGGCGGGAACCGGCGGTCCTCGGTGAGCAGGTTCTCGAGGCCGGGCTCGTGGGTCGGGGCGCCCTCGGCGGGCGTGGTGTCGGTCAACGGACGACCTCCTGTGCAGCGACGTCGGTGCAGGTAGGCCCTGGGGCCCGGCTCCGCACTCTAGCCGGACACCCGGCGTCCCCATGCTCCCTGCTCAGACGCGGTGGCGCTCGCGGAACTCCCCGAGGTGCACGCCCCGCCGACGGGCCGACGCCGCCACCAGGCCGGCCAGCAGCAGAAGGAAGCCGGCCGCCAGGACCATGCCGGAGGTCCCCGCGACGGTCACCTGCGTGACCGTGAGGCGCCAGCCCGACGACGTGAGGATGTTGAGCGTCTGCTCGCGCGCGATCGACGGCACGTACAGGTACACGATCCCCGCCAGCGTGAGCAGCGATCCCGCCGTGATGGGCACCGCGGGCGTCCAGAGTGCCAGCAGCAGCACGCAGCCGAGCAGCAGCAGTCCGAGCGAGACGAGCACGATCCCCAGCACCTCGGTGGACGCGTCCCAGCCGTCGACCTGCGCCGCGAGGATGCGCGACTCGCCCAGCAGCAGCACCGCGACGCCGACCGGGCCCAGGATCAGCCCGACCAGGACGCCGAGGATGTGGGAGCCGACCGACGTCGAGCGCGGGGCGTTGGGGTCGGGGAACAGGCGCTCCTCCTCCGCGGCCGGCGCGGTCGCGGCGGGGGTCTCGATGGGCGCCGCGGCCGAGGCGGCACCGTAGGCCGCGACCGGGACGACGGGGTCGGCGACCGGCTCCGCGACCGGCTCGACCGGCGGCGTGGCGGGCGCCGTCGCGACCGGGTCCGGTGCGGGCTCGTCGGGCGGTGTCGGGGCCGGGCGGACGACCGCGTGCCGGCCCGTGTCCGGGACCGGCTCGGCCGTCGTGGCGAGCGGCAGGGTGCCCGTGGCCGCGGGCGGCTCCACCGGGGCGGACTCCGTCGTCGCCGGGGGGGTCGTCTCGACGGAGCTTGTCTCGACGGGGGTCGTCTCGACAGGGGTTGTCTCGACGGGGGTCGTCGTGGGGGGTGCGGCCTCCGCGGCGGGCTCGGGCTCCGGCTCCGGCTCCGGCTCCGTACGTTCCGTCGGGGTCGGCGGGTCCAGCGTCTCGACGGTCGGGGCGACCTCGTGGGCCTGCGCGTCGTCGACGGCCGGGGTGGTCTGCTCGACCGTGGCGGCGGCCTCGTCGGCGGACGATGCCTCGTCGGGACCGCCGGGGCGGGTCGGGTCGGAGGTGCTCATGCGTGCTCCTCGGGCGTTCCACGCGGGTGCGGCGCCGGTCGACGTCGCTGTCCCGTCACCGTATTGCCAGCGGCTCCCGCTCGGCGTGCACCGCGCCCGAGTCGGGCACGTCGGACTCTCGGTGAGCCCCGCGCGGGTGGCTCCCGTACGCGTAGGCCGCGCCCACGAGGATCGCGCCGCCGATCAGGTTGCCGACGCCGACGAGCGCGAGGTTCCGGGCCATCTCCGCGACGCTCGCCCCGGGCAGCCCGCCGTACAGCCCGAGCGCGAAGGTCGTCATGTTCGCCACGACGTGCTCGAAGCCCGAGGTGATGAACACCATCACGCACGCGAGGACGACGGCGATCCGGGCGCCCTCGCTGCGCAGCCGCGCCGCGCACCAGACCGCCAGGCAGACCAGGAGGTTGCAGAGGATCCCCCGGACGAGGAGCTGCCCGGAGGTCTCGTGCGCCTTGTGCTCGATCATCCCGGCCAGCACGGTGCCGCCCGGGGTGCCGGGCGCGAGCACGCCCGACGCGTGGACCAGGAACGCGAAGACCATCGCGCCGGCCAGGTTGCCGACGAGGCACGCGAGGAGCGTCACGCCCGCCCGGCCCCAGCCGATGGCGCCCCGCAGTGCCCCCTGCGTGAGGATCATCATCGCCGAGGTGGCCAGCTCCGCGCCGGCGACGAGCACGATCGTCAGCGCGACGCCGAACACGAGCCCCTGCACGAGCGGCGTCCACGGTGAGCCGGCCACCGCGAGCGGGCCGCCGGCCGTGGCCATGATGAGGACGCCGATGCCGATGTACGCGCCGGCCAGCATGGTGCGGACCAGGAACAGCCCGGGCGTCGCGGTCAGGTAGACCTTGTGGCGGGCGGCCGCCGCCTGGGCGTCGACCGCGTCCGGGATGCTCAGCACGCGTCCATCGTCCACCGGCCCCCGCGGCGGGACGGGGGCCCAAGGGCCCGGGGAATCGGGGAGGTGTCGCGGCGGTTGCGACCGCACGTGACCCTTCTCTTCTCGCCGCTCACCCTTCGGGGTGCCACGTTCGCCAACCGCGCCTGGCTGGCGCCGATGTGCCAGTACTCCGCCGTCGACGGCAGCCCGAACGACTGGCACCTGGTGCACCTCGGCTCGCGGGCGTCGGGCGGTTTCGGCCTGCTCATCGCCGAGGCCACGGCCGTCGTCCCCGAGGGGCGCATCTCCCCGCAGGACACCGGGCTGTGGCACGACCTGCACGTGGCCGAGTGGCGCCGGATCACCGACTTCGTGCACGAGCGCGGCACCAAGATCGGCGTCCAGCTGGCGCACGCCGGCCGCAAGGCGTCGACGTTCTCCCCGTTCTCCGGCGGGCGCGGCTCGGTCCCGCTCGACCAGGGCGGCTGGGCCACCGTCGGGCCGTCCGCGACGGCCTTCCCGGGCTACGCCGAGCCCCGCGCCCTGACCCTCGACGAGATCGCCGCGATCCCGGCCGCCTTCGCCGCCGCCGCGCGCCGGGCCGACCACGCGGGATTCGACGTCGTCGAGCTCCACGCCGCACACGGCTACCTGCTGCACCAGTTCCTCTCGCCGCTGTCCAACGAGCGCGACGACGAGTACGGCGGCCCGCTCGAGAATCGCGCGCGGCTCCTGATCGAGACCGCCGACGCCGTCCGCGCCGCGTGGCCCGACGACAAGCCGCTGTTCGTCCGGCTCTCCGCGACCGACTGGGTCGAGGGCGGGCTCACCGTCGACGAGGTGGCCCAGGTGGCCAAGGAGCTCGGCGGGCACGGCGTCGACCTGGTCGACGTGTCGACCGGCGGCAACGCGCCCGCGACCATCCCGGTCGGGCCCGGCTACCAGGTCCCCGCCGCGCGCGAGGTCCGCGAGACGTCCGGGCTGCCGGTGGCCGCCGTCGGCCTGCTGACCGATCCCGCCCAGGCCGAGGCCGTCCTGGCCGACGGTTCCGCCGACGCGGTGCTGCTGGGCCGCGAGGGGCTGCGCGACCCGTTCTGGCCGCTGCGCGCGGCCCACGAGCTGGGCGACGCCGACGCGGCGGCCTGGCAGCCGCAGTACACGCGCGCGACGTGGGCCTAGGGGCATGACCTTCGACTGGGACGAGCGCTACTCCGCGGCCGAGCGGGTGTGGAGCGGTGAGCCGAACGGCTCGCTGGTCGCGGACGTCGCCGACCTGGCACCGGGCCGCGTGCTCGACGTCGGGTGCGGCGAGGGCGGCGACGCGGTCTGGCTGGCCCGCCGGGGCTGGGCCGTCACGGCGCTCGACGTGTCCGGGGTGGCCCTCGACCGCGCCGCCGCGCACGCGCAGGACGCCGGCGTCGAGATCGCGTGGGTGCATGCGGGACTGGTCGAGGCGGCGCTGCCCGCGTCCTCGTTCGACCTCGTGTCCGTGCAGTACCCCGCCCTGCTGCGCACCCCGGCGCACGACGCCGAGCGCGCCCTCCTGGACGCCGTCGCGCCGGGCGGCGTCCTCCTGGTCGTGCACCACGCCGACGTCGACCGCGAGGAGGCCCTCGCCCGCGGCTTCGACCCCGACGACTACGTCGGTCACCAGGACGTCGTCGACGCCCTCGGCGACGGGTGGGCGGTCGAGGTCGACGAGCGGCGCGGGCGGGCCGTGCCGACGAGCGGCCAGGCGCACCACCACGTCGACGAGGTGCTGCGGGCGCGCCGCCTGAGCTAGAGCACGAGCGCGCGGGCGATCGGGACGCCGGGCCGGTAGGCGAGGTGGCGGGAGGTCGGGGCGTCGAGCACCGCGAGATGGGCCTGCGCCCCGACGGACAGGTGGCCGACGTCGTCGCGACGCAGGGCGTGGGCGCCGCCGAGCGTGGCCGCGCGGACCGCCTCGGCCACCGTCATCCGCATCTCCCGGACGGCGAGCGCGATCATCAGCGGCATCGACGTCGAGAAGCACGTGCCGGGGTTGCAGTCGCTGGCGAGCGCGACCTCCACGCCCGCGTCGAGCAGGCGGCGGGCGTCCGGGTACGGCGAGCGGGTCGAGAACTCGACGCCGGGCAGCAGGGTCGCGACGGTGCCGCCGCCGGCCAGCGCCGTGACGTCGGCGTCGGACAGGTACGTGCAGTGGTCGACGGACGCGGCGCCGAGCTCGACCGCCAGCTGCGCGCCCGGTCCGTGGCCGAGCTGGTTGCCGTGCACCCGCAGGCCCAGGCCGGCGTCCCGCGCCGCGACGAGCACCTGGCGGGCCTCGTCGCCGTCGAACGCGTGCGGGCTCGCGGGCTCGCAGAACACGTCGGCCCAGCGGGCGTGCGGCGCGCAGGCGGCCAGCATCGGACCCGTCACCAGCGCGAGGTAGTCGGCCCGGTCGGTGTCCGCCGGGACGACGTGCGCGCCGAGGAACGTCGTCTCCGGCGTGACCTCGCCGGCGAGGCGCAGCAGGCGCTCCTCGGTGCCGACGTCGAGCCCGTAGCCACTCTTGACCTCGATCGTCGTCGTGCCCTGGCCGCGCGCCTCGGTGACCAGCGCGGCCAGGCGCGCGCGGAGCTCGTCGTCGGACGCCCGGCGCGTCGCGGCGACGGTGGTCGCGATGCCGCCGCCGGTGTACGGCTGCCCGGCCATCCGGGCCTCGAACTCGGCGGACCGGTCGCCCGCGAAGACGAGGTGGGTGTGGGAGTCGACGAAGCCGGGGACCACGGCGGCTCCGCCCAGGTCCGTCCTGCTGTCGGCGGCCGGGGCATCCGTCGCCGAGCCGACCCAGACGATCCGGCCGCCGTCGGACACCAGGGCCGCGTCGAGCAGCGGGCCGTCGAACCGGTCGTCGTGCGTGGTCAGCTCGCCGATGCCGGTGACCAGGTGCGACGTCATCGGGCTCCCTCCCAGGCGGCGCGGATCGCCGTGCGCAGCATCGCGCCCACGTCCCCCAGCACGTGCCGGCCGCCCTCGACACGCACGACGCCGCCCGCGACGACCGTGTCGACGTCGGCGCTCCCGGCGACGAGGACCAGCTGGGCCGGATCGGCGCCGGCCGTGCGCGGGGTGTCGGTGCGGACCGCGACGAGATCGGCCCGCGCTCCGGCGGCGATGCGGCCGCCCGTCGGGTCGCCCAGGCTCGCGTGGCCGCCGGTGGTCAGCAGGTCGACCAGCTCGGCCGGCGTGAAGGCGCCGCGCGACTCGCTCGAGAGCCGCTCGTGCAGCTCCACCGACCGGGCCTCGGCGAGCAGGTCGGTGCGGACGTGCTGGTCGCTGCCGACCGACAGCCGGGCGCCGGCGCTCGCGAGCAGGCCGCCGGGCGCCAGGCCGTCGCCGAGGTCCTGCTCGGTGGACGGGCACAGGCAGACGCCGGTCCGCGTGGACCCGAGGATCGCGATGTCCTCCGGCGTCACGTGGACCGCGTGGATCGCGGTGGTGTCGGGGCCGAGCGCCCCCGCGTCCTCCAGGACCCGCGTGGGCGTCGCGCCGAACGTGGCCAGCGACTGCTCGTTCTCCAGCCGCTGCTCGGACAGGTGCACGTGCAGCGGGCGGCCGGTCGCGTGGGCCGCCACGAGCGGGAGCGCGTCGAGCGGGACCGCGCGGACCGAGTGGATGGCGGCGCCGACCGTGAGCGAGTCGTCGGGGCGGATCGCGGCGACGCGGGCGGCCCAGGCGTCGGCGTCGTGGTCGCCGAACCGTCGTTGCGCGCCCTCGAGCGGAGCGTCGATCCCGCCCGTCAGGTAGGCCGTGTCCAGCAGCGTGATCCGCAGTCCTGCGTCGTGCGCGGCGGTGCGCAGGGCCTCGGCCATGACGTTCGGGTCGTCGTACGGCGTCCCGCCCGGCGCGTGGTGCAGGTAGTGGAACTCGCCGACGGCGGTGACCCCCGCGAGCACCATCTCCGCGTACGTGGCGCGCGCGAGGTCCAGGTACGCGTCCGGGGTGAGCGTCGCGGCGAGCGCGTACATCCGCTCGCGCCAGGTCCAGAACGTGCCGCCGCCGTCGTGCGTCCGACCGCGCAGCGCGCGGTGGAAGGCGTGGGAGTGCGCGTTGGCGAAGCCGGGCAGGACGACGCCCGGGAGGTGGTGGTCGGTCGGCTCCCTCGCGACCCCCGGCGTCACGGCCGTGATGCGGCCGTCGGCCGTCGCGACGCGGACGTCCGCGGCCGGCCCGTCCGGGAGCCACGCCTGCGCCGCCCAGTACGTGCTCACGACAGCAGCCGTTCCAGCGTCGTGGTGAGCGCGTCGATGCCGGCCAGGCAGTCGGCCTCGTCGGCGTCCTCCGCGGGCGCGTGCGAGATGCCCGACGGGTTGCGGACGAAGAGCATGGCGGTCGGGATGCCCGCGGCGGCGAGGATGCCGGCGTCGTGGCCGGCGCCGGTGCCCATCCTGGGTGGGTTCTCGAGGGCGTCAGCGATCATGTCCGCGAGGTCTGTGTCGAGCGCCGTGACCGGGGTCCAGGACTCCTCGGCCGGTGCGTAGTCGTCGAGCGACGCGAGGACCGCGCGGACCGCCGACTCGTCCTCCGCGCGCACGTCCAGCCAGGCCGTGACCTGCGACGGGATCGCGTTGACGCCGTTGGGGTCCACGCTCAGCTTGCCGACGGTCGCGAGCGCGCCGGCGTCCTGCGCGGCCGACCGCACGTGGGCGATGAACGCGGCGAGGTCGAGCATCGGGTCGCGCCGGTCGGCGAGCGGGGTGGTGCCGGCGTGGTTGGCCTGGCCGCGCAGGTCGACGCGCCAGCGGCCGTGCGGCCAGATCATCCGGCCGACGCCCACCGCGTCGCCGGTGTGCACGAGGCCGCGGCCCTGCTCGACGTGCAGCTCGACGAAGGACGCGACGCGGCGCAGGGTCTCGTCGTCGCGGCCGAGCTCCGACGGGTCGTGGCCGGCCGCCGACATCGCGTCGGCCATGGTGACCCCGTCCGCGTCGCGCAGCCCCCGCGCGCGGTCGGCGTCGAGGACGCCGGTGATCAGCCGCGAGCCGGCGCAGGCGACGCCGAAGCGTGCGCCCTCCTCGTCGACGAAGCTCGCGATGCCCAGCGGCCGCGTCGGGGCGAACCCGCGTGCCCGGAGCGCGTCCAGGGCCGCGAAGGCGCTGACCACCCCGAGCGGACCGTCGAACGCCCCGCCGCCGGGCACCGAGTCCAGGTGGCTGCCGGTGACGATCCCCGGGGTCGTGTCGGGGTCGCCCCACCAGGCCCACTGGTTGCCGGCGCGGTCGGTCACCAGGTCGAGGCCGCGTGCCGCCGCCTCACCCGCGAACCACTCGCGCAGTGTCGCGTCCTCGCGGGTCCAGGCGAACCGGCGGTAGCCCCCGTCGGCGGCGCGCCCGACCGGCGACAGGTCCGACCACGTGCCGGCGAACGTCACGCGCCACCCTCGCGCATCGGCACCCGCAGCCCGTTGGTCGCGGCGACCTCGTCGGCCCGCGCGTACCCGGCGTCGACGTGCCGCAGCACGCCCATGCCCGGGTCGTTGGACAGCACGCGCGCGAGCTTGCGCGCGGCGAGGTCGGTGCCGTCGGCCACGGAGACCTGCCCGGCGTGGATCGAGCGGCCCATGCCGACGCCGCCGCCGTGGTGGATGGACACCCACGTGGCCCCCGACGACGCCGCGACCAGGGCGTTCAGCAGCGGCCAGTCGGCGATGGCGTCGGACCCGTCGGCCATGCCCTCGGTCTCGCGGTACGGCGACGCGACCGAGCCGGCGTCGAGGTGGTCGCGGCCGATCACGAGCGGCGCCGAGACCTCGCCGGATGCCACGAGCTCGTTGAACCGCAGCCCGGCGCGGTCCCGCTCGCCGTGCCCGAGCCAGCAGATGCGCGCCGGCAGCCCCTGGAACGCGACCCGGTCCTGCGCGGCGCGGATCCAGCGGTGCAGGTGGTCGTTCTCCGGGAAGAGGTCGAGCACGGCCCGGTCGGTCACGGCGATGTCCCGCGGGTCGCCCGACAGCGCGGCCCAGCGGAACGGGCCCTTGCCCTCGGCGAACAGCGGCCGGATGTACGCCGGCACGAAGCCGGGGAAGTCGAACGCCCGGTCGTAGCCGCCCTGCCGGGCCTCGTCGCGGATCGAGTTGCCGTAGTCGAACACCTCGGCGCCGGCATCCATGAACCCGACCATCGCGCCGACGTGCCGGGCCATCGACGCGCGCGCCCGTTCCGTGAACTCCTCGGGCTTCGCTGCCGCGTAGGACGCCCAGTCCGCGACGTCGACGCCGACCGGGAGGTAGGACAACGGGTCGTGTGCGGATGTCTGGTCGGTGACGACGTCGACCTCGACGCCGCGCTGCAGCAGCTCGGGCAGGACGGCTGCGCAGTTGCCGACGACGCCGACCGACAGTGCTCGCTTCCCCCTGCGCGCTGCGGTGACCAGCGCGATCGCCTCATCGAGACTCGTCGCGACCCGGTCGAGGTAGCGCTCGCGGACCCGCCGGTGCAGCCGCTCGCCGTCGACGTCGACGATCAGGCACGCGCCGCCGTTGAGGGTCACCGCGAGCGGCTGCGCGCCGCCCATCCCGCCGCAGCCACCGGTCACGGTCAGCGTGCCGGCGAGCGTCCCGCCGAACCACTTGGCGGCCACCGCAGCGAGCGTCTCGTAGGTGCCCTGCAGGATGCCCTGCGTGCCGATGTAGATCCACGAGCCCGCGGTCATCTGCCCGTACATGGTCAGGCCGAGCTGCTCGAGCCGGCGGAACTCGGGCCAGGTGGCCCAGTCGCCGACGAGGTTCGAGTTGGCGATGAGCACGCGCGGCGCCCACTCGTGCGTCTGCAGCACCCCGACCGGCTTGCCTGACTGGACCAGCAGCGTCTCGTCGTCGCCGAGCGTGGTCAGCGTCCGCACGATCGCGTCGTACGCGTCCCACGACCGCGCCGCCTTGCCGGTCCCGCCGTAGACCACCAGGTCGTCGGGCCGCTCGGCCACCTCGGGGTCGAGGTTGTTCATGAGCATCCGCAGCGGCGCCTCGGTCTGCCAGCTGCGGGCGGTGAGCGTGGTGCCGCGCGGGGCGCGGACGGGGCGGGGGCCGGCGGTCATGAGCGGGTTCCTTCCATTCCAGCGAGCGCAGTGGCGGCGACCTCACCGCTACGGACCGCGTCGGCCGCGGTCTCGAGGTCGGGGGAGAGGTAGGTGTCCGGTCCGGGACCGGGGATGCCCGCGGCGCGCAGGAGGTCCCTGACGGCCCCCGTGACGGGCGAGGGTGTCAGCGGCGCGCGCAGGTCCATCGCACGGGCGGCCGTGAGGAGCTCGATGCCGAGCACGCGGGTCAGGGCGTCGATCGACCGGCGCAGCTTGCGGGCCGCGTGCCAGCCCATCGACACGTGGTCCTCCTGCATCGCCGACGACGGGATCGAGTCGACGCTCGCCGGCACCGCGAGCCGCTTGAGCTCGGAGACCAGGCCGGCCGCGGTGTACTGCGCGATCATCAGCCCGGAGTCGACGCCGGGGTCGTGCGCCAGGAACGCGGGGAGCCCGTGGTTGCGGGAGACGTCGAGGAACCGGTCCGTGCGGCGCTCCGACATGCTCGCGACGTCGGCGACGGCGATCGCGAGGAAGTCGAGCACGTAGCCCACCGGAGCACCGTGGAAGTTGCCGTTCGACTCGACGCGCCCGTCGTCGGTGATCACGGGGTTGTCGATCGCGGCCTGCAGCTCGCGCTCGGCGACGGTCCGGGCGTGTGAGACGGTGTCGCGGGCTGCGCCGTGCACCTGCGGCGCGCAGCGCAACGAGTAGGCGTCCTGCACGCGGGTGCAGTCCGGGGTCTTGTGGCTCGCCATGATCCCGGAGCCGTGCAGCGCGGCCCGGATGTTCGCGGCGGAGGCGGCCTGTCCGGGGTGCGGGCGCAGGCCCTGGAGGTCGGCCGCGAACACGGCGTCCGTGCCCAGCAGCGACTCGACGCTCATCGCCGCGGCGACGTCCGCCGTCGTCAGCAGGGTGTCCAGGTCGTGCAGCGCCAGCGCGAGCATGCCGAGCATGCCGTCCGTGCCGTTGATCAGCGCGAGGCCCTCCTTCTCGGTGAGCGTCACCGGCACGATGCCCGCCTCGGCCGCGGTCATGAGCGTGCCGTCGGCGTCGCGGACCTCGCCCTCGCCCATGAGCGCCAGCGCGCAGTGGGCCAGCGGGGCGAGGTCGCCCGAGCAGCCGAGGGAGCCGTACTCGCGGACGACGGGCGTGATGCCGGAGTCGAGCATCGCGGCGTACGCGCTCGCGGTCTCCGGGCGGACGCCCGTGTGGCCGGTGGCCAGGGTGGACAGGCGCAGCACCATGAGCGCACGGACCACCTCGCGCTCGACCTCGGGCCCCGTGCTCGCCGCGTGCGAGCGGACGAGGCTGCGCTGCAGGTCGCGGCGCTTGTCGGCCGGGATGGACAGGGTGGCCAGCGCGCCGAAGCCTGTCGAGATGCCGTAGTGCGGCTGGGTGTCGCGGGCGAGGTCGTCGACGACCTCGCGTCCGCGGGCGATGGCCGCCAGGGCCTCGGCGGACAGCCGGACGTTCGCGCCGTGCCGGGCGACGGCGACCACGTCGGCGATCGAGAGGGGGCCGGTGCCGACGACGACGGTGTCGGTGGCGGTGCTGATGCTCATGGTTCATGACACCGCGGCGCGACGCCGGCTCCTAGGTGCTCGGACCGAGTAGTGTCTGGCATCCCAGACACTCGGAGCCGCCCCGATGAGCGACGTCCCCGCCGCCGACGCCACCCTCCGGCTGCTGCGCCACCTCTCGCGCACCGGTCCGCTCCCGGCCGTCGCCCTGGCGACCGCCCTCGACCTGCCGCGGTCGACGACGTACCACCTGCTCTCCGTCCTCACCGAGCACGGGTTCGTCGTCCATCTGCCCGAGGAGCGGCGCTACGGGCTGGGACTGGGCGCGTTCGAGCTGGGGTCGGCCTACTCCCGGCAGGCGCCGCTGGCTCGCGCGGCGCGGCCGGTCCTCGCCCGGTTGGTCGACCAGGTCGGCGAGAGCGCGCACCTCGCGGTGCTGCACGGGCGGGACGTCCTCTACGTGGTCGAGGAACGGGCGGCCGGGCGGCCCGTGCTGGTGACGGACGTCGGCGTGCGGCTGCCCGCGCACCTCACCGCCAGCGGGCGGGCGATCCTCGCCGACCTGCCGCCGGCGCAGGTCCGAGCCCTGTTCCCGGACCGCGGGGCCTTCGTCGACCGCACGGGCGTCGGTCCTCGTCGGCTCTCCGAGCTGCGCACCGTCCTCTCGGAGGCGCGACGCGTCGGCTGGGCGCAGGAGCACGGTGACGTGACCACCGGGTTCGGATCGGTCGCCGTCGCGGTCCGCGACCACACCGGGCACCCGATCGCCGGGCTCGCGGTCACGTTCGCCGACGGCGACGTCCCGCCGGACCTCGTCGTCGCCACCCAGCGCGCCGCCGCCGCGCTCGCCCGACGGGTCTAGATGTCGTACGTCGCGTGCGCGGCCTTCGTCACCGCCGCCGCGACCACAGTGGTGACCTCGGGATTGAAGACGCTGGGCACGATGTACGTCGGGTTGAGCTCCTCGTCGGTGACCACCGACGCCAGGGCGTAGGCCGCGGCCAGCAGCATGCGGTCGTTGATCCGGTGCGACTGCGCGTCCAGGAGCCCGCGGAACACGCCGGGGAACGCGAGCACGTTGTTGATCTGGTTGGCGAAGTCGGAGCGACCGGTGCCGACGACGGCCGCGTACTTCGCCGCGTCGTCGGGGTCGACCTCCGGTCGGGGGTTGGCCAGCGCGAACACGATCGAGTCCGGGGCCATCGTCGCGACGTCCTCGCCGGTGATCACGTCCGGCGCCGAGACGCCGATGAAGACGTCGGCGTCCCGCAGGGCGTCGGGGATCGAGCCCGAGATGCCTCGCGGGTTCGTCACGCTCGCGGTCCAGAACAGGGACTCGTCGAGTCCCGGCCGGTCCGCGCGGACGACCCCCTCGATGTCCGCCACCACCACGTCCTTCGCTCCGGCCGCCAGCAGGAGCCTGAGCACCGCCGTGCCCGCCGCCCCCGCGCCCGACATGACGATCCGGACCGTGGCGAGGTCCTTCTTCACCACCTTGAGCGCGTTGGTCAGTGCCGCGACGACGACGATCGCCGTGCCGTGCTGGTCGTCGTGGAACACCGGGATGTCCAGCCGCTCGCGCAGGCGCCGCTCGATCTCGAAGCACCGCGGAGCCGAGATGTCCTCGAGGTTGATGCCCGCGAACACCGGGGCGATCGCGCAGATGGTCTCGACGATCTGGTCCACGTCCGTGGTGTCCAGCGCGATGGGGAAGGCGTCGATCCCGGCGAACCGCTTGAACAGCACGGCCTTGCCCTCCATGACCGGCAGGCTGGCCAACGGCCCGATGTTGCCGAGCCCGAGGACCGCGGTGCCGTCCGTGACGACGGCGATCGTGTTGCGCTTGATGGTCAGGCGGCGGGCGTCCTCGGGGTGGGCGGCGATCGCCTCGCAGACGCGCGCGACGCCCGGGGTGTAGGCCATCGACAGGTCGTCGCGGTTGCGCAGCGGCACCTTCGACTCGATGGAGAGCTTGCCGCCGATGTGCATGAGGAAGGTGCGGTCGCTGACGCGTTCGACGACCACGCCGTCGAGGACCTTGAGGGCCTCCACGATGTCGGCCGCGTGCTGCTCGCCCCGCGTCGCGCACGTGACGTCGACCGTCATCTGCTCGTGGCCCGACGCCGTGACGTCGAGGGCGGTGACGATGCCGCCGGCCTTCTCGATCGCCGTCGTGAGCTCGCTCACGGCCGTCGGTCGGGCCTGCACCTCCAGCCGCGCCGTGATGGACGAGGAGACGCTCGGTGACACCATCTCGCCATTGTGGCCTCTTCCGTAGGGTGGGCGCGTGCCCGACCCCCTCGCACCCCTCCTCGCGCTCCCCGGGGTCCGTGAGTCCGTCGAGCGGTCCCGCGTCGCCTGCGAGGAGCTCCGGTGGCACGAGGCCTACCGGCGGCGCGGGTCCGAGGTGCGGGCCGAGGCCGGCCTGCGGGCGACCCGGTCGTCGTGCGCGATCGAGGGCGTGCGCGTGCCGCTGACGCTGGTCCGGTCCTTGGCGACCGAGGGCGGGCACGCGCCCGTCGTCGTCGGCGCCCTCCGTGCGACCGCGCTGGTCGAGGGGCTCATGCCCCCGTTGGGCTCGCGCGGAGCGGTCGCGCTGCCGCCCCTGCGTCAGCTCCTGGTGCGGGTGCACCTCGCGGTCGGCGAGGGCTGGCTGGGCGACTCCGACCTGGGCGTCCTGCGCTCGGTCGAGCCCCCGCAGGATCTCACCGGCCTCGGGGAAGCCCCCGTCGGCGACGCGTTGGCGGCCCGGCTCGACCTTCTCGACGACGCCGTGCGCGCCTCCTCGGTGCCCGCCCTCGTCGTCGGCGCCGTCGTGCACGGAGAGCTCCTGGCCCTCCGGCCGTTCCGAGCCGGCAACGGGCTCGCGGCGCGGGCGGTCGCCCGCCTGCTGCTGACGGCGCGGGGGCTCGACCCGACGGGCTCGGTGGTCCCCGAAGCCACGTGGGCCGCCGCGCTCAACCCGTACCTCGGCGGGGCCGCCGGGTTCGCGACGGGGACGCCCGACGGGGTCGCCGCGTGGATCCGGGCCTACGGGACTGCCGTGGTCGAGGGCGCGGGCGAGGGGCGGGCGGTCGCGGATGCCGTGCTGGCGGGGTCGCTCGCCTAGGACGACGAACGACGGCGCCCCGTGGGGCGCCGCCGCCAACAGCCGACCGGAAGGTGATCAGGCGTGCACCGGTGTCGGTCGCGACGGGACCAGCCCGGTCGACCTGCCCATAGGTGGGCTCTCCTGCGCGTGGGTACCCTCGCGGTCATGCAGTTGTGATCCTTTGGTACCGCAGGTCCTCGACGAGCGGAACCCCGGGCGGCGACCGCGCAGGCCAGTCGCCCGCGCCCGCCGGATGCTGGGACGCTCGTCCGTGATGCGGGACGATCTCAGGCGGCTCGACGCCGCCGACGAACGAGGACCCAGGTGAGGACGAGCGCCGCGACGACGAGCGCGACACCGCCCACGGAGGCGATCCGCGCGGTCTTCTTGAACGAGAACAGCGCGACCGGCCGGACGAACGCGAGCGTGCCCCAGCCGCGCTCCAGGGCGAGCCGGCGCAGCGCCTTGTCGGGGTTCACCGCGAACGCGTGGCCGACCGTGCCGAGCATCGGGGCGTCGGTGATCGAGTCGGAGTACGCGTAGCTGGAGTCGAGGTCGTACCCCTCGACCGCGGCCAGCTCCCGGATGGCCGACGCCTTGTTCTCGCCGTACGCGTAGAAGTCGATCTCGCCCGTGTACCGGCCGTCGACCACCGTCATCCGCGTCGCGATGACCCGGTCCGCGCCGAGGATCGCGGCGATCGGCTCCACCACCTCGGCGCCCGACGCGGAGACCACCACGACGTCCCGTCCCGCGGCGTGGTGCGCCTCGATCAGCGCCACGGCCTCCGCGTACACGGTCGGGTCGATGGACTCGTGCAGGGTCTCGGCGACGATCGCCGACACCTGCGCCACGTCCCAGCCGGCCACCATGCGGGACAGCTGCGCGCGCAGGCGTTCCGTCTGGTCCTCGTCGGCACCCCCGACCAGGTAGAGCAGCTGCGCATAGGCCGTGCGCAGCACCGAGCGGCGCGTGAGCAGGCCCTCCGCGAGGAACGGGCGGGAGAACGCGGTGGCCGACGACGTCGCGATGATCGTCTTGTCGAGGTCGAAGAACGCCGCCTCGCGCAGCGACGTCGCGGCGTCGTGCGTCGGTTCCTCGTCCATGCTGCTCCGGGGCCGTGGTGGTGGGGGCGCGCACGACGCCGGTGGGTGCCGTGCGGTTCGCCGCGAGCCTAGTGGCCGGCGCCGACACGTCCAGCGAGCCGACCACAGCCCGCCCTGCCGCTGTGGTGTCCACCTCTTTGTGCTCCGCAGGGTCACGGCGGCCTCCGCGACGGCAGGGTGCGTCGTGCGCCGACGGCCAGGTCGGGCGGGACGAGAGGTGCACCTGATGACCCCCCTCGACGGGGCCCGATCGGTCCTCCCGGCCTGGCCGGCGGTCGTCACGCCCGCCCGGCGCGCGCTCGTGCTCGGCGTGGTCGGCGGCCGCGGCGGCGCCGGCGCCTCGACGCTGGCCGCCTCCGTCGCCCGCTCCCTCGCGCACCGGACCGCGACCGTCCTGGTGGACCTCGACCGCGCGTCGGGCGGGATCGACGTGCTCCTCGGGCTCGAGTCCGCGGACGGCGTGCGCTGGCCCGACCTCGCGGACGCGCGCGGCGACGTGTCCGGCGCGGACGTGCTCGCGCTGCTGCCGCGGTGGGGGGCCTGCGCGGTGCTCAGCGCGGACCGCGACCGTCCGGGCGCGCCCGAGCCGGCGGTCGTCGCCGACGTCCTGCACGCGCTGACGCTCGAGGCGGGAGCGCTCGTGGTGGACCTCGACCGCCCCGCGACGGTGGCCGGGGAGTCGGTCGCGGGGGCGTGCGACGCGGTGCTCGTGGTCGCGCCGCGGGACCTGCGCACGGTCGCGGGGGTCCTGGCCCTGCGACCCCGGCTGGACGGCGTGCCCACGTGGCTCGTCGCCCGCGGCCCCGCGCCCGGCGGCCTCGGAGCGTCCGAGCTGTCGGCCGCGGCCGGGCTGCCCGTGCTGTCGACGCTGCCGCCCGACAGGGCACTTCCGTCGGCGCTCGAGCACGGTGCGCTGCCGCGGCGCGGTCGGACGGCCCGGGCCGTCGTCCGGCTCGTCGGTGCGCTCGAGCGGGAGCTCGGACGGTGACGCCGGTCGGTCCGGAGTTCCTCGACGCCGTCCGGGCGCGGGTCGGCCGGGACTCGGACGCGGTCGGCGCCGCCGTCGAGGCCGCGGCGCGGGACGCCGGCGCGGTGCTGGGCTCCAGCGCCCTCGGGTCGGTGACCCGGACCGTCCGCGACGAGCTGTTCGGGGCGGGTCAGCTGCAGGTGCTGCTGGAGGACCCGCAGGTGACGGACGTGCTGGTCAACGGCCCGCGGGACGTCTGGGTCGAGCGTGCGGGGCGGCTGGTCCGGACCGCGGTGGACCTCGGGACCGCCGAGGACGTGCGGACGCTCGCCGTGCGGCTGGCGGCCGCGGGTGGCCAGCGCCTGGACGACGCCTCGCCGGCCGTCGACGCCCGGCTCCCCGACGGGACCCGGCTGCACGCGGTGCTGCCGCCGATCGCCGACGCGGGTGCCCTGATCAGCCTGCGGGCGGTGCGGTCGCGCGCGTTCACCCTCGACCAGCTCGTGGCGTCGGGCACGCTGGCGCCGGCCCTGGTCCCGGTGGTCCGTGCGCTCGTCACCTCGCGCGCCAACCTGCTGGTCTCGGGGGCGACCGGCTCGGGCAAGACCACCTTGCTGGCGGCCCTGCTCTCGCTCGTGCCGCACGACGAGCGCATCCTCGTCGTCGAGGAGGCCGGCGAGCTCGCGCCGGCGCACCCGCACGTCGTCCGCCTGCTCTCCCGGCGGGCCAACGTCGACGGCGCCGGCCGCGTCGACCTGGCGGACCTGGTCCGGCACGCCCTGCGCATGCGGCCCGACCGCATCGTGCTCGGGGAGTGTCGCGGCGCCGAGGTCCGCGAGGTGCTCACCGCCCTGAACACCGGGCACGACGGCGGCTGCGCGACGGTGCACGCCAACGCGGCCGCGGACGTGCCCGCCCGGCTCGAGGCGCTCGCCGCCCTGGCCGGGATGTCGCGGGACGCCGTGGCGGCGCAGGCGTCCAGCGCGTTCGACGCGGTCCTTCATCTCCGACGGGTCTCCGCGGACCGCGGCCGGCGCTATCTGGCCGAGGTCGGCGTCGTGCGGCGCGACTCGTCCGGCGCGCTCGAGGTCGCGTGCGCCCTTCGCTGCGACGCGGCGGGCGTGACCGAGTCCGGACCGGGCTGGCCGCAGCTCGCAGCCCGGCTCGGGCTCGCGGGCGTCGGGGACGCGCGATGAGCGTGGCCGTCGGCCTGCTGGTGGCGCTCGCGGTTCTGGTCGTGTGCGGAGGGCGCCGGCGGTGGTTGGCGGGGGGCGCTGACCGCCGACCCGGGGCAGCGGGCGCGCGATCGCCGGGCCGCGCGGAGAGGGACGTCTCAGCGATCCTGCTGGCGACGTCGGCGCAGCTTCGGGCTGGTGCGAGCCCGACCGACGCGTGGGCCTACGCGCTCGGCTCCCCAGAGCCCACGGTGGAGTCGCTCCTGGCGGCGACGGCTCGGGCGGGTCCGCCAGGGCGCCGTCGTGCGGAGCGCGGTCGGTTCCGTCTGCGCTGGCGCCGTGCCGACCGGCGCAGCGACGGTGCGCGTCAGCGGGCCCTCGCCGTCGTGGCGGCCGCGCGCCTCTCCGACGAGCTCGGTGCGCCTCTGGCCGGCGTGCTGGAGCGGATCGCCTCCGCCGTCGCGGCCGACGAGGAGGCCGAGGGCGAGCGCCGGGCGGCGCTGGCGGGCCCGCGCGCGACAGCCCGGGTGCTGGCGTGGCTGCCGCTGCTCGGCCTGGTGCTCGGCGCGGTGCTCGGGGCCGATCCCCTCGGCGTCGTCCTGTCGGGCGGGCTCGGGACGACGGCAGCGGCCCTCGGCGTGGGACTGCTCCTGGTCGGCCGGTGGTGGACCGCGGCCCTCCTGCGCCGGGCCGCCCGGCCGTGAGCCCGGTCGCCGTCGCGATGGTGGTGGCGGTGTCGGTGTCCGCGGCGACCGCACCGTGGTGGTGGGTGAGCGCGGGGCCGGTGGACCGCCCGCGCGCGGTCGCGCGGGTCGTGCGCCGGTCGGCACCTCCGACGCCCGTGGACGCGGTCCTGCTCCTCGACCTGATCGACGTCGCGATCGCCGCCGGGGCATCGGTGCCGCGGGCGTTGGCGGCGGTGGGCGAGGCTGTCGGGGGAGTCCAGGGAGACGCGCTGACCGCGGGCGCGACCGCCCTGCTCCTGGGTGCGCCCTGGCAGTCAGCATGGGCGGGAGCCGCGCCGCCGCTGGCCGAGGCCGTCTCCGTCCTGGAACCGAGCTGGACCACGGGGTCGGCGCCCGGACCCGCGTTGCGCGGGCGCGCGGGTCAGATTCGGCGGGACCGCCGCACCCGTTCCCGGGCGGCGGCCGGCGCGCTCGGGGTCCACCTCGTCCTGCCGCTGGGCCTCTGCTTCCTGCCCGCGTTCGTCCTGCTGGGACTCGTGCCGATGATCCTCAGCCTGGCCGGCGACCTGTTCGGGTGACGCCCGTGACGCACGGCGACCGCTCAGCGCTGCCGAGCCGTCCACAGCCCGCGCGTCGGTCGTGCCGTCCACGACTTCGCCGTCGAGCCCCACGGCCGCTCCCGCTCCGGCCGACTCTGGTGCGGCGCCGGAACCTCCGTGGCGCGACGAGAGGAGACGTCATGACGATCGACACCACAGGAACGTCAGAGCCGGCGGGGACCTGCCTGTCGAACCCGCGGGATGACGGCGACGGGCCGACTCCCGCCGCGGCCGCCGCCATCCGGCCGGTCGCTCCGGTCCTCGCCGACGTGCTGCTCGCGACGCGCCGACGCCGCGCGGTGCTGCCACGGCTGGGTCCGGTCTGGCACGCCCGCGCCCGGCGCGTGGGCGGGCAGGTGGCCGACGCCGGGATGGCCACGGCCGAGTACGCGATCGCGACGCTGGCTGCGGTGGGCTTCGCCGGGTTGCTCGTCGTGATCCTCAAGGGGAACGAGGTGAAGGGGCTGCTCATGGGCATCATCCGGCAGGCGCTGTCGCTGTGAGCGGCGCGGCGCGCTCGGACCGGGGCAGTGTCACGGCCGAGATGGCGGTCGGGCTGCCGGCCGTCGCGCTCCTGCTGGTCGCACTGCTCACGGTCGCTTCGGCGGCGATCGCGCAGACGCGGTGCACCGACGCGGCGCGCGCCGGAGCCCGGGCGGCGGCGCTCGGGGAGACGGATGAGACGGTGAGCGCGACGGCGCGGCGGGTGGCCGGCGGGAGCGCCACCGTCGACGTCGGTCGTGCGGGCGGGTGGGTCACCGTGGAGGTCTCGGCGGCGATCGGCGCGTGGCAAGGCGCGCCGGTGCGCGCACACGCCACTGCGGTGGCGAAGGCGGAGCCGTGATCCGGAAGTGCCGCCTCCCGTCCTCCGACCGCGGTTCCGGCACCGTGCTGCTCCTCGCGCTGATGGCGGCGGCGCTGGTCGTCGCCGGGCTCCTCGGGCTGCTCGCCTCCGCGCAGCTGGCTCGCGGGCGAGCGCAGTCGGCCGCGGACCTCGGGGCGCTCGCCGGTGCAACCGCCCTGCGCGACGCCGCCGGTCCGGAGGCGTGCGCGGCAGCCGCCGAGGTGGTCCGGCGCAACGGCGCTCGGCTGGCCGACTGCGCGGACGAGGGGTCCGGCGTCGTGCGGGTCCGGGTGGTGGTCCGGGCCGCTGCCGGGGACGCCACGGCCGGCGCACGATCGGGTCCGTCCTCGGTTCGCGAGGCGGTCGCCGAATGACCCGACAAGGGGCGGCGGGTCCGTCGTCGGCCAGTGGGGAGTCGCCGAGTGAGACGGCAATCAGCGGCGCGTCCGTGCCGGCTCGAGAGGGGCGGTGGGTCAGGAGGTCGGGGCGTGGGCAAGCACGGCGTCGAGGAGGCGGATCGCGGCGGCCTTCTCGAGCGGGCTGTTGGCGTTGCCGCACTTGGGGGACTGGACGCACGCGGGGCAGCCGGAGAAGCAGCGGCAGGCGGCGATCGCGTCGCGGGTGGCTCGGAGCCAGGTCGCGCCGAGCGTGAAGCCGCGCTCCGCGAAGCCGGCGCCGCCGGGGTAGGCGTCGTGCACGAAGACGGTCGCCTGTTCGGTGTCGACGTGCAGCGCGGTGGACAGGCCGCCGAGGTCCCAGCGGTCGCAGGTCGCCAGGAGCGGGAGGAGGCCGATCGACGCGTGCTCGGCGGCGTGCAGGGCGCCGGGGGCGGTCTCGACGGTGACGCCGGCCGCCAGAAGGACCTCGGCCGGCGCGGTCCACCAGACGGCCGTCGTGCGCAGCGTCCGAGCGGGCAGGTCGAGCTCCTCGCTGCCCAGCACCTGCAGGTCGGGGATGCGTTTGCGCTGGTAGCCGAGGACCTTCGTCGTGACGTCGACGGAACCGAATCCCCAGGTCACCGGCCCCCAGGGCACCTCGGCGTCGACGGACTGGATCTCCGTGGTCGTGACCCATCGGGCCCAGGTGCCGTAGTCGACGTCGCGACGGGTGACCAGTGCGACGCCGTCCTCGAGGCGCAGCTCGTCGACGACGAACGTGGCCCCCTGGTGGACGTAGACCGCGCCGTCGTGCACGGTCGAGTCCGCGGACCCGGCATCGACCGTGCCGAGCATGCGTCCGGTGACGGACTCGACCACGCGCACCGGGTCGCCGCCGGACCCGCGCAGGTCGGTCAGGCGACTCGCCGACTCGTTGTGGGTCCAGTACCAGCCGGACGGCCGTCGACGCAGCGTGCCGCGCTGGACCAGCTCGCCGAGCAGCTCCGCGGTCCGCGGGCCGAACAGGTCGAGCTCCTCGGACCGCAGGGGCAGCTCGGCCGCGGCGGCGCACAGGTGCGGGGCGAGCACGTACGGGTTGGTGGTGTCGAACACCGTCGCCTCGACCGGGGTGTCGAAGATGGCCTCGGCGTGGTGCACCAGGAAGGTGTCGAGCGGGTCCTCGCGCGCGACGAGGACGACGAGCCCGTCGGTGCCTGCCCGCCCGGCGCGGCCGGCCTGCTGCCACAGCGACACCCGGGTGCCGGGCCAGCCGGCGATCAGGACGGCGTCGAGCCCCGAGATGTCGACCCCGAGCTCGAGGGCGTTGGTGGTCGCGAGAGCGCGCAGCGACCCGGACCGGATGGCGGCCTCGAGCGCGCGGCGCTCCTCCGGGAGGTAGCCGCCGCGGTACGCGGAGACGGAGTGGGCGAGCGTGGGGTCGATCTCCTCGAGGTGCGCCCGCGTGGTGGCCGCCACCGACTCGGCACCGCGTCGCGACCGCGTGAACGCGAGGGTGCGGGCGCCCGCAGCGGTGAGGTCGGCGAGGAGGTCGGCGATCTCGGCGGTCGCGGTGCGGCGGGGGCGGTCGGGCGACTCCGCGACGACGCGCTCGCCTGTGCCGAGCGGCCCGGAGCCCTCGGTGCCTTGGAAGGCGACCGCGAGCAGGTCGGCCAGCACGACGGGGTCGTCGGACCGGTCGAGCGCGGGCCGGTCGGTGTCGGCGACGGGCACGCCCCAGATGTCGTCGGGAGCCGGCGGGCTCAGGTCGTCCACCCCGCGGGTCACGTGCGCAGGGAGGGCGAGCGGGGTGGCCCAGGGGTCGTCGGCGGGGAGCAGCGACGACCACGGGGCCTCGACGCCGGGCAGCTCCGGCGGCTGCCAGAGCACGAACGTCTTGCGGCCGGCCGGGGAGGCGTCGTCGGTGACGGCGGTGACCTCGGACGGCTCGACGCCGATCAGCCGCGCCGCGCTCGCGGCCGGGTCGGACGTCGTCGCGGACGCCAGCAGGAACGTCGGCGTCGCACCGTAGGAGGCGGCGAGCCGGCGCAGTCGCCGCAGGACGAGCCCGACGTGCGCGCCGAAGACGCCCCGGAACGCGTGGCACTCGTCGACGACGACGTACCTGAGCGACCCGAGCAGCCGCGCCCAGCGCCGGTGCTGGGGGAGCAGCGCGAAGTGCAGGAAGTCGGGGTTCGTGAGCACCACGTCCGCGTGCTCCTGGACCCAGCGCCGCTCGTCGAGCGAGGTGTCGCCGTCGCACGTGGCCACGCGGACGTCGCGCGTGCTCGCGGCGACCAGCAGGCGGTCCAGGGCGGCCAGCTGGTCCGCGGCGAGCGCCTTGGTCGGGCACAGGTACAGCGTGGTGGCGCGGCGGCTGACGGTCTCGATGCGGCCGGGGTCGAGCAGGGATCCGGCCGCAGCGGCGCGGCTGGTGGTGAGCGCGGGGAGCCAGAACGCCAGCGACTTGCCGGAGCCGGTCGAGGTGGCCAGCACCGTGTGGCGGCCGGACCAGGCGGCGTCGGCGGCCTCGACCTGGTGCAACCAGGGGCGGTCCACGCCGAGCGACCGGTACCCGTGGATCAGGTCGGCGTCAGCCCACGCGGGCCAGTCCGCCTGCGTGCCGGGGCGCGCCGGGATCTGTCGCACGTGCGTCGCTCGATCTGCTCGCCGTCCAGCGGCGAGCAGCACGTCGAGCAGCTCACCGGTGCGGACCACGCGCACATCCTCGCACCGGGCGAGGACGTGACCGGCAGGCGTGATCGGCGCGCGTGACGGGCACGACGGGACGAACCTGCAGCGACCGACGGCCGGGCGGGGCAGGATCGGGGGATGGCCACGCGGATCGATCTCAACTGCGACCTCGGCGAGGAGATCGACCCCTGGACACCCGGGGTCGACGGCCTCGACGCGCAGCTGCTCGACGTGGTGACCAGCGCGAACGTCGCCTGCGGCTTCCACGCCGGAGACGAGCGGATCATGGCCGCGGTCTGTCGTGCGGCGGCGGAGCGCGGCGTCGCGGTCGGGGCGCACGTGTCCTACCTCGACCGCGAGCACTTCGGCCGCCGGTTCCTCGACGTCCCGGCGGACGAGCTCCAGGCGCAGGTCGCGCAGCAGCTCGCGACGCTGCGGCGGATCGCGCGCGGCGTCGGCGCGCGCGTGGCCTATGTGAAACCGCACGGTGCCCTCTACAACGCGGTCGTCCACCACGAGGCGCACGCTCGGGCCGTCGTCGACGCCGTCGGTGACCTGCCGGTCGTCGGGCTGCCCGGGTCCGCCGTCCTCGTCGCGGCGTCGCGCCGTGGCCTGCGAGCGGTCACCGAGGCGTTCGCCGACCGCGGGTACCGCGCCGACGGCACGCTGGTCCCGCGCGCGGAGCCGGGTGCGCTGGTCACCGACGCCGACGAGGTTGCCGCGCGCGTCGTGCGACTCGCCACCGAGGGATTCGTGCGCGCCGTCGACGGCACCGATGTGCGCGTCGGGGCGGAGTCGGTGTGCGTGCACTCGGACACCCCGGGTGCCGCGGCCCTCGCGGTCTCGGTCCGCGGTGCGCTCGAGGCCGGCGGGGTGCGCGTCGAGCMGTTCGTCGCGCCCAATCCGTCCACGCGCTGACGGCGCGCCCTCGGCGGCGCCGGACGCCCGCCGAGCGGCCGGGTCGTGCTCGCCCGTGACGACCGCCCGTCGGGCAGGATCGGAGCATGACCGACGCGCGCGACCTGCGGGTGCTCCCCTACGGGGAGGACGCCGTGCTCGTCGAGCTGCCGGGTCTCGACGAGGTCCGCGCCCTCGACGACGCGATCCGGGCAGCGCGGGCGACCGACCCGGACGCCGCGACGATCGTCGACCAGGTGCCTGCCGCGCGGACCCTGCTCCTGCGGGTGCGGGACGGCGAGGACGCCCGCGAGCTCCCGGTGGAGCGCTGGTGGGCGGGGCGGTCCGCGAGCGCGCAGGCCGTGGGGACGGAGGTCGTCCTGGAGGTCGACTACGACGGTCCCGACCTCGCGGACGTCGCGCGGCTGACCGGCCTGACCGTGGACGAGGTCGTCGCCCGGCACACGGGTGCGCGGTACACGGTGGCGTTCGGCGGCTTCATGCCCGGCTTCGCCTACCTGACGGGTCTCGACCCCGCGCTGCGGGTGCCCCGGCTCGACAGCCCTCGCCCGAGGGTGCCGGCGGGCTCGGTCGCGATCGCCGACACGTTCAGCGCGGTCTACCCGGCCGCGACGCCGGGCGGGTGGCGTCTGCTGGGCCGCTGCGGGACGACCCTCTTCGACGTGGACGCGGAACCGCCGGCGCTGCTCCGGCCGGGCACCCGCGTGCGGTTCACGGCGTCATGACGGCCGCGATGTCATGACGGCCGCGATCGAGGTGGTCGAGCCCGGTCTCCTCACGCTGGTCGAGGACCTCGGGCGGCCGGGCTGGGCGCACATCGGCGTCGGACGGTCGGGGGCCGCCGACGCGGCTGCGTTGCGGCTGGGCAACCGGCTCGTCGCCAACGACGAGGGGGCCGCTGGGCTCGAGGTGCTGCTCGGTGGGCTGCGGCTGCGCGCCCGCGGGGACCTCACGGTGGCGCTGACCGGCGCGCGCGGGCCGGCATGGGTCGACGACCGGCCGGTGGGCCACGAGGCCGTGCTGGAGCTGTCCGCGGGCGCGGAGCTGCTGCTCGGCACCGTCGTCTCCGGCCTGCGGACCTACGTGGCGGTGCGCGGGGGTATCGACGTGCCATCGGTGCTCGGCTCGCGGAGCACCGACCAGCTGGCCGGCCTCGGTCCGGCCGTGCTGGCCCCCGGCGACGTCCTGCCGGTCGGGCCGGCGCCCGAGGGCTGGCCGCTGATCGACGTCGCACCGGTCCGGTCGTGGCCCGACCACGTCCTGCTCCCGGTGGTGCCCGGGCCGCACGCCGACTGGTTCGTCGACCCGCTCGCCCGTTTGTGCGGACCGCACGAGTACCACGTGACGCCGGCGACGAACCGGGTGGCCGTGCGGCTCGACGGGCCGGCCGTCAGCCGAACGCCGGAGCGCGTCGGGCGCGAG
The DNA here is from genome assembly GCF_056401915.1 of Cellulomonas sp. P4_D11. Classification (NCBI taxonomy): domain Bacteria; kingdom Bacillati; phylum Actinomycetota; class Actinomycetes; order Micrococcales; family Cellulomonadaceae; genus Cellulomonas; species Cellulomonas sp. P4_D11. The sequence continues at coordinate 71,618 of NZ_JBFUIK010000007.1, read as the reverse complement.
CTCCCCTCGGAGGGCCTCGTCGTCGGCGCGGTCCAGATCCCCCCGGACGGGCAGCCCGTCGTGTTCTCGGTCGACCACCCGGTGACCGGCGGCTACCCGGTGGCCGCGGTGCTCCGTCGGCACGCGCTCGGGCTGCTCGGGCAGCTCCGCCCGGGCGACCCGGTGCGCTTCGTCCGCGGCTGACGGGCCACTCGGGACCGGGCGACGTGACGAGGTCGCGCGGGTCACGACGAGGGCGCCGGAGCGACACGACGAGGGCTCCGGAGCGACACGCCGCCGACTCGCGCGGACCTGCCGCACGGCGGCCGGCGGCAGGGACGTAGGTCCCCCGGGCCGGAACAGGCCCGGGCATAGAACTGGCGCACCCGATCCCCGACGACGAGGAGTGCCCCATGTCCGAGCGAGTGGTCGTCGAGGTGGGCTCGTCGATCGACGAGTACCTCGACCGCAGCGACTGGCGCGTGGCCGCCAACGCCAACCAGGGCTACTCCCTCGGGGGGCTGATCCTGCAGACCAGCGGCAAGGTCGTCGCCAACTACTGGCTCAGCCACGTCTACCCGGCCGAGATCGGCGAGGCGCACCGCGAGGGCGACCTGCACATCCACGACCTCGACATGCTGTCCGGCTACTGCGCCGGCTGGTCGCTGCGGACGCTGCTGCAGGAGGGCCTCAACGGCGTGCCCGGCAAGGTCGACGCCCGCCCGCCGCGGCACTTCAGCTCCGCGATCGGCCAGATCGTCAACTTCCTCGGCACCATGCAGAACGAGTGGGCCGGCGCGCAGGCGTTCAGCTCCTTCGACACGTACATGGCGCCGTACGTGCGGCTCGACGGCCTGACGTACCCGCAGGTGCTGCAGGGCGTCCAGGAGCTCGTCTACAACCTCAACGTCCCGTCGCGGTGGGGCACCCAGACGCCGTTCACCAACCTCACGTTCGACTGGACCTGCCCGGACGACCTGCGCGACGAGGTCCCGCTGGTGGCCGACCAGCCGTGCGACTTCACGTACGGCGAGCTCCAGCGCGAGATGGACCTGATCAACCGCGCCTACATCGAGGTGATGACCGACGGTGACGCGTCGGGCCGGGTGTTCACGTTCCCGATCCCCACGTACAACGTCACCAAGGACTTCGACTGGCACAGCGAGAACGCGGACCGCCTGTTCGCGATGACCGCCAAGTACGGGCTGCCGTACTTCCAGAACTTCCTCAACTCCGAGCTCAACCCGGGCGACGTCCGGTCGATGTGCTGCCGCCTGCAGCTGGACCTGCGCGAGCTGCTCAAGCGCGGCAACGGCCTGTTCGGGTCCGCGGAGCAGACCGGGTCGATCGGCGTGGTGACCATCAACTGCGGCCGGCTCGGGTACCTCCACAAGGACGACGAGGCGGGCCTGATCACCGCCCTCGACCGGCTCATCGACCTCGCGTGCACGTCGCTGGAGCTCAAGCGCTCGCTGATCCAGCGGCTCATCGACGACGGCCTGTTCCCGTACACGCGTCGCTACCTGGGCACGCTCGACAACCACTTCTCGACGATCGGCGTCAACGGGCTGCACGAGATGGTCCGCAACCTCACGGGCGACCGGTACGGCCTCGTCGACCACCGCGGCCACGCCCTCGTCGTCCGGGTGCTCGACCACGTCCGGGCGCGGATGGTCGAGCTGCAGGAGGCGACCGGCCACCTCTACAACCTCGAGGCGACCCCGGCCGAGGGTGCGACGTACCGATTCGCCAAGGAGGACCTGCGCCGGTTCCCCGGGATCCTGCAGGCCGGCACGCCCGACCACCCGTACTACACGAACTCCTCGCAGCTGCCCGTCGGGTACACCGACGACCCGTTCGAAGCCCTCGCCCGGCAGGACGAGCTGCAGACCAAGTACACCGGCGGCACGGTCCTGCACCTCTACATGGCGGAGCGCCTGTCCAGCCCGGACGCGTGCCGGACGCTGGTCCGCCGCGCCCTGTCGAGCTTCCGGCTGCCGTACCTGACGGTCACCCCGACGTTCTCGATCTGCCCGCGCCACGGCTACCTCGCGGGCGAGCAGCCGACGTGCCCGCGGTGCGCCGACGAGTGGCCCGGGTCCGAGCCGGTGGTCTGCGAGGTGTGGACGCGGGTCATGGGGTACCACCGGCCCGTGAGCTCGTTCAACGTGGGCAAGCAGGGCGAGCACGCCGAGCGGACGCCGTTCCGGGAGGCCGTCCTGGTATGAGCGGGCTCGCGATCGCGGGGCTGGTCCCGCTCTCGTCGTGCGACTGGCCCGGCCGCCTCGTCGCGACCGCCTTCCTGCAGGGCTGCCCGTGGCGGTGCACCTACTGCCACAACGCGGCGATCCTCGACCCCCGCGCGCCGGGGACCGTGCCGTGGGAGGACGTGCTCGACCTGCTCGGTCGCCGGCACGGCCTGCTCGACGGCCTCGTCCTCTCGGGCGGGGAGCCGACGAGGCAGGCCGGGCTGGCCGACGCCGCGCGCGAGGTCCGGGCCGTGGGGTTCGGCGTCGGCCTGCACACGGCCGGCGCCTATCCGCGCCGGCTGGCGGCGGTGCTCCCGCACGTCGACTGGGTGGGTCTCGACATCAAGGCGCCGGCGCGGCTCTACCGCGCGATCACCCGGGTCGGCGGGCCGACGACGAGCGCCGACGCCGCGTTCGCGTCCCTCCGGCTCGTCCTCGACGCGGGCGTCGACGTGCAGGTGCGCACGACCGTCGACCCGACGGTGCTCGGCGCCGCCGACGTCGAGGAGCTCACCGCGGTCCTGGCGGACCTCGGGGTGCGCGACCACGTGCTGCAGGAGGCCCGGCCGGACGGGACGACGAGCGAGTACCGGGCGGCCCTCGCCGCCGCACGGCGGTTGCCGGGGTAACCCGTCCTCGTCGCGGGGCGTCCACTCTGTTTGAATGCCCCCAAGAGAGGGGACCCGCGTGGATGTGCGTGTGACCAGCCGGGACATCGGTCCCCGGACCGTCGTCGAGGTCGAGGGCGAGATCGACGTGTCGTCCGCCGACGCCCTGCGCGACCAGCTGTCGGAGCTCCTCGAGCGCGACCGCACCGACCTCGTCATCGACCTGCGGGCCGTGACGTTCATGGACTCGACCGGCCTCGGCGTGCTCGTCGGCACCCTGAAGAAGGTCCGGCTGGCCGGCGGCCAGCTGCAGCTGGTGATCGACTCCGAGCGGCTGCTCAAGGTCTTCCGCATCACCGCGCTGCTGCAGGTGTTCACCGTGCAGGAGACGGTCGAGGCCGCGCTCAGCTCGTGAGCGTCACGGTGAACGGTCGGCCCATGATGTCGGGCACCGGGTCGCCGTCGTCCCGCGGCGTGCCGTCGGGCAGCAGCACGGCGGCGAGGAGCATGCGCGGGTAGATCGTGTAGACCCCCGCGGGGAGCGGCGGTCCGTCGGTCCAGCCGCCGTCGAGGCATTCGGTCAGGACCGCCGAACGCTCCTGCGGCACCGTGTCGCCGTGGCCGAGGTCGACGCCGTGCAGCATGCCGTCGTACGTCAGCTGGGTGTCGCCGACGACGACGCCGTCCTGGACCGCGACGTACTCCACCTGCCAGCCGAGGAATGCCGCCGTGCGGTCGGCGCCGGCGAACCGCAGCTCGCCGGTGACGGTCAGCGGGGTGCCCGCCGCCAGCGTGGTGGTCGTGGGGGTGACGTCGAGCGTGAGCAGCCACGGCGACAGCGGCGCCGCCGGCTCGGCGTCCCCGCAGGTGACCGGGTCCTGGAAGGGGCCGGCGTCCATGCCGACGGTCGACCACTCCGGGACGGCGACGTCGGTCGCCGTGCCCTCGATGCTGAACGCCACGGCGCTGCCGACGGCGATGCTGTCCGTCGACGCGGGATCCTTCGCCAGCTCCTCGAGCTCCTCCCACGACAGGTCGTCCGTCTCCGCGTCGAGCCGACCCACCTCCGCCCAGGGCACGAGCGAGTAGGCGCCCGCAGGCAGCGGGCGGCCCGGGGTCGCCGGACCGTCACCCGCGTCGCACACGGCGAGGTCGAGGCTGCCCACGTACTCGGTCGGGCTCGACTCGCCGTACGCCGGCTGGATGGCCGGGGGCGCGGGGTGCCCCCGGTAGACGTCGCCGGTGGCGACGACGACCCCGTCGTGGAGGACCGCGAACGTGGGACCTGTGCCGGGCGTCACGCCGTCGCCCGCCGGCGCGCTGTCGTCGTAGGTGAGTCCGACGCCGGCCGACAACCGCAGCGGCTCGCCCGCCTGCACGGTGGTGGCCCGCAGCTCGACGACCGGGAGGAACGAGGTGGTCACAGGCAGGGCCGGGGTCGCGTCGGCCAGCGCGCCGCAGGCGCCGAACGGCAGCGCCGGGTCGCCGGCGGGGAGGACCACGGGGTCGGTGGTCGGCGTCGCGACCGGCGTGGGGCTCGCGGTGGCCGGCGGTGCGGCCTCGGGTCGGCTCGTGCACCCCGCGACGGCCACGGCGACCAGCAGGGCGGCCAGCCCGGCGCTCAGTCGCGTGTGCACGTCGGCACTGTAGGCCCGGCGGCAGCCTCCTCGTCGGCACCGGGGCCGTCGGCGAGCAGATGGGTGATCTTCGCGAGGGTGCCGTGGAGCGGTAGGCGTCCAGGTACGTGGTGAGGATGACGTGGCGGACGTACGCCTCGCCCCACTCGACCTCGTGCGGCCGGTGCGGCGACCAGCGCCCCGAGCTCCTGCTCCCAGCCCACGCGTCTCCTCTCCCGACCGTCACCCACCCAGACGTCCGTCACATCGGAACGGTTGGGGGTGAACACGATGGACGCGTGGTGGTGCGATCCACGTCACATCTGCTGGCTAGACTCACCGGGTCGCACAGCAACGGGGCTGCGTGACAGGCGCGGTCAGGGGGGCCTCGCTGATGTCCGAGGAGGATGCATGGTCGAGCTCGGGTCAACGAGCATCACGATCGTCAGTGTCATCGCGGCCGTTGCGGTCGCGTCCCTGCTCATCGCCGTTGTGCTGCGCCGTCAGGTGCTCGCGGCCGGTGAGGGGACCGAGTCCATGCGCGAGATCGCGCGCGCGGTCCAGGAAGGGGCAGCGGCGTACCTGAGCCGCCAGTTCCGCACCCTGGCCCTCTTCGCGGTCGTCGTCTGTGCCCTGCTCTTCCTGCTGCCGGGCGACAGCGGCGTCAAGGTCGGTCGGTCGGTCTTCTTCCTGATCGGCGCCGGGTTCTCCGCCGCGATCGGGTACCTGGGCATGTGGCTGGCCACGCGGGCCAACGTCCGGGTGGCCGCCGCCGCGTCCGAGAAGGGTGGGCGTGCAGAGGGCGCGCGCATCGCGTTCCGGACCGGCGGGTTCGTGGGCATGAGCGTCGTGGGCCTCGGCCTGCTCGGCGCCGCGTCCGTCGTCCTGCTCTACAAGGCGGAGGCGCCGGCGGTCCTCGAGGGCTTCGGCTTCGGTGCGGCGCTGCTCGCCATGTTCATGCGTGTCGGCGGCGGCATCTTCACCAAGGCGGCCGACGTGGGCGCCGACCTCGTCGGCAAGGTCGAGCAGGGCATCCCGGAGGACGACCCGCGCAACGCCGCCACGATCGCGGACAACGTGGGCGACAACGTGGGCGACTGCGCGGGCATGGCCGCCGACCTGTTCGAGTCCTACGCCGTGACGCTGGTCGCCGCGCTCATCCTGGGCAAGGCGGCGTTCGGTGAGCAGGGTCTGGTCTTCCCGCTGATCGTCACGGCGATGGGCGCGCTGGTCGCGGTCCTCGGCGTCTTCATCACGCGGGTGCGCGGCGCGGAGAGCGGGCTGGCGGCCATCAACCGCGGCTTCTACATCTCGGCGCTCGTCGGCGTGGGCCTCTCGGCGATCGCGGCGTTCGTCTACCTGCCGTCGACCTTCGCGGACTTCACGGGCGGCACGGCCGGTCTGGAGACGCACGCCGGGGACCCGCGCCTCATCGCCTCGATCGCGGTGGCCATCGGCGTCGTCCTGGCCGGGATCATCCTCTGGGTCACCGGCTACTTCACGGGCACGACGAGCAAGCCGACGCTCCACGTCGCGCGCACCACGCTCACCGGCGCGGCCACGGTGGTCCTCTCGGGCATCGGGGTCGGCTTCGAGTCCGCCGTCTACACCGCGGGCATCATCGCCGCGGCGATCTGCGGCGTGTTCCTGCTGGCCGGCGGCTCGGTGGCGCTGTCGCTGTTCCTCATCGCGCTGGCCGGCTGCGGCCTGCTGACCACGGTCGGCGTCATCGTCGCCATGGACACGTTCGGGCCCGTGAGCGACAACGCGCAGGGCATCGCGGAGATGTCCGGCGACGTGACTCCCGAGGGCGCGCAGATCCTCACGGACCTGGACGCCGTCGGCAACACCACGAAGGCCGTCACCAAGGGCATCGCGATCGCGACGGCCGTCCTCGCGGCGACCGCGCTGTTCGGGTCGTACGCCGAGGCGGTGGCGAGCGCTCTGCGCACCGCGGGGGACGTCACCGACGACATCACGGCCTCGATGCTCAACTACAGCATCATCAGCCCGGTCACCCTGGTCGGCGTGATCCTCGGTGGCGCGACGGTGTTCCTGTTCTCGGGGCTGGCCATCGACGCCGTGACCCGCGCAGCCGGGGCGATCGTCTTCGAGGTCCGGCGCCAGTTCCGGGAGAACCCCGGGATCATGACGTACGAGGTGCGACCGGAGTACGGCAAGGTCGTGGACATCTGCACCCGTGACTCCCTGCGGGAGCTGGCGACGCCCGGGTTGCTCGCGGCGTTCGCGCCGATCGCCGTCGGCTTCGGCCTCGGGGTCGGACCGCTCGCCGGGTTCCTCGGCGGGGCCATCGCGACCGGCGTGCTCATGGCGGTCTTCCTGGCCAACTCGGGCGGCGCCTGGGACAACGCGAAGAAGATCGTCGAGGACGGCAACTTCGGTGGCAAGGGGTCCGACGCCCACGCGGCGGCGGTCATCGGCGACACCGTGGGTGACCCGTTCAAGGACACCGCCGGACCGGCCATCAACCCGCTGATCAAGGTGATGAACCTGGTCTCGCTGCTCATCGCGCCGGCCGTCGTGGCCGTCTCGGTGGGCACCGACGCCAGCACGACGGCGCGCGTGTCCATCGCCGTCGTCGCCGCGCTCATCGCCGGTGGCGCGGTCGTCATGTCCCGCCTGCGGGCGGCGCGTGCCGACAAGAGCGACCTGACCCGCGAGGCCGAGAAGGCTCTCGCCGGCTGAGTGCCGAGTCGACGAGGCCCCCGCTCACCACGAGCGGGGGCCTCGTCGGTCAGGACGGGGAGCGGTCGACCCCCTGCTCGCCTTGCTCGTCGCCGCGGAGCTGGTCAAGCCGGGCGTCGGGGTGCTCGTCGCGTGCGCTCCGCTGCTCGTTGTGGTGTGGTCGAACGCGCGGAACGCGCTGACCCCCTGGGAGGACTGAATGCCCCGCGCGCTGGTGCTGGCCGGCCACGGCCGGTACGAGGACCCGTGGCACGACGCCGCGGCGATCTCGCACCGGCTGGCGTCCCTGCTCGCCGACGAGGGCGTCGAGAGCACGATCCGCGGCACGTTTCCGGACGCGCTCGACGACGTGGACCCCGCGCTCGTGATCGTGGCGTGCGGCCGCGGTCGGCCCGACCCGTCGTTCGACGGGACCGACGAGGACTGGGCGCCGTTCCACGAGAGGCTCGCGTCGCTGGTGGCGTCCGGCGTCCCGGTGCTCGGGCTCCACCAGGCCGCGAACACCTTCGCCGACTCGCCCACGTGGGGCCGGGTGCTCGGCGGCCGCTGGGTCGAGGGGACGTCGTGGCACCCACCGCACGGCGCCGCGTCGTTCCGGGTGGTCTCCGCCGAGCACCCGATCACCGCCGGGCTGGGCGTCGTCGAGGCCGACGACGAGCGGTACCTCTCGCTGGCCGTCTCGCCCGACGTGCAGGTGCTGGTCGTCGCGGACCACGAGGGAGCCGCGCACCCGGTCGTCTGGGTCGCCCCCGGACCGGGGCGGGTGGTCTACGACGCCCTCGGGCACGACGTCCGCTCCTACGACTCGCCGTCCCGCGTCGACCTGTTCCGCCGCGAGGTCCGCTGGCTGCTCGTGCTCGACAGCTGACCTGCGCGGTCGTCGCGCGGCTGGCAGGCTCGTGGTCCATGCGGGTCATGACGTACAACCTCAAGGGCCTGCACCTGTCTGCCGCCGCGGCGGTGGCCGTCGTCCGGGCCGCGGCGCCCGACGTCCTCGGGGTCCAGGAGCCGCCGCGCGGCGTGCTCGGTCGGTGGCGCATGGCCCGCTTCGCGCGCCAGGTCGGGCTGCGCCCGGTGGTCAGCGGGCGCGGCGCACGCACGACCGCGCTGCTGGTCGCGCGCGGGCGCACGGTGTCCGACTCCCGGGCGCTGCGGTTGTCCTGGCAGCCGGGCCGGACCCGGCGAGGCGTCTCCGTCGCGACGATCGACGGCGTCCGGTTCGTCGTCGTCCACCTGTCGCTGGTCCGCACGGAGCGCGCCGAGCATCTCTCGGGGCTGCTGAGGGACCACGTCCCGGCGGCCCGCGGCGTCGTCCTCGGCGACCTCAACGAGCGGCCCGACGGCGCGGCGTGGGCGCGGCTGACCGGCGTGCTGGTCGACACCGACCCGTCCGGCGGTCCCACGTTCCCGGCGGTCGAGCCGCGGCACCGGATCGACGCGATCCTGGTGACCCCGGACCTCGGCTTCTCCGCGCCGCGCGTCCCGTCCGGCCCGGACGTCCTGCACGCGAGCGACCACCGCCCGCTGATCGTCGACCTGACCCTCTGACCCCGGCTCCTGGTCCGGGCCGTCCGCAGGACCGAGCGTCCCGACGACCGGATGTGCGGACGTCGTCGGTGGTGAGGGTGGCGGGGCGGGGATGATGGCTGGGTGGCTCATGACTCCGCGCCCGGTGCGCCCCGGCCCGACGCCGCGCTCGTCGCGGCCCTCCGCGACGACCTGCACGGCTCCGGCTACGGCGTCGCCGGCGTCGAGGAGGTGCTCGGGCCCGTCGCTGCCGACGCCCTGCACCGCGAGGAGCCCCTGCCGGCGTTGCGGGCGACGGCGAGGGCCGCCGACGACGTCGTCGCGGGTCTGGTCCGCACGTTCCTGCTCGGGGCGACGACGCCGCGCCGGACGCTCGAGCGCGCGCTGCCGACCCTGACTGTGGCCGGTGCCGAGCAGCTGGGCCTCGTCGAGGCGGATGGCGACGAGGTCCGCGCGCGCGTCGACCTGCGCCCGTACGCGGCGGTCGACGGGGGCGGGGAGGTCGACTGGTGGATCGCGTCCGACCTGGGCGAGCTCGCCACCGGCGACGCCCTGCGGACCGACCACGTGCTCGGTGTCGGCGGGGCGTCGACCACGCTGGCGCAGGTCACGGTGCGCGACGAGCGGGACCACGTGCTCGACCTCGGCACCGGCTGCGGGATCCAGGCGCTGCACGCGTCCAGGCACTCGCGCCGGGTCGTCGGCACGGACATCTCGCGTCGGGCGCTCGGGTTCGCGCGGTTCAACGCCCTGCTCGCCGGCCTGGACGGGTTCCGCCTCGAGCTGCGCGAGGGGTCGATGCTCGAGCCCGTGGCCGAGGAGCGCTTCGACCTCGTCGTCAGCAACCCGCCGTTCGTCATCACCCCGCGGACCCCGGGGATGCCCTCCTACGAGTACCGCGACGGCGGCCGGGCCGGCGACGCGATCGTGCGGGAGCTGGTCGAGGGCGTCGGCGCGGTCCTGGCACCCGGCGGCGTCGCGCAGCTGCTGGGCAACTGGGAGGTCCGCCGGGGCGAGGAGTGGCACGAGCGCGTCGGCTCGTGGCTCGACGCCAGCGGGCTCGACGGCTGGGTGGTGCAGCGCGAGCTGCAGGACCCGGCGCAGTACGCCGAGACCTGGATCCGCGACGGCGGGACGACGCCCGACCGGGACCGGGCCGCGTGGGACGAGCGGTACGGGCTCTGGCTCGACGACTTCGCGTCGCGGGACGTGGAGGGGATCGGCTTCGGCATCGTGACCCTGCGCAAGCCGCTCGGGGAGCCGTCGCTGCGGCGGCTCGAGGAGGTCACGGGCACCGTCCGGCAGCCGCTCGGGCCGGCGATCGCGGCGTCGCTCGCCGCTCACGACTGGCTCGCGATGCCGGACGACGAGCTCGCGGCGCAGCGCCTCGTCGTCGCCCTCGACGTCACCGAGGAGCGCTACCTGACGCCCGGCTCGGCTGACCCGCAGGTGGTCCTCCTGCGCCAGGGCGGCGGCTTCGGCCGGGCGGTCCAGGCCGGCACGGCGCTCGCGGGCTTCGTCGGGGTCTGCGACGGCGAGCTCACGGTCGGGCAGATCGTCAACGCCCTGGGCGCCCTGCTGGAGGTGGGAGCCGACGCGGTCGCGGCGGACATCCTCCCGTCCGCCCGCGGCCTGGTCCGCGACGGCCTCCTTCTCCCGGCGGACTAGCCCCCGCAACGTCCGAGCAGATGCAGGTCAGGGCCTCCATCAGCTCGGACGTTGCGCGTCCTGCGCCTCACAGGTGAGCCACAGGCCGGTGCTACGGCCGGCCCAGCACCCGTCCCTACGTTCGGCCCAGGTCACAGGACCGGGCGGACGTGAGGGAGAACATGCAGCACCTTTGGAGACGGACGACGCCGCTGACGAGGACGGTCTCGGCCGTGGTCCTCGTCGGCCTCGTCGCCGCGGCAGTCTGGTGGTTCGGGATCAGGGACGCGTCGGCGGCGTCGGCGGCCCCCGTGACGCGGACGACCGCGGCGAGCCTGACGACGATGCAGAAGTCGGTCAGCGGCAGCGGGACGCTCACGCCGTCGGTGCAGCAAGACGTGAGCTTCGACGTGAGCGGCACGGTGACGTCTGTCCCGGTCGCGGTCGGGCAGACGGTCACGGCCGGCCAGACGCTCGCCACGGTGGACACCCTGCAGCTCAATGCCGACCTCCTCCAGGCGAAGGCGACGCTGGCGAGCGCACGGGCCAAGCTCTCCGACGCCAGCGGCAGCGCGCAGGTCGCCGCCGCGCAGGCGCAGGTCGACGTGGCCGAGTCGGGCGTCGACACCGCGCAGGCGGCGATGGACGGCGCCACCCTCGTCGCCCCGGTCGCCGGTCTGCTCACCGCGGTGAACCTCGAGGTCGGGGACGCCGTGGGAAGCAGCGGCCCGTCGTCGGGCGGCGGCGACACGACGACCGCGCAGTTCACCATCGTCGGCACCGACGCGTGGGAGGTCGACGTCACGGTGAGCGACGCGGACGTGGCGCTCATCGAGGTCGGCGACCAGGCGGAGGTCACGCTCGACGGCGCCACGGACCCGGTGTTCGGCACCATCAGCGAGATCGGCCTGCTGTCCACCAGCGACTCCGGCGTCGCGGCCTACCCGGTGACGGTCGCCGTCACCGGTGACCAGGAGGGCCTGCACGACGGCGTCTCCGCGGACGTCGAGCTGGTCTACGAGCGCCGTACCGACGTGCTCACCGTCCCGAGCCTCGCGGTCACCACCGCGGCGGACGGGACGACGACCGTCAAGCAGGTCGACGCCGACGGGAAGACCGTCGACGTCCCGGTCACCACGGGGGAGACGTCGGGCAACCTCACCGAGATCACGGAGGGCCTGGCCGAGGGCGACGAGGTCGTGCTCGCGACGTTCACCCCGGGCACGGGCGGGACCGGCCGGCAGAACCAGGGCACGTTCCCCGAGGGCGGGTTCCAGGGCGGTCCTCCGGTCGACGGCGGCAGCGGCCCGGTCCTGCAGCAGGGCGGTCCGACGAATGGCTGAGCTGGCGCTGCCGTTCTCCGAGACGGCGTCGACGAGTCCCGACGAGCCCGTCATCGACCTCGTCGGCGTCAGGAAGACCTACACGTCGGGCAGCATCGAGTTCGAGGCCCTGCGCGGCATCGACCTGCGGATCGAGCCGGGCGAGTACGTCGCCGTCATGGGTCCGTCGGGGTCGGGCAAGTCGACGCTGATGAACATCCTCGGCTGCCTGGACACCCTGTCCGCCGGGTCGTACCACCTGGCCGGCGAGGACGTGGGGGAGCTCGACGAGATCGACCTCGCGGACATCCGGAACCGCCGGATCGGGTTCGTGTTCCAGCAGTTCAACCTCCTGCCGTCGCTGTCGGCGTGGCGGAACGTCGAGCTCCCGCTGGTCTACGGGCGGGTGCCTCCCGCGGAACGACGGGAGCGGGCGGCGGACGCCCTGGACCGGGTCGGCCTGGCCGACCGGCTCGACAACCGACCCGGCGAGCTCTCCGGTGGCCAGCAGCAGCGCGTGGCGGTCGCCCGCGCCCTCGTCGGCGAGCCGGCCCTTCTCCTGGCCGACGAGCCCACGGGCAACCTCGACTCGACGTCCACGCACGACGTGCTGGCGCTGTTCGACGAGCTGCGCGCGCAGGGCCGCACGATCGTCCTCATCACGCACGAGGCCGACGTGGCCGAGCGTGCGGAGCGGGTGGTGCGCGTCCACGACGGGCTCATCGTCGGGGGTGCCGCATGACCTGGTCCGAGACCCTGCGCACGGGCTGGTCGGCGGTGACCTCGCACGCGATGCGGTCGATCCTCACCGTGCTCGGCATCCTCATCGGCATCGCCGCGGTCATCCTCACGGTCGGGCTCGGTCTCGGCACGCAGAAGGACGTCAGCGAGCAGATCAGCCAGCTGGGCAGCAACCTGCTCATCGTCCGCCCGGGCAGCAGCACCGGCACCGACGGCGTCCGCGGCGGCTTCGGCTCCCGCACCACTCTGACCACGGCCGACGCCGCGGCGCTGGACTCGTCCGTCAACGCGCCGGACATCGGCAAGGTGGCGGCCGAGAAGACGACGTCCGCGTCCCTCGAGGCCAACGACACCAACTGGACCACGAGCGTGGTCGGCACCAGCACGGACTGGCTCGACGTCCGCGGCCGCACGCTCGCGTCGGGTGCGTTCTTCACGGCCGACGACGAGGAGTCCCGCGCGGACGTGGTCGTGCTCGGGCCGGAGACGGCCGAGGAGCTGTTCGGCTCGACCCGCGTGGTCGGGCAGACGGTCACCGTCGGCGACACGGACCTGCGGGTCGTCGGGGTGCTGGAGGCCGAGGGCGCCAGCGGCGACAGCGACCTCGACGACATTGCTGTCATCCCGATGTCGACGGCGGCGGACACGCTCGTCGGCGGCCAGGACCGCAACGCGGTGTCGACGATCTACGTCCAGGCCGCCTCGACGGACCAGCTCAACGCCGCCTACCAGGAGGCCCAGAGCCTGCTGCTCAACCTGCACGGGATCACCGACGCGGACAGCGCCGACTTCACCATCAACAGCCAGGACGCCCTGGTGTCCACGGCGACCGCGGTCTACAAGACGCTGACCGTGCTGCTCACCGGCATCGCGGCCCTGTCCCTGCTGGTGGGGGGCATCGGGGTCATGAACATCATGCTCGTGTCCGTCACGGAGCGGACGCGCGAGATCGGCCTGCGCAAGGCGCTCGGCGCCCCGCCGTGGGCCATCCGGCGGCAGTTCCTGGTCGAGGCCGGCGTGCTCGGCCTGGCCGGCGGCGTGCTCGGCGCGGCGCTCGGCATCGTCGCGGCGCAGGTGCTGCCCGGCCTGCTCGACTCGTCGGTCGTCGTCTCCGGCGCGGCCGTGGCCGGGTCGGTCGTCGTCGCGATGGGCATCGGCCTCGTGTTCGGCGTCTACCCCGCCACGCGCGCCGCGCGACTGGCACCCATCGACGCGCTGCGCGCGGAGTGAACCCCCTCTCAGCAAGGAGTCTTCCCATGTCCACCCTGACCACGCGACTGCTTCCCGCGATCGCCGCGGCCTCGGTCCTCGCCCTCGCGGGCTGCTCCGCCGCCACCTCCGGGGCCCCCGCCCCCGCCGCGTCGGACGCGCCGACGCACCAGAGCGACGGCCCCGAGCGCTCCGGCCCGGGCGGCGGGGGAGGCGCGTCCGGCGAGATCGCGTCCGTCACCGGCGCGGTGATGGAGGTCCGCTCGACCGACGCGCAGACCGCGGTGACCTGGACCGACGCGACGACGTTCTCGGCGTCCGTCGCCGGCGCGCTCTCCGACGTCACGGTCGGCTCGTGCGTGGTGGCGGTGTCCACCGGCGCCAGCGACACGGGCTCCGACGCGACGGCGCCGCTCGAGGCCACGAGCATCCAGCTCACCGCGGCGGCCGACGACGGCAGCTGCGCCGGCGGCTTCGGCGGCGGCGGACCGGGCGGCGGCCCGCGCCCCGACGGCGCCCCGACGGACCTGCCCAGCATGCAGGCCGGCGACCGTCCGTCCGGCGCCCCGACGGACCTGCCTCCGGGCGGCGCCGTGAGGGCGTTCAACGGGGTGGCCGGAGGCACGGTCACCGCGATCGACGGCAGCACGCTGACCGTCGAGGTCACCGGCCCCGACGACGCCACGACCACCCGAACGGTCACGGTCACCGACGCGACGACCTACACGAAGTCGGTCACGGCGGACGCCTCGGCGATCGTCGTCGGCCAGTGCGCGAGCGCCCGCGGCGAGGCCGACGACAGCGGCAAGGTCACGGCAACCAGCATCACGATCTCCGCGCCGACCGACGGGGAGTGCTCCGCGGGGTTCACCGGCCGCGGATTCCAGGGCGGCCCGCCCCAGGGTGGCGCAGGAACCGACACGCAGGGCGGTTCCGATGCCTGAGCCCGCAGCCCGCCTGTCCGTCGCGCTGCGGCGCCGCGCGCGTCGGCGCCGCATCGTCGCCCTGGGTGTCGCCGGTGCCGTGGTCCTCGTGGCCGCGGGCGGCGGCGTGGCCCTGGCGGTCGGCGGTCCTGACGACGGCCGCTACCGCACGGTGAAGGCCGAGAAGGCGAGCGTCGAGCAGATCATCGACTCCGTCGGGGCGATCGCCTCGGCGAGTCGTCGGGACGCCTCGTTCTCGGTCGACGGGACCGTCGCCACGGTGAACGTCTCGGTCGGGCAGGTCGTGGCGGCCGGGGACGTGCTTGCGACCCTCGACGCCGACGCGCTCCAGGACGCGGTCGAGAAGGCGCAGGCGGACCTCGCCGATGCGCAGCAGCAGCTCAGCGACGACCTGGACTCGCAGACGGCGTCGTCGTCATCGAGCTCCTCGTCGTCCTCGTCGTCGCCGACCCCGACGGCCGCGCCGACCACCCCGACCGACTCGCCCAGCACGGGCGGCGACGACACCCCCGGCGGCGACTCGACCGACACCGCGGTCGCTGAGGCGGCGGCCGACGTCCAGCAGGCGCAGCGGGCGCTCCTCGACCAGTACCAGGTCACGGCCGACGCCCTGGCGACCAGCGGTGCGAGCGTCTCCGCATCGCAGGCGTCGTGCGCGGCGTTCCTCGCGGTCGTCGGCGGCGACGTCACGGGTGACCCGGCCGAGGGTTCCGACGACGGCTCCGGCGACGCCACGCCGACGCCCGACCCGACCGCGACCGACGACCCGGCCTCGACCGATGACACCGCCTCGACCGACGACACCGCGACCACCGACGACAACCCCACCGACGCGACGGCGATCGAGCAGGCGCTCGCCGACTGCCAGGCCGCGCTGACCGGCGCGCTCGACGCGCAGACCGCGACGGACACGGAGCAGCAGGCGCTGATGATGCTGGCCACGGCCCTGGACGACGCGGTGGCGGCGCTGCAGAAGGCGGTCGCGGACTCGTCCGCCGGCTCGTCGACCCCGTCGCAGTCGCCGACCACGCCGGTGGCCACGACCCCGTCGCAGGCGTCGACGAGCCCGTCGTCCAGCACCCCGTCGACGAGCACCCCGTCGACGAGCACCCCGTCGACCAGCACCCCGTCGTCCTCGCCGTCCGGCGGCGAGACCACGACGGTCGCGACGGCGGCGACGATCCTGGCCGACCAGGCCGCGATCGACCTGCAGGAGGCGAACGTCGCGCTGGCCCAGAGCCGGCTCCCGTTCGCGACGCTGACCAGCCCGGTCGCCGGCACGGTCGCGGCCGTCGCACTCGCGGTCGGCGACGCGGTCACGGCCTCGTCGACCACCGCGGTCATCACGGTCCTCGGCCCGGACGGCTACACGGTCACCACCAGCGTGCCGCTGACGAAGATCGACATCGTCACGGTCGGCCAGACGGCGCAGGTGACCACGCCGAGCACGGACGCGACGCTGACCGGCACCGTCAGCAGCATCGGGGTCCTCGACACGTCGACCACGGCCGACCCGGCCTACGCGGTCGAGCTCGCGCTGGACCCGACGGACGCCAAGCTCTACGACGGCGCCTCCGCGCAGGTCCACCTCTCGGTCGCGGGCGCCGACGAGGTGCTCACGGTCCCGACGTCGGCGGTGCACGTGGACGGCGCCACGGCGACGGTCCAGGTGCTGAAGGACGGCACCCCGACCGAGATCACCGTCACGCGCGGTGCGGTCGGCGCCGAGCGGACCGAGATCACCGACGGCCTCGCGGTCGGCGACGAGATCGTCCTCGCGGACCTCGACCAGGCGATCGAGTCCAGCACGTCGACGACCACGGGCCTGTCCGGCCTGGGCGGCGACCAGACCGAGCAGCTGGGCCCGCCGGAGGGCTTCGTGATGGACGGCAACGGCCCGCCGCCCGGCTTCACGGGCGGCGGCACCGACCGCAACGGCTGACCCGCCCGCAGGAATGTTCGGAATCCGGCCGAAGAACGGCCAGGTCCTGCACATTCCTGCGCGGGGCGGGCGGGGGCTCGGGGGCGCGCGGCGCGCTCGGGCCCCGTCGTCGTCCGCGCACCGGCGGCGTCGGTAGGCTCGCGGCGTCGCCCTTCGGCGGCACGGACGGGAGGACGACGATGACCGACGAGGCCACCGGCGGCACGCCGCAGGTCGCGGTGCTGGGCGGCGGGGTGATGGGCGAGACCCTGCTCAGCGCGCTGCTGACCGCGGGATGGGCGCCCGAGCAGGTCGAGGTCACCGAGAAGTACGTGCCGCGGGCCGACGAGCTCGCCGGCCGGTACGGCGTCCGGACCGGGGCGTCGAACGCCGACGCCGCGTCCCGTGCCGACGTCGTGCTCCTCGCGGTCAAGCCGAACGTCGTCGCCTCGGTGCTGGACGAGATCAAGCAGACGCTGCGCAGCGGCGAGCTCGTGGTCAGCGTCGCCGCCGGGCTGCCGATCTCCACCTACGAGAAGCGCCTCAACCTCGGCCAGCCGGTCGTCCGCGTCATGCCGAACACGCCCGCCGTCGTCGGCAAGGGGGCCAGCGCGATCGCCGCGGGCGCGCACGCGAGCGAGGGGCACCTGGTGCTCGTCGAGAAGATGCTCGCCGCGACGGGGCTCGTGGTGCGCGTGGAGGAGAAGGACCTCGACGCGGTGACCGCGATCTCCGGGTCCGGGCCCGCTTACGCGTTCTACCTGATCGACGCGATGGCGGAGGCCGGCGTGCTGCTCGGCCTCAGCCGGGACCTCGCGACGAGGCTCGCCGTGGCCACCGTCGAGGGGTCCGCGGCGCTCGCGGCACAGTCGGGCGACCACCCGGCGATCCTGCGCGAACGGGTCTCGTCGCCGGGCGGCACCACGGTCGCCGCGGTCCAGGTCCTCGACGCCCACGGCGTCCGGGCCGGCGTCGTCGCCGCCGCCGAGGCCGCGCGCGACCGGTCCCGCGCGCTCGGCAAGCAGTACTGATGGACACTGTCCGCCCCCCGGCCATGAGCGACGTCGCCGCGCTCGCCGGCGTCTCGCACCAGACCGTCTCGCGCGTCCTCAACGACCACCCGAGCGTCCGGCCCGAGACCCGGGAGCGCGTCAACGACGCCATCGCGACGCTGGGCTACCGCCGCAACAGCGCCGCGCGCGCCCTGGTGACGCGCCGGTCCGGCACGCTCGGCGTGGTCACGCCCGCCACCGCGCTGTACGGGCCGACGAGCACGCTGGTCGGGCTCGAGGAGGCTGCCCGGGTGGTCGGCTGGTTCGTGTCCGTCGCGACGATCCGCCAGTTCGACGGCGACACCATGCACACCGCTATCGAGCACTTCCTCGGGCAGGGCGTCGACGGGATCGCGATCATCGCGCCCACGACGGAGGTCGCCCAGGCCATCGCGGCGATCGCGTCCCCGGTGCCGGTCGTGCTCATCTCGTCGGCCTCCGACGTCCCGCCCGTCGCGCACCTGCACGCGGTCGGCGTCGACCAGCGGCACGGCGCCCGCCTGGCCACGCAGCACCTGCTCGACCAGGGCTTCCCCGAGGTGGTCCACGTGGCGGGGCCGCAGGACTGGTTCGACGCCCAGGACCGCCTCGCGGGCTGGCGCGAGGTCTCCGGCCCGGGCGCGCCCAAGCACATCGAGGCCGGCTGGGACGCGGCCGACGGGTACGAGCTCGGCTTGCGCATGGTCCGCGAGGGGCTGCCGCCGGCGATCTTCGCGGCCAACGACCAGCTCGCGCTCGGCCTGCTGCACGCGTTCTGGGAGAAGGGCGTGCGGGTGCCGTCCGACGTGGCGGTCGTCGGGTTCGACGACGAGGTCGGGGCTGCGCACTACACGCCGCCGCTCACCACCGTCCGACAGGACTTCGGGGCGCTCGGGAGGCTGGCGGTCGACTCGCTGCAGGCGGCGTTCGCGGGCGAGGACGTCGCGCGGCAGCAGATCCCGGCGGAGCTGGTGGTCCGCGCGAGCTCGATCCGTCCCGTCTGACACCAGGGACTGGACGCGCTGAATGTTAGCGCTAACATGTGACTCGGCCGCTGGCGTCCGCCGCGGTTCGTCTGTACCGAACGGAGCCGCGTGATGACGGTCGAACCCCCCGGCGAGGCAATTGCCGCCGGCCGGACGAGCCTCGGCATCGAGCTCGGCTCGACGCGCATCAAAGCCGTCCTGATCGGCCCCGACCATGCGCCGCTCGCCAGCGGCAGCCACGACTGGGAGAACCAGTTCGTCGATCGCGTGTGGACCTACTCGCTCGACGCGGTCTGGGACGGCCTGCGGGCGAGCGTCGCCGCGCTCCTGGACGACGCCGAGCAGCAGCACGGCGTGCGCCCGACGACCCTGCGGGCCATCGGTGTCTCCGCGATGATGCACGGCTACCTCGCGTTCGACGAGGCCGACGAGCTGCTGGTGCCCTTCCGCACGTGGCGCAACACGAGCACCGGGCCGGCGGCGGCCGAGCTCACCGAGCTGTTCGGCTACAACATCCCCCTGCGCTGGTCGATCGCGCACCTGCGCCAGGCGACGCTCGACGCCGAGCCGCACGTCCCGCAGGTCCGCACGATCACCACGCTCGCGGGCTACGTGCACTGGCGGCTGACCGGCCGCAGGGTGCTGGGCATCGGCGACGCCTCGGGCCTGTTCCCCATCGACACGGCCACGAAGACGTACGACGCGCGCATGCTGGCCGCCTATCCCGGAGACGTCGCACCGCGGCTCCCGGAGGTCCTGCTCGCCGGTCAGGAGGCCGGGCGCCTGACCGAGGCCGGCGCCGCCCTCCTCGACCCCACCGACACGCTGCAGCCGGGCATCCGGCTCTGCCCGCCCGAGGGCGACGCCGGCACGGGCATGGTCGCCACCAACGCGGTGGCACCGCGCACCGGCAACGTGAGCGTCGGCACGAGCATCTTCGCGATGGTCGTGCTCGAGAAGCCGCTCGCGACCGTCCACGACGAGCTCGACCTGGTGACCACCCCGTCCGGGGACCTGGTCGCGATGGTGCACTGCAACAACGGCGCCAGCGAGCTCGGGGCGTGGGCCGACGTGTTCGGCCAGTTCGCGACCGCCCTCGGCAGCACGGCGGGGGCCGACGAGGTCTTCGGCGCGCTGCTGCGCGAGGCCCTGCGCGGCGAGGCGGACGGCGGCGGCCTCCTGGCGTACAACTACCTGTCCGGCGAGCCGATCACCGGCCTGGCCGAGGGGCGCCCGCTGTTCGTCCGGACCCCCGACAGCCGCCTGACGCTGGCCAACTTCGTGCGCACGCAGGTCTACGGGGCGTTCGGCACGTTGAGCCTGGGGATGCGCGTGCTGGCCGGCGAGGGCGTCGAGCTCGACTCGATGTACGCGCACGGCGGGCTGTTCCGCACCGAGGGCGTCGCGCAGCGGCTGCTGGCCGCGGCCATCGGCGCACCGGTGACGGTCGGGCAGTCGGCCGGCGAGGGCGGAGCGTGGGGGATCGCGGTGCTCGCGGCCTACCTCGACGCGGCGCCCGAGCAGGACCTCGGAACGTACCTGACGGAACGCGTCTTCGCCGACGCCGAGTCCGTGACGGTCGCCCCGGACGACGACGACGTCCGCGGGTACGACGCCTTCCTCGACCGGTACGCCGCCGGCCTGACCGTCGAGCGGGCGGCGGTGGAGGCGCTGTGAGCACGGCCGACGAGATCCAGCGCACCCGGGTGGTCGTCGCCCAGCTGCACGCGGAGCTCCCGCGCTGGGGGCTCGTGGTGTGGACCGCGGGCAACGTGTCGCAGCGCGTCGTCGTCGGCGACGCCCCGGGTCCCGGCGACCTGTTCGTCATCAAGCCCTCGGGCGTCACCTACGACGAGCTGACGCCTCAGTCCATGGTCGTGTGCGACCTCGACGGCAACCTCGTCGACGGCACCCGCGCCCCCTCCAGCGACACCGCGGCGCACGCGTACGTGTACCGGCACATGCCGTCGGTCGGTGGCGTCGTGCACACCCACTCGACCTACGCGACCGCCTGGGCGGCCCGCGGCGAGCCGGTGCCGTGCGTCCTGACGATGATGGCCGACGAGTTCGGCGGGGACGTCCCGATCGGCCCGTTCGCGCTCATCGGGGACGACTCGATCGGGCGCGGCATCGTCGAGACCCTGCAGGGTTCCCGCAGCCCCGCGGTGCTCATGCGCAACCACGGACCGTTCACCATCGGCCGCGACGCCAAGGCCGCCGTCAAGGCCGCGGTGATGGTGGAGGAGGTCGCGCGCACCGTGCACATCGCCCGCCAGCTGGGCGGCACCGTGCCTATCGCGCAGTCCGACATCGACTCGCTCTACGCCCGCTACCAGCACGTCTACGGCCAGCAGCCCGCGACGCCACTCGAGAACGACCAGGAGAACCGATGAGCAAGCCGTACGCCGACCGCGAGATCTGGTTCCTCACCGGGAGCCAGGGTCTGTACGGCGAGGACACCCTGCGGCAGGTTGCCGAGCAGTCGCAGGAGATCGCCCGGGTGCTGGGCGACGCGCTGCCCGCGACGCTCGTCTGGAAGCCGGTGCTCACGGACTCCGACGCGATCCGCCGCGCGGCCCTCGAGGCCAACGCCGACGACGCCGTCATCGGCGTGATCGCGTGGATGCACACGTTCTCGCCGGCCAAGATGTGGATCGCCGGCCTCGACGCGCTGCGCACCCCGCTGCTGCACCTGCACACGCAGGCGAACGTCGAGCTGCCGTGGGACACCATCGACTTCGACTTCATGAACCTCAACCAGGCCGCGCACGGCGACCGCGAGTTCGGGTACATGGCCACGCGGCTCGGCGCGGCGCGCAAGACGGTCGCGGGGCACGTGTCGAACCCGGCCGTGACCGCGTCGATCGACACCTGGGTCCGCGCCTGCGCGGGCTGGGCGGCGACGCACGAGCTCAAGCTCGCCCGGTTCGGCGACAACATGCGCAACGTCGCGGTGACCGAGGGCGACAAGACCGAGGCGGAGCTGCGGTTCGGCGTCTCGGTGAACACGTGGGGCGTGAACGACCTGGTGGCGGCGGTGGCCGCGGTCGCGGACGCCGACGTCGACGCGCTCGTCGCCGAGTACGAGGACCTGTACGACGTCGTCCCCTCGTTGAGGCGCGACGGTGACCGGCACGAGTCCCTGCGCTATGGCGCCCGGCAGGAGATCGCCCTGCGCACCCTGCTCGAGTCGCTGGGCGCCAAGGCCTTCACGACGAACTTCGAGGACCTCGGCGACCTGCGTCAGCTGCCCGGGCTCGCGGTCCAGCGGCTCATGGCCGACGGCTACGGGTTCGGCGCCGAGGGCGACTGGAAGACCGCGATCCTGGTGCGCGCCGCCAAGGTGATGGGCGCCGGCCTGCCCGGTGGGGCGTCCCTCATGGAGGACTACACCTACGACCTCACGCCCGGTTCGGAGCGGATCCTCGGCGCGCACATGCTCGAGATCTGCCCCACCCTGACCACCTCGAAGCCGACGCTCGAGATCCACCCGCTCGGCATCGGCGGCAAGGAGGACCCGGTCCGCCTGGTGTTCAACGCCGACCCCGGCGTGGGCGTCGTCGTCTCGCTCGCGGACATGCGCGACCGCTTCCGTCTGACGGCCAACGTGGTCGACGTCGTCCCGCCGACGGCCGACCTCCCGCACCTGCCGGTCGCGCGCGCCGTGTGGGAGCCGCGCCCCGACTTCCGCACGTCCGCCGAGGCCTGGCTGACCGCCGGGGGAGCGCACCACACCGTGCTCACCACGGCCGTCGGGGTCGAGGCGTTCGAGGACTTCGCCGAGATCGCCCGCACCGAGCTGCTCGTCATCGACGAGGCGACCACGCGCCGCGGTTTCCGCGACCAGGTCCGCTGGAACCAGGTCTACTTCCGGCTGGCCCAGGGGTTCTGAACCGCTCCACTGAACGGGTGAGAAAGCTCGCGGTGTTTGCCTCCTGCGACTCGCGTGCATAGCGTCATGACACGTAGGTGCGAGGGGAGAGATCGATGACCGTGGACGGGGTACCCAGGACGACCTGGGTGCTCCGCGTGCTGGTCACCGTCGGTGGTGGGCTGCTCGTCGCGCTGCTCACGGCCGTGTGGTCGGCGCCTCCCGCTCATGCCGAGGAAGCGCCTCCCGGTCCGGGCGCGGGCCTCCTGGCGACGGTGTCCGGCGACGTGCTCGCGCCCGTGGCCGAGGCCGTCGTCCAGCCGGTGCTCGCGCCGGTCGCGGTCGCGGTGTCGGCGGTCTCGACGCCGGTCGTCGCGGTCGCGCAGCCGGTCGTGGCGCCCGTCGCCGGCGTCACCGGTCCGGTCGCGACGGGGCTGGAGCCGGTCGGCGCCGTCGTCGCCCCGGTGGCCGCCGGCCTCGCGCCGGTGGCAGCCGCCGTCGCGCCCGTGTCCCAGGCGCTCGCGCCGGTGACGCAGGCGCTCGCGCCGGTGACGCAGGCGCTTGTGCCGGTGACGCAGGCGCTTGTGCCGGTGACGCAGGCGCTCGCGCCGGTGACCGCCGTCCTCGCGCCCATCACCGCGGCGGTCGCGCCCGTCGCCGACGTTCTCGACCCGGTCGTCACCGGCGACCGACCGCCGGCGGCCGGCGTCGGCTCCGCCGGTTCGGCCGAGGCGGGCGAACTCGCCGAGCCCGCCGACGGCGTCGCGCAGCGCACGGCCCGGTCCCCTCGGGTGCCCGTGGACGCGCGTCAAGTGACGACTCGCGACTCGGCCCCCGCGGCAGCAGGCCTCCCGCCGACCCACGACGTCGCCCCCGGCGGCGGCGCCCAGCGTGACCCCGGGCTGCCGGGCGGCGACGAGGCGGGCCTGCCGACGTCCGGCACCGCGTCCTCGGGCGGCGGCCGACCGGGCGTCGCAGGCGCTCTGCCGTCCGCCGCGCGGCTCCCTGCCACGAACGGACCGAGCACGCGAGACGGCCCGCTCCCCGAGCCCGTGTCCGCACCCTCCACGGAGGTCCCCGACTCCCCGGCATGAGCGGACCGCGTCGCGCCCGCGCGACCAGCCCCGCGTCCCTTCATCGCCCCAAGGAGCCCGCCATGCACGTCGTCGTCCGTCGCACCCTCCAGACAGCCCTCGTCACGGGCGGCCTCGCCGCCACCGCCCTCCAGCTGGCCGGGACGGCGGCCGCGATCGCCGTCGCGGTCGTCACGGTCGCCGCCGCGCCCGTCGTCGCCCGCCCGTTCCGCTGGCCGACCGGCCGCGGCCCCTCCTCGCTGACGGAGGTGCCGACGCAGCGCAGCGCGCCTCCGGAGTCGTAGCCGGCTCCGTAGGCTGCTCCCATGGCCACCGCCGACACCGACGACGACACCCCGAGCTCGGGGCGCCGACGCGGTCGTCGGCCGGCGGGTGAGGACACGCGCGGCACCATCCTCGCGGCCGCGCGCGACGAGTTCGCGGAGCGGGGCTTCGACGGTGCGAGCATGCGCTCGGTCGCTCGTCGCGCCGACGTGGACCCCGCACTGGTCCGGCACTACTTCCGGGACAAGTCCGAGCTCTTCGCCGCCGGGATGATCCCGGCGGGGGCGGACCCGTCGGTGATCGTCGCCGGGATCACCGCGGGCGGCGTCGACGGCCTCGGCACGCGGCTGCTCACCGCGGTGCTCGGGGTCTGGGAGGCCGACGGCGGCGTGGGGTTCCGCGTCGCGTTCGCCGGGCTCTCGTCCGGCGAGGCCCAGGCCGGCGCGCTCATGGGGTACGTCGGCCGGGAGGTGTTCGGGCAGGTCGCGCGGATCCTGCCGCCGCCGGACCAGCAGCTGCGTGTGTCTCTCGTCGCGTCGCACGTGGCCGGGGTCCTGCTCGCGCGCCACGTCATGCGGCTCGAGCCGCTGGCATCGATGAGTGTCGACGAGGTCGTCGCCGTCGTCGGCCCCGTCGTGCAGCGCTACCTGACCGGGCCGCTCGCGCTCACCTAGGCTGCCGGGCCACCGCAACGGCCCACATGACCAGCGGGACCTGCAGCGGCAGCCGCGCCCAGGCGACCGCGGGCTTGCCGGCCCACGACCGAGCGTCCGGCCGGGAGCGCACGGCCATCGTCACGTTGCCGGGGAAGACGGCCACGAGCAGGGCCGCCGACGCCGCCCCGCCCACCGGCCGCGTCGCGGGGACCACGAGCGCAGCGGCGCACGCGAGCTCGGCGACACCGCTGCCCAGCACCCACGGGTCAGGGTTCCCCAGGCTGCGGGGGATGAGCGGTCGGAAGATCCCGGGCCGGCGCAGGTGGAGCACGCCCGACGTGCCCAGCAGCGCGGCGAGGGCGAGCGCGGGTATGTGACGGCGAAGGGTCGAGGACAGCACGCGTCACCGTAACCACCGTGCAGGTCTCCGGCACTCGGTGGTCCGACGCGTGCCTGTCGGTGCTTCTCGCTACCGTGCGGCTCATGGACACCGTCGACCTCTCGCCCGCGTTCTACGCCGACGTGATCGAGCGCGAGTCGCTCCGCGCGGCCGACGTCCTCGACGCGGTGCCGCCGTCCGCGCAGGTGCCGGCCTGCACGGGCTGGTCGGCGGCGGACCTCGCGTACCACCTCGGCGAGGTCCAGGACTTCTGGTCGCAGATCGTCGGGCAGGCGCCGGCGGGTCCCGACGACGCGCAGGACACGGAGCGCCGGCCCGACGACGAGCTCGTCGCGTTCCTGCGCACCCGGACGGACGCGCTGCTCGCCGCCCTGCGGTCGCACCACCCGGACGAGCCGTGCTGGTCGTGGTCGTCGACCGGGGGCACCGTGGAGTGGGTGTACCGGCGGCAGGCGCACGAGGCACTGGTGCACCGGGTGGACGCCGAGCAGGCCGCCGGGCAGCCGGTGACCGACCCCGGCGCCGTGCTGGCGGCCGACGGCGTCGACGAGATGCTCGCCGTCATGGTCAGCGGCCTGCCCGAGTGGGCCACCTTCAGCCCCGACGGCGTCCGCATCCGGCTGCGGGCCGCCGACTCCGGCCGCGAGTGGGTCGTCGCGTTCGGCCGGTTCCACGGCACGTCGCCGACGACCGGCACCACCTACGACGAGGACTGCGGCGAGCTCGTCGGCGGCGCACCGTGGGAGGGCGAGGACGAGGACGTCAGCGCGACGGTCTCGGGTTCCGCGTGGGACCTCGACCTGTGGCTCTGGGGTCGCGGGCCGGTCGACGCGCTGGAACGCGCGGGGGATCCCGCGGCGATCGAGCGGCTGCGGGCTGTGGTCGCCGAGTCGACGCAGTAGCGCTCGGCAGGTCCTTGCGCGCCGGTCGGTCGGAGGAGCACAATTCCTCGCATGGGGAATAATGAGGCCGCGGTCGAGATCAGTGCCCTGCGCGTCGTGCGCGGCGGCACCGCGGTCATCGAGTCGCTGGACCTCACCGTGCCGGTCGGGCAGGTGGTCGGGCTGCTCGGCCCGAGCGGGAGCGGCAAGACGACGCTCATGCGCGCCATCGTCGGGGCGCAGGTCGTCGCCGGCGGGACGGTCACCGTGCTCGGCCTGCCGGCGGGCTCGGCCGCGCTGCGGCGGAGGATCGGGTACGTCACCCAGGCGCCGAGCGTCTACGCCGACCTGACGGTGACGGAGAACCTGCGGTACGCCGCCGCGATCCTCGGCGTCGACGCCGCAGGGATCCGCCAGGTGCTGACCGACGTCGACCTCGTTGCGCACGCCGGACAGTCCATCGGCACCCTGTCCGGGGGCGAGCGCTCCCGGGTCTCCCTTGCGATCGCGCTGCTGGGCCGACCGGACCTGCTCGTGCTCGACGAGCCCACCGTGGGCCTCGACCCGGTCCTGCGGCGCGACCTGTGGGAGCTGTTCCACCGGCTCAGCCGCTCGGGGGTCAGCCTCCTGATCTCCAGCCACGTCATGGACGAGGCCGCCCGGTGCGACCGCCTGATCCTGCTGCGCGGCGGCTCGGTGCTGGCCGACGGGACCCTGGACGAGCTGCTCGAGGGCACGGGGACGTCGGACGCCGAGGCGGCGTTCCTGGCGCTGGTGGACGCGGCGGCCGCCCGAGAGAACGGGACGGGGGCGGCGGCATGAGCGCGTCACCGACGGAACCCGTCGCGGCCGGTCGCGCCGGCGCCACCCGCATCGACGCGTCCGGCGGCGCGCACGCCGAGCCGGCCCGGCACGACAGCGTCCGCGGCGGCCTGACTCCCGCGCTGACCGCGGCCACGGCGCAGCGCGTCCTCACCCAGCTCCGGCACGACAAGCGCACCATCGCCCTCGTCGTCCTCCTGCCGTGCGTCCTCGTCGGGCTGATCGCGTGGATGTTCAACGGCACGCCGGTGCTGGACCAGTTCGGCCCCCTGCTCGTCGGTCTCTTCCCGCTGGTCGTGATGTTCCTGGTGACCAGCGTCGCGACGCTGCGCGAGCGCACCTCGGGCACCCTCGAACGGCTGATGACCCTGCCGATCGGGCGCGGCGACGTCGTCATCGGGTACGCCCTCGCGTTCGCGGTGCTGGCGGCGGTGCAGGCGCTCGTGATCGTCGGGTTCGCCGTGTGGGTGTGCGGCATGGACGTCGCCGGACCGATCGGGCTGGTCATCCTCGTCGCTGTGCTCGACGCGGTGCTCGGGTGCGCGCTCGGCCTCGGCGCCTCGGCACTCGCGAAGACCGAGTTCCAGGCCGTCCAGCTCATGCCGCTCGTCCTCTTCCCGCAGCTGATCACGTGCGGGCTGCTGATGCCGCGCGACGAGATGCCGACGATCCTCGAGTGGATCTCCCGCGTCCTGCCGCTGACCTACGCGCTCGACGCCATGCAGCAGCTGGCCGCCGGCGCCACGTGGGCGGACGTTCGCGGCGACATCGGCGTGATCGCCCTGTTCATCGTCGGCGCCCTGCTCGTGGGCGCGGCCACCCTCCGCCGCCGCACCCCCTGACCTCTCTCGCCCCCGCGGCGGCGGCGAGATCGTGAGTTCGGGACGACGTCGTGCGTCGTAACCCACGACCTCGTCCCGAACCCACGACCTCGACATCAGGCTGCCCGAGAGCTGGCCCGCCGGCGTCCGGGCGCCGCGACCGCTCCCACGGCCCGGCTCGGACGGCGACCGCTCCCACGGCCCGGCTCGCACGGTGACCGCTCCCACGGCCCGGGTCGGACGGCAACCGCTCGCACGGCCCGAGTCGGACGGCGACCGCTCGCACGGCCCGGCTCGGACGGCAACCGCTCGCACGGCCCGAGTCGGACGGCGACCGCTCCCACGGCCCGGCTCGGACGGCGAGAACGGCAGTTCGCCGCGAGAACGGCAGTTCACAGTGACGTTCTCGCGGCGAAGTGACGTTCTCGAGCGTCCGGACAGCGCCCCCGCTCGTCACACGAGCGACGGGGTCCGTCACGTCGCACGTTCACCGTGACCGGAATGCAACCTGAAAACTCCCCCACGCGGCAGAATGTGAGCGCTAACATCGGGCGAACCACTCGCTGAGGCAGCTCGGCGGGGCTCGTGCACCCGGTGCCCCGGGTGCACGACGCGGGTCGGTCGGCGTGGACCGGCACCGCGCGCGTGTGCGTTCTCGAGGAGGAGAAGCAGATGGTCAGCAAGAAGTTCAGGACTCGCTCGATCTCAGCCGGCATCGCGGTGCTCGCCCTCGGCCTCGCGGCCTGTGCCAGCGGCGGAGACTCCGGTGGCGGGTCGACCGCGGCGAGCGGTGACGGCGGCGGCGACGAGGCGATCACGGTCGGCTTCAGCCAGGTCGGCTCCGAGAGCGGCTGGCGTGCCGCCAACACGAAGTCCATCCAGGAGACCCTCACGGCGGAGAACGGCTTCGACCTGAGCTTCTCGGACGCCCAGCAGAAGCAGGAGAACCAGATCCAGGCGATCCGGTCCTACATCGCCCAGGGCGTCGACTACATCGCGTTCTCCCCGGTGGTCGAGTCCGGCTGGGACAGCGTGCTCGAGGAGGCCAAGGACGCCGGCATCCCGGTCGTCCTCACCGACCGCGCGGTCGACACCGAGGACACGTCGCTCTACGTGACGTTCATCGGGTCCGACTTCGTCGAGGAGGGCAAGCGCATCGGTGACTGGGTGTCCGAGAACCTCGGCACCGAGCCCATCAACGTCGTCGAGCTGCAGGGCACCACGGGCTCGGCGCCGGCGAACGACCGCAAGTCGGGCTTCGCGGACGCCATCAAGAGCAACCCGAACGTGAAGGTCATCGCCTCCGAGACGGGCAACTTCACGCGCGCCGAGGGCAAGACCGTCATGGAGGGCTTCCTCCAGGCCTACCCCGACATCGACGTGGTCTACGCGCACAACGACGACATGGGTCTGGGCGCCATCGAGGCCATCGAGGCGGCCGGCAAGGTGCCCGGCAAGGACATCAAGGTCGTCAGCATCGACGGCGTCCACGACGGCATGGTCGCCCTGTCCGAGGGCAAGATCAGCTACATCGTCGAGTGCAACCCGCTGCTCGGGCCGGACCTGGCGGAGATCATCAAGACGCTGCACGACGGCGGGACCGTCGAGCCGCGGATCGTCACCCAGGACGGCGCGTTCACGCAGGAGCAGGCCATCGCCGCACTGCCCGACCGGCAGTACTGAGCCGACCCGCCCCTGCTGCCCGGGGGGACCGTCACGTCCCCCCGGGCAGCACAGCCCTGCCGGTACCGTGGGACCGGCGCGGACGAAAGGTCGACGATGACCGAGACAGCTCCTTCGACCCCGATCGTCGAGATGTCGGGGATCTCCATCACGTTCCCGGGCGTCAAGGCGCTCGACGCGGTCGACTTCCGACTGTTCCCCGGTGAGGTGCACGCCCTGATGGGCGAGAACGGCGCCGGCAAGTCGACGCTCATCAAGGCCCTCACCGGCGTGTACTCCATCGACTCCGGCCGCATCGTGGTCGAGGGCCAGGAGCGCACGTTCACGGGTCCCGCGCAGGCGCAGGCCGCGGGGATCAGCACGGTGTACCAAGAGGTCAACCTCTGCGACAACCTGTCCGTGGCCGAGAACATCATGCTGGGGCACGAGGTGCGCCGCGCCGGTGTCGTCGACTGGCGCAGGACGCGACAGGCGGCCCGCGAGCACCTGCGCACCATGAACCTCGACATCGACCCGAAGTCGTCGCTGTCCGCCCACTCGCTCGCGGTGCAGCAGCTGGTGGCGATCTCGCGCGCGATGGTGGTCGACTCCCGCGTGCTCATCCTCGACGAGCCGACGTCCAGCCTCGACGCCGAGGAGGTCGAGCGCCTGTTCGGCGTCGTGCGCGCGCTGCGCGACCGCGGCGTCGCCATCCTCTTCGTCTCGCACTTCCTCGACCAGGTGTACGCCATCAGCGACCGCATGACGGTGCTGCGCAACGGCGCTCTGGTCGGGGAGTACCGCACGGCCGAGCTGCCGCGGGTCGAGCTGGTGCAGAAGATGATCGGGCGCGCGCTCGAGGTCCTCGAGCAGCTCGAGGAGGCACCGAAGCGGTCCGTCGCCGAGCGTGCCGACACGACGCCGTACCTGCAGGCGATCGGCCTCGGGCGCAAGGGCTCCATCGAGCCGTTCGACCTCGACGTGTACTCGGGCGAGGTGGTCGGCCTCGCCGGCCTGCTCGGATCGGGGCGGACCGAGCTCGCGCGGCTGCTGTACGGCGCCGACCGTGCCGACAAGGGCGAGATCCGGGTCGAGGGCGCCGCGACGAAGATGCGGACCCCGCGCTCCGCGCTCTCCCGCGGGATCGTGTACTCGTCCGAGAGCCGCAAGACCGAGGGCATCGTCGGCGACCTGACCGTCCGGGAGAACATCGTGCTCGGCCTGCAGGCGGAGCGGGGCTGGCTGCGCCGGGTGTCGAAGCGGAAGTCCGACGAGGTCGTGGACCGCTACGTCGAGGCGCTCGGCATCCGCCCGGCCAACCCCGACGCGATCGCCGGCAACCTGTCGGGCGGCAACCAGCAGAAGGTGCTGCTCGCCCGCTGGCTGGCCACCCAACCGAAGCTCCTGCTTCTCGACGAGCCCACGCGCGGCATCGACGTCGGCGCCAAGGCCGAGATCCAGCGGCTCGTGGCGGACCTCGCCGCGCAGGGCATGGCGGTCGTGTTCATCTCCGCCGAGCTGGAGGAGGTGCTGCGCCTCTCGCACCGCATCGCCGTGCTGCGCGACCGCCGGCTCGTCGCGCAGATCACGAACTCCGACGACGTCACCACCGACGACGTCGTGCACCTGATCGCGAGCGGCGTGGACGAGGGGGCGGCGCAGTGACCACCATCGGCTCGATCACCCGGCACCGCCTGTTCTGGCCCGTCGTCGCGCTCGCCGTGCTGCTGCTCGCGTGCGTCCTGAAGTCGCACACGTTCCTCGACATCGTGGTGCGCGACGGCGCCCTGCACGGCGGTCCCATCGACATCGTGCGGCGCTCCAGCGTGCTGCTGCTGGTGGCCCTCGGCATGACGCTCGTCATCGCCACCCGCGGCATCGACCTGTCCGTCGGTGCCGTCATGGCGATCGCCGGGGCGATCGCGCTCACGCAGATCGCCGCGTCGCCCGACCCGGGCTCGGTGGCCACCGTGCTCAGCGCGATGGGCGTGGCCGTGCTGGTCTGCCTGGTTATCGGCGCGTGGAACGGCTTCCTCATCGCGGTCGTCGGCATCCAACCCATCATCGCGACGCTGATCCTCATGACCGCGGGCCGCGGCATCGCCATGCTCATCACGGGCGGCCAGATCACCACCGTCACCAGCGCGCCGTACAAGACGATCGCGACGGGGTACTGGCTCGGGCTGCCCGTGGCGGCGCTGATCGCCGGCTTCTTCTTCGTCGCGACGGCCCTGATCACCCGGCGCACCGCGCTCGGCGTCCTCATCGAGGCCGTCGGCATCAACCCGTCGGCGTCGCGCCTGGCCGGCGTGCGGTCCCGGACGATCATCTGGACCGTCTACATCCTGTGCGCGTTCTTCGCCTGCATCGCCGGGTTCATCAAGAGCTCGGACATCATGGCGGCCGACGCCAACAACGCCGGCCTGTTCATCGAGCTGGACGCCATCCTCGCCGTCGTCATCGGCGGCACCTCGCTGGCCGGCGGGAAGTTCTCGCTGGCCGGGACGCTCGTCGGCACGCTGGTCATCACGACCCTGACGTTCTCGGTCACCATCCTCGGCGTCCCCGTCAACGCGGTCTCCCTGTTCAAGGCGCTCGTCGTGATCGCGGTCTGCCTGCTCCAGTCGCCGGTGGTCCGCTCCAAGATGCGGTCCCGGAGACGGACCACCGCACCGGTCCCCGCGGAGGTGGCTGCCTGATGGCGACCGACCAGATCACCACCACCCCGCTGCCGGCGGACGAGCCCACGCCGCTGCGCGCCCGCGTGCGCCGGTTCCGCATCGACGAGCGCTACCTGCCCGTCCTCGGCGCGGTCGTCGTCCTCATCGCGATGCTCGCCATCGGCGGCTCGCTGTACGAGAACTTCCTCACCGGCCGCGTGATGGCCAACGTGCTCATCAACAACTCGTTCCTCGTCGTGCTCGCGGTCGGCATGACCTTCGTCATCCTCACCGGCGGCATCGACCTGTCCGTGGGTGCCGTCGTCGCCCTGTCCAGCTGCGTCGCCGCGTGGATGTTCACGCACGGCTACGGCGCCGCGGTGGCCATCCCGGCCGTGATCCTCGTCGGCACCGTCATCGGGCTGGTGGTCGGCGTCATGGTCCACGTGTTCGAGATCCAACCGTTCATCGCGACCCTGGCGGCGATGTTCCTCGCGCGCGGTCTCTGCTACATCGTCGCGCCCGAGTCCATCCCGATCACGGACCCGACGATCGTCGCCCTCGCCCGCACCCGCTGGGGCACCGACGACGGGCTCGTCATCACGCCGAGCGGCGTCATCGCCCTCGCCGTCGTGCTCGTCGCCTTCGTCACGCTGCACTACACGCGGTTCGGGCGGACGGTCTACGCGATCGGCGGCGGCGAGCAGTCTGCCCGGCTGATGGGCCTGCCGGTCGCGCGCACCAAGGTGCTGGTCTACGTCATCAGTGGCACGTGCGCGGGGCTCGGCGGCCTGCTCTTCGCCATCTTCTCGCGGTCCGGCTACGCGCTGACCGGCGTCGGCATGGAGCTCGACGCCATCGCCGCGGTCGTCATCGGCGGCACCCTGCTCACCGGCGGCAGCGGCTTCGTCCTCGGGTCCGTCCTCGGCGTGCTGGTGCTGGGGCTGATCCAGACGATCATCACGTTCCAGGGCACGCTGAGCTCGTGGTGGACCAAGATCTTCATCGGCGCGCTGCTGCTGATCTTCGTGGTCCTGCAGCGCCTGCTGGTGATCAGGCGCCGCTGACCCCGACGAGGTCGTGCGTTCGGGACGACGTCGTGAGCCGCAACGCACGACGTCGTCCCCCACTCACGACCTCGCGGTGTGGAGCGGGCCTCACGGGCGTGCCGCGAAGCGCTCCAGCAGGTCGGCGTGGCCCGAGACGATGATGAGGTCGTTGGCCGACAGGCGGGTCTCGGGCGTCGCGTAGACGAAGTCGATCCCCGGGCTCTTCACGCCGATGACCGTGACGCCGTACCGCTCGCGGACCTTCGACTGCGCGAGCGTGAACCCCTGGGTCTCCTTCGGCGGCCGCATCTTGACGATGGTGAACCCGTCCTCGACCTCGATGTAGTCGAGGAGCTTGCCGGACACGAGGTGCGCCACGCGGGCACCAGCGTCGGCCTCGGGGAGCACCACGTGGTGGGCCCCGATCCGCTGCAGGATGCGTGCGTGCTCGTTGCTGACGGCCTTCGCCCAGATCTGCTGCACCCCGATGTCGACCAGGTTGCCGGTGATCAGCACGGACGCCTCGAGGTAGGAGCCGACGCCGACGACGGCCACGGGGAACTCCCGCGCCCCCAGCTGCTCGAGGGCCTCGGGGTTGGCGGCGTCCGCCTCGACCAGCGCGATCCGGCCCGCCCACTGGGCGACCAGCTCGGGGTTGCGCTCGACGGCGAGCACGTCCTGCCCGAGCCGGTCGAGGGTCGCCGCGATGGACGACCCGAACCGGCCGAGGCCGATGACGAGCACGCCCGAGTCCTTCTTGGGCGTGCGCGGTGCGTTCTGCGTCCCCTTGATCGGGTCGCGAAACTTCTCAGCCAATGATCGGCCTCTCTTCCGGTAGCCGGATCACCCGACGACGGTTGCGCAGCGCGAGCGCGGCCGCAAGCGTCATCGTGCCGGTCCGGCCGATGAACATGAGCACGGTGAGCACGTACTTCGCCGCGGTCGGCAGGTCGGGCGTGATGCCCGTCGACAGCCCGCAGGTCGCGAACGCGGAGATGACCTCGAAGAGGACCTTGTCGAGCGTGAGGCCGGTGATCGCCAGGAGCAGGAGCGACGACACGAGCACGAGGGTGGCCGAGACCAGCGAGACGGCGATCGCGACCTGCAGAGCCTCGCGCGGGACCCGGCGCCCGAACGCCTCGACGTCCTTGTCGCCGCGCCCCTCGGCGAGGATCGCGAGCAGCATGACGGCCAGCGTCGTCACCTTGATGCCGCCGGCCGTCGAGGCGGAGCCGCCACCGACGAACATGAGGGCGTCCATGAGCAGCCAGGTGCTCTCGTGCATGTTGCCGACGTCGACCGTGGAGAAGCCGCCCGACCGCGGCATGACGCCCGCGAACAGCGAGGCGAGCGCGGTGGCGCTGGTGTCGAGCGGCTTGAACGTCCCGGGGTTGGTCCACTCGAACGCGGCCACCAGGACGGAGCCGGCGATGACGAGGGCGACGCTCGTGGTGACGGTCAGCTTGGAGTGCAGGCTCCACCGGCGGGGCTCGCGCAGGTGCCGGGCGACGTTGAGGATCACGGGGAAGCCGAGCGAGCCGATGAAGACGCCGATGATGATCGGCATCAGCACCCACCAGTCGGACACGAACGGCTCGAGCCCGTAGGGCGTCGGGACGAAGCCGGCGTTGTTGAACGCCGAGACCGCGTAGAAGATCGAGTGCCACGCCGCCTCGCCCAGGTCCTCGTCGAACATGAGGAACCGCGGGAACAGCACGAGCGCGATGACCAGCTCGAGCGTGATCGACGTGATGATGACCGTCCGGATCAGCGACCCGACCTCGCCGAGCCGCGTCTCCTTGGTCTCCGACGACACGAGCAGCCGCTGCGTGAGCCCGATCCGGCGGGACACCGCCATGCCCAGCAGCGACGCCAGCGTCATCACGCCGAGGCCGCCGATCTGGATGGCGACGAGGATCACGACGAGGCCCCAGGCCGACCAGTACTCGCCCGTCGGCACCACCACGAGGCCGGTGACGGTGCTGGCCGACGCGGCGGTGAACAGGGCGTCGACGAACGGCGCCCGGACCCCGGTGGCGGTCGCCCAGGGGGCGGACAGGCCGAGGGTGACGGCGGCGATCACGAGGGCGAAGACGCCGAGCGCGAGCCGGGCGGGGGACTGGCGTGCGGAGCGGTCGACGAGCTCACGCACCCGCCACGTCACGCCCGGGCCACCCCGCGCCATCGCACCTCCTCAGACCGGCCGGCGCCTGCCGGACGGGGCAACTCTGGCACGCGGGCGGCGCGCGGCTCGACTCGACAGGCGGTCCGTGGGGGCCGGGGCTCGGATCGACAGGGGACCGGCCGGGTGCGACGGTGTGCGCATGACGTCGTCGGCACCCGTGCGCGTGGTCTGGTCGCGCGAGATGCTCGCGTACGACTTCGGCCACGGCCACCCCATGACGTCGGAGCGCCTCGACCTCACCATCCGGCTGGCGGAGTCCCTCGGGCTGCTC
This sequence comes from Cellulomonas sp. P4_D11, assembly GCF_056401915.1. NCBI lineage: Bacteria > Bacillati > Actinomycetota > Actinomycetes > Micrococcales > Cellulomonadaceae > Cellulomonas > Cellulomonas sp. P4_D11. The sequence continues at coordinate 36,496 of NZ_JBFUIK010000007.1, read as the reverse complement.
ACCGGCGAGGACGTCGAGCTGGTCGGGGCCGAGATGGCGTCGGACGCGCTCCTGCAGACCGTGCACGACCCCGCGTACGTGGCGGCGGTGCACCGGGCGTCGGCCGACGGGACCCCCGACCTCGCGCACGGCCTGGGCACCTCGGACGACCCGGTCTTCCCGCAGATGCACGACGCGTCCGCGCGCGTGGTGCAGGGATCGGTGGACTCGGCGCTCGCCGTGTGGGAGGGCCGCGCCGAGCACGCCGTCAACGTCACGGGCGGGCTGCACCACGCGATGCCCTCGGCGGCGTCCGGGTTCTGCGTCTACAACGACGCCGCGGTCGCCATCGTTGCCCTGCTGGACGCCGGGGCCGAGCGCGTGGCGTACGTCGACATCGACGCGCACCACGGGGACGGCGTCCAGGCGGTGTTCTGGGACGACCCGCGCGTCCTGACCGTGTCCCTGCACGAGACGGGCCAGGCCCTCTTCCCGGGCACCGGGCACGCGCGGGAGTCCGGCGGCCCCGGGGCCGAGGGCACGGCAGTCAACGTCGCGCTCCCGTCCGGCACCGACGACGCGGGCTGGCTCCGCGCGATCGACGCGATCGTCCCGGCGGTGGTCCGCGAGTTCGCCCCAGACGTCCTGGTGACGCAGCACGGCTGCGACACCCACCTCCTGGACCCCCTCACCCACCTGCGCGTGAGCGTCGACGCGCAGCGCGCCGCGGCGGTGCTGCTGCACGACCTGGCGCACGAGGTCGCCGGCGGCCGCTGGGTCGCCCTCGGCGGCGGCGGGTACGCGGTGGTCGACGTCGTGCCGCGGTCCTGGACCCACCTGCTCGGGGTCGCGACGCACCACCCGGTCGACCCGGCCGCCGAGGTCCCCGACGCCTGGCGCTCCCTCGTGCGCGAGCGCTACGGCCGGCTCGGCCCCGACCGCATGACCGACGGGCGCGACGCGCACTTCAGCCCGTGGTCCGCCGGCTACGACCCCGCCGACGACGTCGACCGCGCGATCCGGGCCACCCGTGCGGCGGTCTTCCCGGCCCTCGGCCTGGACCCGGAGCTGGACTGACCGCTGGGCCACACGGGGGACGTCCTAGCCGTCCCCTCTTTCCCACGTGTCCCACGCGCCACTAGGCTGATCCGGCACCCGCTGGAGGGTGCGCGGGCCCGCCGCGCCGACGGGCGGAATGGACGAGGACATGACCGAGCAGCGCGACCAGCCCGGCCGCACGCGGTTCCTCACGGTTCTCGAGGTCGCCGAGGAGATGCGGGTCTCCAAGATGACCGTCTACCGCCTGCTGCACTCGGGCGAGCTGCCTGGGGTCCGGGTCGGCCGGTCGTTCCGCGTCCCGCAGGACGCGCTGGACCACTACCTCGCCACGTCGCCCGCCGTCGAGGCCCGCGAGCAGGACCGCCGCACCTCCTGAGGGTCGGCGCGTCGCCGAGCGCCCTCGGCATCGCGTAAGGTAGAGCCTCGGACTTTGTTCGTGCGTGGGCGACTCGATTGCACTCGATCTCTTCTACGCGTCGATCGACCACCAGAACGGCCCGTCCGCCGGGCCTCCATCGGAAGCGAAGTGAGGACCCCATGGGCTCCGTCATCAAGAAGCGCCGCAAGCGGATGGCCAAGAAGAAGCACCGCAAGCTTCTTCGCAAGACGCGCCACCAGCGCCGCAACAAGAAGTGATCCCCGGCGACCTCGAGGTCGCCCGGTGAGACGAAGGGCCCGGCAGCTGCCGGGCCCTTCGTGCGTCTACAGGGGGCGTTCCAGCACGTAGTCGTCCTCGACGCGCGTGCCCACGGTGAAGTGCTTGGTGCCGACGACGGCGAACCCTGCCCGGACGTAGAACGCCTGCGCGCGGGCGTTCTGCTGGTTCACGCCGAGCCACATGCCCTGCGCGCCCCGGTCCCGCGCGACCTCGAGCGAGGCGCTCATCAGCGCGTTCGCGACGCCCGCGCCGTGATGGTCGGGGTGCACGTAGCACTTGGACAGCTCGATCGTCGGCCGCAGGTGCAGGGCGGCCCGGACGTCGTCGTCGGTCGGCTCGCCCGCGACGAGCATCGTGTACCCGATCAGGCCGCCGTCGTCGGCGACCAGCACCACCCGGTGCGGGTCCTCGAGGTACTCCGCGAAGCGCTCCGTCGAGAGCACCGCGGCGATGAACGCCTGCTGGTCCTGCGCGGTCGACCCGGGCGGGCAGGCGAGCGGGAACGTCACGGCCGCGAGCGCGGCCAGCTCGTCCAGGTCGCTGTGCGCGGCCGGTCGGACGGTCATCTCGAGCGTGGTCACAGGACGTCCTCTCCGTCATGGGTTCCGCGCCACGACCGCAGGATCGCGCGCGCGACGAGCCCGGCGGCCCAGGCGGCGCCCGCGAGGCTGGCCACGGTGGTGCCGCGGCGGGCGTTGCGGCGCCGGTTGCGGAACTCCCGGACCGGCCAGCCCACCTCGGCGGCGTAGTGGCGCAGGCGCCGGTCGGGGTTGATGGCGCACGGGAAGCCGACCTCGGACAGGATCGCGACGTCGTTGGTCGAGTCGCCGTAGGCGTACGAGGTCGCGAGGTCGATGCCCTGCTCCTCGGCGATCCTGCGCACCGCGTCGGCCTTGGCCTGGCCGTGCAGCATGTCGCCGACGAGCCGGCCCGTGTAGAACCCGTCCGCGTGCTCGGCGATGGTGCCGAGCGCGCCGGTCGCGCCGAGGCGCCGCGCGATGATCGAGCCGATCTCCACGGGGGTGGCGGTGACCAGCCAGACGGAGTGCCCGGCGGCGATGTGCTGGTCGAGCAGGCGCTGCGTGCCCGGGTAGATCCGCAGGCACAGCACCTCGTCGTAGATGTCCTCCGCGATCGCGGTGACCTCGGCGACGGAGTGCCCGGTCATGATCGACAGCGCCCGGCTGCGGACCTCGTCGATCTGCTGCTTGTTCTCGCCGAACGTCAGGTAGCGGAACTGGTGGAACCCGAACTCGACCAGGTCCCGCTTGCGGAAGAACCCGCGCCGGTACAGGCCCACGGCCAGGTGGAACGAGCTGGCGCCGCGGATGATCGTGTTGTCGACGTCGAAGAACGCGCCGGTGCCGGGACCGTCCGGACCGGACCCCGGGTCCCGCAGCACGGGAGCGGGGGCGGGGGTGTTCCCGGACGCCTGACGCACCTGGTCACTGTAACGAGGCTCGCCGCCCGGCAGGGGCGCACCCCGCGGTGCGGGTGGGTGGCCGGTCGGTGAGAACCTGGTGGCATGACGATGAACACGCGGGTGGTCCTCTACGGCCGCGCGGGCTGCCACCTGTGCGACGAGGCGCGCGAGGTCGTGCGCACCGTGTGCGCGGAGACGGGCGACGACTGGACCGAGGTCGACATCGACACGGCCGACGCACCGGGCCGGGACCTGGTCGACGAGCTCGGTGAGCTGGTCCCCGTGGTCGAGGTCGACGGCGTCCAGCAGGGCTACTGGCGGATCGACGCGGCGCGTCTGCGTCGAACCCTTACCCCGGCCGGTCCCCGACCCCTAGCCTGACCAGCAGAGCCCGGGCGACCGGGTCGGACAGGGCGTCGCGGGAGTCGGTGTGGACACGCAGCGGACGGGACCCCGGGCGCACGGCAGGGCGACGGAGCCCGGTGCGGCCGGGCGTGCTCGCGCGCGCGACGTGCCCCCGGCCACCGTCGCCCGGCTGCCGGGCTACCTGCGCGTCCTGCACGCCCTGACCGCCGACGGCGTCGTGACCACGTCGTCCGACGAGCTGGCGGCGGGTGCTGGCGTGACGTCTGCGCAGCTGCGCAAGGACCTGTCGTTCCTCGGCTCCTACGGCCGGCGCGGCGTCGGGTACGACGTGCTGCACCTCTCGGAGCAGATCTCGGTGGTGCTGGGCCTGACGACGCAGCGGCGCGTCGTCATCGTCGGCATCGGCAACCTCGGGCACGCGCTGGCCAGCTACTCGGTGTTCGCGGAGCGCGGCTTCGCCGTGGTCGGCCTGATCGACGCCGACCCGGCGGTGGTCGGGACCACGGTGGGCGGGCTCGAGGTGCAGCCGTCGTCCGCCCTCGCGGAGGTGGTCGGGTCGACCGACGCGACCATCGGCATCATCGCGACCCCGGCGGCCGGCGCCCAGGAGGTCTGCGACGCGCTCGTGGCGGCGGGGGTCGTCGGCATCCTCACGTTCGCCCCGCGGTCGCTGCGGGTGCCGGCGCACGTGGACCTGCGGGCCGTCGACGTGGCCTCGGAGCTGCAGATCCTCGCGTTCCACGACCGTCGCCGCACCGGGACCGGGGCCTGAACGTGCGAACGGCCGGGTCCGTGGAGGACCCGGCCGTGCGTGGGGAGACGGTGGCGTCAGCCCTTGATGATCGAGACGTCGAGCGCGATGACGGCCTTGTCCGAGACGAGGACACCGCCGGCCTCGAGGGCCGCGTTCCAGGTCAGGCCGAAGTCCTTGCGCGAGATCGTGACGCTGGCCTCGAAGCCGGCGCGCGTGTTGCCGAACGGGTCCACCGCGGTGCCGTTGAACTCGGTCTCGAGCTCGACGGACTGCGTGACGCCGTGGATCGTCAGGTCGCCGACGATGACGTAGTTCTTGCCGGCCTCGCGGACCTCGGTGGAGACGAACGTCCACTGGCCGAACTTCTCGATGTCGAAGAAGTCGCCGCTCTTGAGGTGGCCGTCGCGGTTGGCGTCACCGGTGGTGACGGTCGACGGGTCCAGCGTGACGGAGACCGACGTGCTCGCCAGGTCCTCGCCGACGACGACGGTGCCCTCGGTGACCGCGACGGTGCCGCGGACCTTGGAGATGCCGGCGTGACGGACGGTGAACGCGGCCTCGGTGTGCGAGGCGTCGACGGCCCACGTGCCCGTGGTGAGGCCGGCGGGAAGAGTGGTGGTAGCGGTGCTCATGGGAGATCCTCCGTGGTTGTTGAACCATCAACCAAACTGTTAGTTCAAAGTTGTACTACACTCGCACCAGACCTGCAACCCCAGATCCCAGGACGGAGGCCCCGTTGTGACCACTGACACATCCACCACGGTGGAGTGGCTGAGCGCCGAGCAGCAGACGCACTGGCGCTCGTTCCGCGGCGGCTCCGCCCGGCTGTTCGCGGCGCTGGAGCACGAGCTCGAGCGCGACACCGGGCTGTCGACGCACGAGTACGAGGTGCTCGTGCGGCTCTCCGAGACACCGGACCGCACGCTGCGGATGGCCCAGCTGGCCGACAACATCGCGCACTCCCGCAGCCGCCTCACGCACACGATCCGCCGCATGGAGGAGCGTGGGCTCGTCACGCGCGCGGCGTGCGCCGAGGACGCCCGCGGGGTGAACTGCGTCATGACGGCGACGGGGTGGGACGTCCTGGTCGCGGCGGCGCCGAAGCATGTGCAGTCGGTGCGGGACCACCTGGTCGACGTGCTCACCGACGAGCAGTTCGCGGCGCTCGGCGAGGCGATGGAGGCGGTCCGCCTGCACCTCACGGGTGGCGCGTGTCACGTCGAGGGAGCCGCTGACGCGTGCTGATCGCACAGGAGTGTTTGCGAGACTGAGCCCATGGTCGCGACCACGATCCACCTGATGCGGCACGGCGAGGTGCACAACCCCGACGGCGTGCTCTACGGACGCCTGCCCGGCTACCGGCTCTCCGAGCGGGGGCGGGCGATGGCGGACATGGTCGCCGACCACCTCGCCGGCGGCTCCGGCGCCCCCCGCCGCGACGTCGTCGCCGTCATCGCGTCGCCGCTGCAGCGCGCGCAGGAGACGGCCCGGCCGATCGCCGCCGCGTTCGGCGTCGAGATCGCCACCGACGAGCGCCTCATCGAGGCCGGCAACCACTTCGAGGGCAAGACGTTCGGCGTCGGTGACGGCTCGCTGCGCCACCCCGAGCACTGGCCGTACCTGCGCAACCCGTTCCGGCCCTCCTGGGGCGAGCCCTACAAGGAGCAGGCCGACCGCATGCTGGCGGCCGTCGCCGCCGCGCGCGAGGTCGCGCGGGGGCACGAGGTCGTGCTCGTCAGCCACCAGCTCCCCGTGTGGGTCACGCGCCTCTCGCTCGAGAACCGGCACCTCTGGCACGACCCGCGCAAGCGGCAGTGCTCGGTCGCGTCGCTGACCAGCCTGCGGTACGAGGGCGACACGCTCGTCGGCATCGGCTACTCCGAACCCGCGGGCTCGCTGCTGCCCGGCGTCTCCTCGGTCGCGGGGGCCTGACGTGCGCGGTCGCGTCCTCGCGGTGGCCGGGCTCGCCCTCGCCCTGCTCGCCGGCTGCGCGCCGGGCACCTCGACCGGGACCGACGACGTCGCCGACCAGGGCTACCAGTCCGGCGACGGCAGCACGACGACGTGGGCGGTGGGGGACCGCAAGGGTCCGCTCGAGCTGTCCGGGACCGACTTCGAGGGCACCGCGCAGGACGTGGCGGACTGGCGCGGCGACGTCGTCGTGCTCAACACCTGGTACGCCAACTGCCCGCCGTGCCGCGCCGAGGCGCCCGACCTCGCCGCGCTGGCCACCGACTACGCGGCGCAGGACGTGCAGGTGCTGGGCATCAACCGCACCGACGACGCCGGCACCGCGCAGGCGTTCGAGCGCCAGTTCTCGGTGCCGTACCCGAGCCTCGCGGACACCGACGGGACCGCGATCGCGGCCCTGCAGGGCACGGTCCCGGTGAACGCGGTCCCCACGACGGTCGTGCTCGACCGCTCGGGGAACGTGGCCGGCCGCATCCTCGGCCTGGCCGACCCGTCGACCCTGCGGTCGATGGTCGACGGGCTCCTGGCCGAGCCGGCCCCGACACCGTGACGCTCCTCGCGGACGCCGGCGACGCCTTCGGCCGGGCGATCATCTCGGGCTCGTTGCTGCTCGCGATCCCGGTCGCGCTGATCGCCGGGCTCGTGTCGTTCGCGTCGCCCTGCGTGCTGCCGCTTGTCCCCGCGTACGTGGGCTACCTCGGCGGCATGACCGGCACCGCCGACCGCCTCGGGGCGCCGGCGGGGGACACGCTCGTCCGGACGGCCCCCGCCCGCAGCCGGGTGCTGCTCGGGGTTGCGCTGTTCGTCGCCGGCTTCACGGCCGTGTTCGTCGCCCTCGCCGCGCTCGCGGGCTCGCTCGGCGGGGTGCTGGTCGAGTACCAGGACCCGATCACGCGCGTGCTCGGCCTCGTCGTCATCGTGCTCGGGCTCGGCTTCCTCGGGCTCATCCCGTTCCTGCAGAACGAGAAGCGGGTGCACCTCGCGCCGCGCGCGGGGCTCTGGGGCGCGCCGCTGCTGGGCATCACGTTCGGGCTCGGCTGGGTGCCGTGCATCGGCCCCACGCTCGCCGCGATCCTCACCCTCTCGCTCGACGGCGGCTCGGCCGGCCGCGGTGCGCTGCTCGCGGTCGCGTTCTGCCTGGGCCTCGGGCTGCCGTTCCTGCTCGTCGCCCTCTTCGTGGAGCGCAGCGCCGGCGCGCTCGCGTTCCTGCGCCGGCACCGGCTCGCGATCATGCGGATCGGCGGCGGGATGCTCGTGGTCCTCGGCCTCGCCCTGGTCACCGGCGTCTGGGGCACCTGGTCGTCCTGGCTGCAGGGCGTGCTCGTCGGCGGCGACCCGTTCGTGCCGGTGGTGTGAGGTGAGCGTGCACCGCCCCGAGGGCCTCTCCGACGTCTTCATGGACCCCACCGAGGCGCCCGCCTCGACGCCGCCGACGCTGCCCACGCTCGGCTTCGTCGGCTGGAGCCGCTGGGCCTGGCGGCAGCTCACCAGCATGCGGGTGGCGCTCCTGCTGCTCATGCTCTTGGCCGTCGCCGCCGTGCCCGGGACCGTGTGGCCGCAGCGCGCGCAGGACACCGCCAAGGTCGCCACCTACCTCACCGACCACCCCACGGCCGGGCCGTGGCTCGACCGCCTCGGGTTCTTCAACGTGTACTCGTCGGTCTGGTTCTCGGCGATCTACCTCCTGCTGTTCGTCTCCCTGGTTGGCTGCATCCTGCCGCGCACGAAGGTGCACCTCGCCGGGGTCCGCGGCCGCCCGCCGCGCGCGCCCCGACGGTTCGGGCGGTTCCCCGCGCAGGCCTCGGCGTCGGCCGCGGCGGCCCCCGAGGCCGCCGCCCAGGACGCCGTCGCCGTGCTGAGCGGCGGCTGGCGCTGGCTCCCGTTCGTCCCGACCTACCGGGTGGACACCCGCGACGAGGGTGGCGGCACGTGGTCGGTGTCGGGGGAGCGCGGCTACCTGCGGGAGACCGGCAACCTCGTCTTCCACCTCGCCCTCGTCGGGCTGCTCCTGTCCGTGGCCACCGGGCAGGTGCTGCACTACCGGGGGCAGGCGATCGTGGTGCAGGGCCGGGGCTTCGCCAACGCGCAGGTGGACTACGACACGTTCGAGCAGGGCACCGCCTACTCGCCGACGAGCCTCGTGCCGTTCACGTTGCGCCTCGACGACTTCGAGTCCCGTTTCGACCCGGACACCCTGCAGTCGCGCGACTTCACCGCGCACGTCACCCTGACCAACCCGGGCGAGCAGCCGGAGAAGAAGACGATCAAGGTCAACCACCCGCTCGACGCCGGGGGCGCCAAGGTCTACCTGCAGGGCAACGGGTACGCCCCGGACATCACCGTGCACGACGCCGCGGGCGAGGTCGCGTTCAGCGGGCCGACGCCGTTCCTGCCGCAGGACAACGTGTACACCTCGCGCGGCGTGCTCAAGGTCCCGGACGTCTCCGGCGACCAGGAGCAGATCGGCATCGTCGGCTACCTGCTGCCCACCGCGCAGAAGGTGGGCGACGACCTCTACCGCTCCGTGGACCCGCAGCCGAGCGACCCGCTGCTCGTCCTGTCGGTCTGGCAGGGCAACCTCGGGCTCGACACCGGCGTGCCGCAGAACGTCTACCAGCTCGACGAGGCACGGATGACGCAGGCGGTCGACGCCGACGGCGCGACGATCACGCTGTACGTCCGGCCCGGCGAGACGGTCGACCTGCCGAACGGGCTGGGCACGCTGACGTTCAACGACCTGCCCCGGTACGTCGCGCTCGACCTGCGCCACGACCCCGCGCTGCCGTTCGTGCTCGTGTTCGCCCTGCTGGCCTTCGCCGGGCTCGCCACCTCGTTGTTCGCCCCACGACGGCGCGTCTGGCTGAGGTTCGCGCCGGGCGCGGCGGACGGCGACGGTCGTACAGTGGTCACCGCGGCCGGGCTGGCGCGCGGCGACGACGTCGGCCTGCAGCCCGAGCTCGACAGGGTGCTGGCGGAGACGCTCGCCCGCACCGACGACGGACCCCCGGCCGCCCCGCGCGGCCAGACCTCAGGAGAGGGCACGCCATGACCACCGGTGACCTGAGCACCTTGCTCGTCTGGGGTGCCGCGACCGCGTTCACCATCGCGCTGATCGCCTACAGCGTGGACCTCGCGCGCATCGCGGAGCGGGCGCAGAAGAAGGTTCCGGAGGCCGTGCTCGTCGGGTCGACGTCGTCGCGCCCGGCCACCGCGGTCGCCGGGTCCGAGGCCCAGAGCGCACCCGGCCGGTCCGCGAAGGCCGAGGGCATCGCGCGGTCGACGACGCTGCTCGGGCTCGTCATGCTCTTCGCCGGCATCGTGCTGCGCGGGGTCGCCGCCGGTCGGTGGCCGACCGCCAACATGTACGAGTTCACGATCGTCGGCACGTTCGTCGCCGTCCTGGTCCTCACCATCGTGCAGCGCCGCCGGGTCATCGCGTTCGTCGGCGTGCTCGTCATGGGCATCGCCGTCCTGGCGCTCGTGCTGGCGCTCAACGTCTTCTACATCCAGGCCGACCAGGTGCAGCCCGCCCTGCAGAGCTACTGGCTGATCCTGCACGTCGGCGTCGCGATCACCGCGACCGGCATCTTCACGGTCGCGTTCGCCGCCTCGGTGCTGCAGGTCATCAAGAGCTATCGCGAGGAGGGCCTCGCGCCCGTCGACGCCCCCGCCGTGACGGTCGGCGCCACCGTGGCCCAGGCGCCGCGGCGCTCCGACGGCTTCCGTCGGCTGGTCTCCGGGCCGAGATTCGGCTGGCTGGAGCAGGTGCCGGGCTCCCGCGAGCTCGAGGCCATGGCCTTCCGGCTCAACGCCATCGGGTTCGTCCTGTGGACGTTCACGCTCATCGGCGGCGCCATCTGGGCCGAGCACGCCTGGGGCCGGTACTGGGGCTGGGACCCCAAGGAGGTCGGCACGTTCGTCGCGTGGGTCACCTACGCCGCGTACCTGCACGCCCGCACCACCCGCGGCTGGAGCGGCCGGCGGGCGGCCTACTTCGTCTTCGTCGGCTACGCCGTGGTGCTCATGAACTTCACGGTCGTCAACCTGGTCGTCTCGGGGAAGCACTCCTACTCGGGGATGTAGGCACCACACCGAGCGGGGTCAGGGCACCGGGGGCGTCTCGCCGGACGTGCCGGGATCCGTGCGCTTCCGGTCGTCGAGACCGCGCAGGAAGTCCGGGTCGTCGTCGGGACCCGTGGTCCGCCGACGCCGGGGCGCGTCACCGGCCGGACCCGCGACGGCCGTCCGCCGGGACCAGCGGACGGCCAGCCACGCGAGCACCCCGAGCAGCGGGACGAGGATGACGAACGCGACCCACAGGGCCGGGTGCACGCCGAGCCGCTCGGCGGGGGTGCTGCGGATGATGTCGATCACGCAGTACACGGTCAGCCCGATGACCACCAGGACGGCAAGGTTCCTCACCTCGTCAGCGTAGACGCCCGGAGCGTGGGCGCGGCCTACGCTTGGTCGGTGCCCTTCGTCGTCTACTCGGTCCTGCGCCTCGCGCTCTTCGGCGTCTGCCTCGGTCTGCTCTGGTGGGCCGGCCTTCGGTCGTGGCTGGTGGCGATCGTCGCGGCGTTCCTGGCGTGGGGGCTGTCGTACGTGCTGCTCAGCGGCCCGCGGGACGCGGCGGCGCGGCAGCTGGCCGAGCGCGCGGAGCGTCGTCGACAGGCCGGGGACCGCCCGGTCCTGGGCAAGCGCGCGCAGGAGGACGCCGACCTCGAGGACGCCGCCGACGACGCCGCCCGCGAGGACCGGGCCTAGAGCGCCAGGCCGAGCCCGAGCAGCACGCCGAACGCGAGCTCGAGCAGCCCCGTCCCCGCGAGCACCGGGACGAGCGCCTTGCCCCGCGCGCCCAGCAGCACGGTGGCCGCGAGGACCACCGATGGCGCGAGCAGGAGCAGAACGAGCAGCGCCCACGGCGACGCGAAGGCGCAGCCGATGCCGCCGAGCAGGACCGGCAGGACCACCAGCACCGCGTAGGCGCGTCGGGACCGGTGCTCACCCAGGCGGACGGCCAGGGTGCGCTTGCCGACGAGGGCGTCGGTGGGGACGTCGCGCAGGTTGTTGGCCATGAGCAGCGCGCACGCGAGCATGCCGACGCAGACCGCCCCGACCCACGCGGGCCACGAGAGCTCGTCCGCCTGGGTGTAGGTGGTGCCGAGCACCGCGACGAGCCCGAAGAACAGGAACACCCCGACCTCGCCCAGCCCGCGGTACCCATACGGCCGCCGCCCGCCGGTGTAGCCCCAGGCCGCGGCGATGGCGAGCGCGCCGACGGCGAGCAGCCACCACTGGCCGCTCAGGTACACCAGGGCCAGCCCGAGCAGGGCGGCGATGCCGAACGCGGTGAACGCGGCGCCCTTGACGGTCCCGGGGCTGGCGGTGCCCGACGCGGTGAGGCGCAGCGGGCCGACGCGGTCGACGTCGGTGCCGCGGATGCCGTCCGAGTAGTCGTTCGCGTAGTTGACGCCCACCTGCAGGGCGAGTGCGACGCCGAGCGCGAGCGCGGCGCGGCCGAGGTGAGCCTCCCCCAGCTGGGCCGCGGCACCGGTGCCGACGAGCACGGGGGCAGCCGCCGCGGGCAGCGTGCGCGGTCGCGCGCCCTGCACCCAGTCGCTGGCAGTCGTCACGTGGGGGTCCTCTCGGGGGAGCCTGCGTCGAGGGAGGTGGCGGCGAGCTGCGCCGCCGCCCGACGGTCGATCTTGCCCGGCCCGAGCACGGGGAGCGAGTCCGTGACCACGAGGTGGCGCGGGGCGTGCGTGGCGCCGAGCCGGTCGGCGACTGCCGCGCGGGCCTCGTCGAGGGTCGTCGGCGGGACGCCCGTGCGGGGGACGAGGACCGCGACGACGGCCTGGCCCCACTCCGGGTCGGGCACCCCGACGACGCAGACCTCCGCGATGCCGGGCAGGCCGGCGAGCACCGACTCGACCGGCCCCGGCGCGACCTTCGCACCGCCGGTGACGAGCACGTCGTCGACGCGCCCGAGGACGGTGAGCCGGTCTCCGTCGAGCCGCCCGAGGTCGGTGGTCCGCAGGTGCCGGAGCCCGTCCACCTGCACGAACGTGACCGCGTCGAGGTCCGGCCGGCCCAGGTAGCCGTCGGCGAGCACCGGCCCGGCCAGCAGGATCCGGCCGTCGTCGTCGAGCGCCGCGCGCACGCCGGCGAGCGGGACGCCGTCGTACACGCAGCCGCCGCACGTCTCGGACATGCCGTAGGTGGTGACGACGGCGACGCCCGCCGCCCGGGCGCGGGCGAGCAGGTCCGGCGCGGCAGCGGCGCCGCCGAGCAGGACCGCGTCGAACGACGTCAGGGCCTCGGTCGCCGCGGGATCCTCCAGGAGGCGGACCAGCTGCGTCGGCACCAGGGAGGTGTAGCGAGGAGTCTCGGCGGTCAGCCCGGTCGCCGCCGCCACGAACGCCGCCGCCCGGAAGGGTCCCGCCCCGAGGACCACGGGAGTCGTGCCCGCGAGGACCGAGCGGACCAGCACCTGGAGGCCCGCGACGTGGTGCGTCGGGAGCGCGAGCAGCCAGCGCCCCGGCCCGGCGAGCCGCTCGTGGGTCGCCGACGCCGACGCGCGCAGGGCCGTCGCCGAGAGCGCCACCGCGCGGGGCTCGCCCGTGGAGCCCGATGTCCGGACGACCACCGCGACGTCGTCGGCCACCGTCGAGCTCGGGGACGTGCCGTCGTGGTCGGCGGCCGGGCAGACCGCCGCGCCCGTCCCGTCGAGGGCGGCGGCCAGGGCCGGGAGGAGGGCGTCGGGCCGCGCGGGGATGTCACGCAGCGGCCGGCTCACCGCACCAGCCTAGGTCCGGCCGGGTGCGCGCCCGCGCCGCGGTCAGGCGTGCCCGCCCGGGACGCCCGCCGTCAGCCCGTAGAGTGTCGCGCGGTTCACACCCGAAGGAGCATCGTGTCGTCTGTCCTCACCACCTCGCCCGCCCGCCGTCGCCGGGTCGTGCTCGCCGCGCTGGCCGCCGGCGCCGGCCTGCTGCTCGGCGCGTGCAGCGGCTCGCCGACGGCCGACCCGACGCCCCTCGCACCCGTGACCCAGGCGCCCGTGATCGAGGCCGCGAAGGCCGCCCCGCCCGCGCCCGTGGTCCTGCCCCGCTGGCCGCTCACGGGTGTCACGGCGACCGAGGTCGCGGCGCGTCCGGCTCTCGCGGTCAAGATCGAGAACTCGGGCGAGGCCCGCCCGCAGACCGGTCTCGAGCAGGCCGACGTGGTCTGGGAGGAAGTCGTCGAGGGCGGCATCAGCCGCTTCGTCGCCGTCTACCAGTCGCAGGTGCCCGCCGAGGTGGGCCCGATCCGCTCCGTCCGGCCGATGGACCCCGCGATCATCGCGCCGATGCACGGCCTCATCGCCTTCTCGGGCGGGCAGCCGGTGTTCGTCCAGGCCCTGAAGAACGCGGGCGTGCAGACGATCAGCCAGGACGCCGGCGCCGCGGGCTTCTACCGCAAGAAGGGCGTGGCCCCGGCGCCGCACAACGTGTACGGCACGCCGCAGGCGTTCTGGGACCAGGCCGACAGCAGCCACAGCGCGCCGCCCGCTCCGCAGTTCGTGATCGCCAAGCACCCCGAGCAGGCCACGGCCGTCGTGGCCGGCGGCGCGTCGTCGACCGTCGCGGTCCGGCTGTCGGGCTACGCGAAGCCGACGTGGACCTGGGACGCCGCGAGCGGCACCTGGCTGCGCGCCGAGGGTGCCACGCCGGCGACGGTCCGCTCGGGGGCGCGCATCTCCGCCACCAACGTGGTCACGCTGAAGGTGCGGCTGGTCAACTCGGGCACCGTGGACCCGGCCGGCAACCCCGTGCCGGAGACCGTGCTCGACGGCACGGGTGACGCGACGGTCTCGACGGGCGGCCACACGGTCACGGGCACCTGGACGAAGACGGCGCAGGACGCGGTCCTCACGCTGGCGACCGCCGACGGCGCCGTCCTGACGCTCGCGCCGGGCACCACCTGGGTCGAGCTGGTGCCGAAGGATTCCGGCTCGGTCACGATCGGCTGAGGCGGGCCTGTGCTCCCCGACCGGGGCGCGGGCTCGTGGCAACCTGGTCCGGTGCCGGACAGCGACGGGGGAACGCGATGACGACGACGACACGACGAGGGGCGCGCGGCACGGCCGCGGCCCTGCTCGCGGGGCTGGCCCTGGCGCTCGCCGCGTGCAGCCCGAGCGCCCCGGAGCCGGCGCAGTCGACACCGCCGCCCGTGACGCAGGGCGCGACCATCGACCCCGACAAGGGCGCGGCCCCCGCGCCCGCGGTGGCGCCGACCTGGCCGCTGACGGGCATCCCGGGAGAGCCGGCCGTCCGGCCGGCGCTCGCGGTGAAGATCGAGAACACCGCCGTGGCGCGCCCGCAGACCGGGCTCGACCAGACCGACGTGGTGTGGGAGACGATCGTCGAGTTCGACGTGTCGCGCCTGATCGCCGTGTTCCACTCCCAGGTGCCGGCCGAGGTCGGACCGATCCGCTCCGTGCGTCCGATGGACCCGGAGGTCCTCGCCCCGATGCACGGGCTCCTCGCGTTCTCGGGCGGCCAGCCCGGCATCCTCGACCTCGTCGCGGCCAGCGGCGTGCAGATGATCAGCCACGACGCCGGCGCGCCCGGCATGTACCGCACCAAGGACCGGGCCGCCCCGCACAACGTGTACGGCGACCCGACCACGTTCTGGGGCCTGGCCGACGCCGACCACCAGGCCTCGCCGGGCGAGCAGTTCACGTTCGCCCGCAGCGCGGACCGGGCCGCGGCAGCCGTCGCGGGCGCCCCGACCGGCACGTTGACCTTCCGGCTCTCGCCGGCGGCCAACCCCACGTGGACGTGGGACCCGGCGACGGGCACGTGGCTGCGCTCGGAAGGGGCCGCGCCGGCCACCGCCCGCAGCGGCGCGCGGCTCTCGGCGGTCAACGTCGTCTCGATCACCGCACCGCACCCCAACACGGGCTATGCGGCGCAGGGCGGCGCGCCCGTCCCGACGTACGAGCTGGTGGGCTCGGGCGACGGTGTCGTCGCCACCGGCGGCAAGTCGCTGGCGGTCACCTGGCGCAAGGACGCCCAGGAGGCGCCCCTGCGGCTGTTCACCGCGGACGGCAAGCCGGCCGACCTGGCGCCCGGGAACACGTGGGTCGAGCTCGTGCCCGCCGGGACCGGGTCGATCACGGTCGGCTGAGGCGTGTCCGCCCACGGGATGACCCCCGCACGACCGGGAGCCACCCCAGGGCTGGCTCGACGAGGTCCCGTCGGCCGATGCCCGGCCGGGTCCTGCGGGGCGAGGCTCGACGCATGGCCGCTCTCACCCACCACCCCCACCCCACCGAAGCCGTCGAGCACGACGTCCGGTCGCTCGGCGCGGTCGTCGCCGCCGGCGTGGTCCTCGTCGCGCTGCTCGTCGGCGCCGCCGGCGTCATCGGCGCGATCGTCGACCTCGCCGGCTGGGCGCTCGCCGGCCGCTGACCCGGCTAGTACGCGTACGGGAAGCCCGACCAGTCGGGCTCCCGGCGCTCGAGGAACGCGTCGCGCCCCTCCACCGCCTCGTCGGTCATGTAGGCCAGCCGCGTCGCCTCGCCGGCGAACACCTGCTGACCCGCCAGGCCGTCGTCCGCCAGGTTGAACGCGAACTTGAGCATGCGGACGGCCTGCGGCGACTTGGTCGCGATGATCCGGGCGTACTCGAGCCCCGCCTCCTCGATCTGCGCGTGGTCCACCACGTCGTTGACCGCGCCCCACGCGAGCGCCTGCTCGGCCGAGTACTCGCGGGCGAGGAAGAAGATCTCCCGGGCCCGCTTCTGCCCGACCTGCCGGGCCAGCAGCGCCGAGCCGTATCCGCCGTCGAACGAGCCCACGTTGGCGTCGGTCTGCATGAACCGCGCGTGCTCGCGGCTGGCGATCGAGAGGTCCGCGACGACGTGCAGGGAGTGCCCGCCCCCGGCCGCCCAGCCGTTGACCAGCGCGACGACGACCTTCGGCATGGTCCGGATCAGCCGCTGCACCTCGAGAATGTGCAGACGTCCCGCGCGGGCCGGGTCGACGTCGTCGGCGGTGTCGCCCGACGCGTACTGGTACCCGGAGCGGCCGCGGATGCGCTGGTCGCCGCCCGAGCAGAAGGCCCAGACGCCGTCCTTGGGGCTGGGGCCGTTGCCGGTGAGCAGCACGGTGCCCACGTCCGAGGTGGTGCGCGCGTGGTCGAGCACGCGGTAGAGCTCGTCGACGGTGTGCGGTCGGAACGCGTTGCGGACCTCGGGCCGGTCGAACGCGACGCGGACCACGGGCAGGTCGCGAGGGGCCGCCCCCGCGGTCTCCTGCGCGGCGGTCGGCCGCGCGAACCCGCGGTGGTACGTGAGGTCGGTGAGGTCGTCGAACCCGTCGACCGTGCGCCAGCGGGTCGGGTCGAAGGTGTCGGAGACGGGGGCCGGCAGCTCAGGGGTCACGGCCGCAGCCTAACGGCGCCCGGCCACTCTGGTACGCTTGTACCAGAAACGTGCGCGCGACGGCGGGGTCTGCCACCCGGCGCGCACGGAGCGCCGGGTCGGCGCTGAAAGAGGTGCACCACCATGGCCTGGATCGTCCTCATCCTGTCCGGCATGCTCGAGGCCGGCTGGGCGCTCAGCCTCAAGGCCTCCGACGGGTTCACCAAGCTCTGGCCGAGCGTGGCGTTCGTCGTCTTCGCGGTCGCCTCGCTGGGCGGCCTCAGCTGGGCGCTCAAGTCCTTGCCCGTCGGGGTCGCGTACGGCGTGTGGGTCGGCATCGGCGCGGCACTGACCGCCGTGCTCGCCGTCGTCCTGTTCCACGAGACGGTCTCCGTGCTGAAGATCGTGTCGCTCGTGCTCATCGTCGCCGGCGTCGTCGGCCTCAACCTGTCGTCGACGGCCCACGGATGACCCAGCCCGGCGTCAGCGCCAAGGGTGCCCGGCGCAAGGCCGCCCTGGCCCGGGCGGCCGCCGCGCTCGTGCTGCGCGAGGGCCCCGCCGCGCTCACGCACCGCCGCGTGGCGCACGAGGCGGGAGCGTCGGTCTCGGCGACGACGTACTACTTCGCCTCGCTCGACGAGATCGCGGCGGCCGCCGGTGGCGCGCTGGTCGACGCCTGGGCGGAGCACGCGCGGGCGGCGCTCGCGAGCGCGCAGGGGACCGCGGCCGCCGATCCGCAGGCGGCCGCGCGGCTCCTCGCGGACGCCGTCCTGCCGCCCGGGGACGACGCCCAGGTGCGCAGCCACTACGAGAACCTGCTCGGCGCGGGTCGCGACGACGCGCTCGCGACCGCCTTCGCGGCGGGGCGCGCGGTGGTCGACGACGTCGTCGGCCAGCTCGTGGCGCGCGTCGGTGCGCCGACCTCCGCACCGGTCACGATCGCGCTGGTCGACGGCGCGGTGGTCACGGCCCTGACCGAGGGTCGAGCGGTGCGGCCCACGGCCGTCGCCCTGCTGGTCGCGGCGTGGTCCGGGCGCGCCCGGACGTAGGCTGGCGGGGTGCCGAGTACCCCCGCTGACCTGCACGTCTGGTCGCTCCCGCTCCGCACCCGGTTCCGCGGGCTGACCGTCCGCGACGGCGTGCTGCTGCGTGGCGACGCCGGCTGGGGCGAGTTCAGCCCGTTCTGGGACTACGACGCCGCGGAGTCCACCGCGTGGTGGCGGGCCGCGCGCGAGGCGGCCGACGAGGGCTGGCCGGCGCCGGTGCGGACACGCATCCCGGTCAACGTCACGGTCCCCGCGGTCGACGCCGAGACCGCGCACCGGATCGTCCGGGAGTCGGGCGGCTGCCGCACGGCGAAGGTCAAGGTCGCGGAGCGCGGCCAGTCCGTGGCCGACGAGGTCGCCCGCCTCGAGGCGGTCCGCGACGCGCTCGGTGCCGACGGTGCGATCCGCGTCGACGCCAACGCCGCGTGGGACGTCGACACGGCCGTGACCCGGCTCGCGCTGCTCGACCGCGCGGCCGGCGGCCTCGAGTACGCCGAGCAGCCGGTGCCGGGCGTCGAGGACCTCTCGGCCGTGCGCCGTCGCACGCACGTGCCGATCGCGGCCGACGAGTCGATCCGCCGCGCGGAGGACCCGCTGGCCGTCGCTCGCGCGCACGCCGCCGACGTCGTCGTGCTCAAGGTCCAGCCCCTCGGGGGCGTGCGCGCGTGCCTCGAGCTCGCCGAGCGGATCGGGCTGCCCGTCGTCGTGTCGTCGGCGCTCGAGTCCTCGGTCGGGCTCGCGGCCGGGGTCGCGCTCGCGGCCGCGCTGCCGGAGCTGCCGTACGCCTGCGGCCTGGCCACCGCGCAGCTGTTCACGGCCGACCTGGTGCGCAACCCGTTCCTGCCGGTGGACGGAGCGCTCGACGTCCGCCGCACCGAACCCGACCCCGGCCTGCTGGCCGCCGCCGCCGGGTCGGACGAGCTCGTCGGGCGGTGGCGGACGCGCGTCGAGGCCGTCCGGTCTCGGGCATGATGGCGGGCGTGACGACGCCGCCCGCTCCCGGAACCGACCCGGCGACGGCCGCCGCCCGCGTGATCGTCCAGTCGCTCGCGGCTCTGGGCGTCGAGGACGTCGTACTCGCACCGGGCTCTCGCAGCGCGCCGCTCGCGTACGCGCTCGCGGACGCCGCCCGGCCCGACGCGGAGCGTCCCGCGGGAGCCCCGGGCCTGCGCCTGCACGTGCGGATCGACGAGCGGTCGGCCGCCTTCCTCGCGCTCGGGCTCGTGCGCGCCTCCGCCGTCGGCCCGGACGGGCAGGCGGTGGCGCCGCGCCCCGTGGCGGTCGTGACCACCTCGGGCACGGCCGTGGCCAACCTCCACCCGGCGGTGCTCGAGGCGCACCACAGCGGGCTCCCGCTCCTGCTGCTCACGGCCGACCGCCCGCACGAGCTGCGCGGCACGGGCGCCAACCAGACCACCGACCAGGTCGGGATCTTCGCCGGGGCCGTGCGCCTCACCGTCGACGTGCCGGCGCCGGTCGGCCTGCCGGACGAGGCGCGCGGCCTGCGTCGGACCCTCTCCCGCGCCGTCGCCGCGGCCACCGGAGCCCGGACCGGCGACCCCGGGCCCGTGCACCTCGACGTCGCGTTCCGCGAGCCCCTGGTGCCGGGCGCCGCGCCGTGGCCCGAGCCGTCGACCGCCGGGCTCACGCACGTGCAGTCCCGGCCCGTCACGGGCGCGATCCCCGCCGTCGTCGAGGCCGCGCCCGTCACCCGCCGCGGAGGGGTCCCCACCGTGCTCGTCGCCGGGGACGGCGCCGGGCCGGGCGCGCGGCGCCTCGCCGAGGCGAACGGGTGGCCCCTGCTGGCCGAGCCCTCCTCCGGTGCGCGCGGCGGCTCCCACGCGATCGCTGCCTACCGCCTGCTGCTCGCGCACCCGCTGCTCGGCGGCGCCGTCCGTCGGGTCGTCGTGCTCGGCCGCCCGACCCTGTCCCGTCCGGTGCAGCGACTCCTGGCGCGCGACGACGTCGAGGTCGTCGTGGTGGCCCCGCGCGGCGCCGACTGGCCCGACGCCGCCCGCAACGCCGACGACGTGCTGCTCGAGGTGCCCGCGCGGATGCGGCAGGGCCGGATGCCCGCGCCCGCCGGCTGGCTCGACACGTGGCGGACCGCCGACAAGGCGGCCGGCGCGGCGATCGACGCGGTCCTCGACGGGCTCGACCGCGGTCGCCGGTCGCGCAGCGGCACCCGCGTGACCGGTCCGGCGCTCGCCCGGGCCGTCGCGCAGGTCAGCACCGCCGCCGACGCGCTCGTCGTCGGCTCCTCGAACCCCGTCCGCGACCTCGACCTGGTGGCCCGGTGGGACGCCCCGCCGCTGGTGCTGGCCAACCGGGGCCTCGCGGGGATCGACGGCCTGGTCTCCACCGCGGTCGGTGCCGCGCTCGGCCTCCCGGACCGCCGGGTGCGCGCGCTGCTGGGCGACCTCACGTTCCTGCACGACGTCGGCGGCCTGCTCCGCGGCCCGCTGGAAGCGGTCGCGCACCTCCAGCTGGTCGTGGCGAACGACGACGGCGGCTCCATCTTCGCGACGCTCGAACCGGGGGAGCCCGCGCGCTCCGACGTCTTCGAGCGGGTCTTCGGCACGCCCCACGGCGCCGATCTCGCCGCGCTGTGCGCCGGCTACGGCGTCCGGCACACGCGCGTCAGCGACGTCGACGGGCTGCTGCCCGCGCTGGCCGCGCCGGGACCGGGCCTGAGCGTCGTGGAGGTCCGGGTCGACCGGGCCGGCCGGCGCGCGCTCGGCGAGCGGATCGCCGACGAGGTGGCCGCCGCCGTCGCCGCGGTGCTGCCCGGCTGACCAGGGCACGCGAAGTCCATCCGAAACTCGCAGCCAATTCCCAGGTTCTGCGAAGGCTCCCTCCAGCGCGGACCGGTGTGATGGTCCACGACCAAGGAGGGCACCACAAGATGACCACCACACCTGAGAACGGCGCGGGCAACCAGCCGCCCGCTGCCGACCAGCACCCCCAGACGCACACGACCCAGCCGCTGCCGGTCCAGCCGACCCAGCCGCTGCCGGTCCAGCACACCCAGCCGCTGCCCGCCGCACCGGCGCACCCCACCAACCCGTTCACGCCGCCGCACCCCGCCGCCCCGGCGGAGCAGCGTGCTGCGTACGAGGCCGCTCAGCGCGCCGCCGCGGCGCAGGCCGCCCAGCAGCACGCGCAGCAGCAGGAGCAGTACGAGGCCGTCCGCCGCGCGCAGTGGGAGGCCGCCCAGCGCGCCGCCGCCCAGGACCCGGCGAACGCCTACCAGCCCGCCGCCGCGTACGCCGCTGCCGCCCCGGCTCCGGCGGCGCCGCACGGCACCGTCCCGGCCCAGCGCAAGCGGAACCTCTGGCTCCCGGTGACGTCGGCGGCCGCCGCCGCGGCGATCCTCGCCGCCGTCGCCACGGCCGGCCTGACGCACGCGCTGTCCGACGACAGCGCGTCGGGCAGCCACCCGGCCTCGCTGGCCACCATCGGCCAGTCGACCAACGACACCGTGCCGGTCTCGGGCTCGTCCAACGACGACCCGAACTGGGAGGCCGTCGCCAAGGCGGTCCAGCAGTCGGTCGTCGCCATCCAGGTGAGCACCGGCAACGGTGGCGGCGCCGAGGGCTCCGGCGTGATCGTCGACGACTCCGGCCACATCGTCACCAACAACCACGTCGTCGCCGGCGCGGACCCGGACAGCGTGCAGGTCACGCTGACCGACGGCCGCATCTTCAAGGCCACGATCGTCGGCACCGACGCCACCACCGACCTCGCCGTGATCAAGCTGACGGACGCGCCGGACGACCTCAAGCCGGCCGCGTTCGGCGACTCGTCGAAGGTCATCGTCGGCCAGCCCGTCATGGCCGTCGGCAACCCGCTCGGCCTGGCCAGCACGGTCACCACCGGCATCGTCTCCGCCATCGACCGCCCCGTCTCCACCTCGGGCGAGAACAGCAGCGAGGCGACCGTCACCAACGCGATCCAGATCGACGCCGCGGTGAACCCCGGCAACTCGGGCGGCCCGCTGTTCGACGCGCAGGGCAAGGTCATCGGCATCAACTCGTCGATCGCCACGCTGTCGAGCGAGTCCGGCTCCATCGGTCTGGGCTTCGCCATCCCGGTCGACCTGGTGAAGAACATCGCCGCGCAGCTCGTCGACGACGGCACGGCCGAGCACGCCTTCCTGGGTGTCTCCCTGTCCGACGGGACCGCCACCGCCGACGGCGTCACGCGCCGCGGCGCGGTCGTGCAGTCGGTCAGCGACGGCTCGCCGGCCGCTGCCGCCAAGCTGCAGGAGAAGGACACGATCGTCGCGATCGACGGCAAGGCCGTCGGCGGCGCCGAGTCGCTCACCGCCTACGTGCGGGCCCTCCCGTCCGACACCAAGGTGACGCTCACGGTCGTCCGCGACGGCAAGGCCTCGGACGTCGACGTCACGCTCGCGGTCCGCAAGGAGACGGCGTCCTCCGACGGCTCGTCCGACCAGCAGCAGGCGCCGGCTCCGCAGCAGGGTGACGGCTCCGACCAGGGCCAGGGCGACTCGGGCTCCTCGGGCATCCCCGACGGGCTCAGCCCCGACCAGCTGTGGCAGTGGTTCCAGCAGCAGCAGGGCGGCCAGGGCTGATCCAGCCCCTCTGATCGCCGGCGGCCGCCGGTTCCTCGTCCCCCGGCGAGGAACCCGGCCGCCGGCCTCGCACCAGCGGCGTACACCAGCCGCATCCCGCGGTCCCCACCCAGGACCGCACGCCGTCCGGACCGCCTCCCCTGCGGTCCCGGGCACGGCCCCTCGGCCGGGACGTCAGCTGCCGCTGGCGTCCCGGCCGAGCGCGTACCGCATGGGGATGAGCTTGGCCTCGGACTCCGCCAGCTCGGCCGGCGGGTCGGACGCGGCGACGACGCCGCAGCCGGCGAACAGCCGCACCCGACGCTGGTCGTCCGCGTCGATCTGCGCCGAGCGCAGCGCGATGCCCCACTCGCCGTCGCCGTCGGCACCGAACCAGCCGACGGGTCCGGCATAGCGGCCGCGGTCCATGCCCTCGATCCGGCGGATGAGCTCGCGCGCCGCGACCGTCGGGGTACCGCACACCGCGGCCGTCGGGTGCAGGGCCGCCGCGAGGGCCAGCGAGGACGGGTGCGCCGCGTCGCCGCTCGGGGCGGTCAGCACGCCGGTGACGTCCGACGCCAGGTGCAGCACGTTGGGCAGGTGCAGGACGAACGGCACGTCGGGCACGTTGGTCGACGAGCAGAACGGCTCGAGCGCGCGCGCCACGGAGCTCACCGCGTACTCGTGCTCCTCGAGGTCCTTGGAGGAGTGGGCCAGGATGGCCGCGCGCGCCATGTCGGCCGCGTCGTCACCGGTGCGGCGGATGGTTCCCGCCAGCACGCGCGAGGTGACCAGCCCCTTCTCGGAGCGGACCAGCAGCTCGGGCGTCGCGCCCACCAGGCCGTCGACGCTGAACGTCCAGCAGGACGGGTACTGCGTCGCCAGCCGCTCGAGCGCCCACCGGACGTCGAGCGGGTGCTCGGACTGAGCGTGCACGTCGCGCGCGAGCACGACCTTCTCGACGTCGCCGGCCTTGATCGCGGCGATGCCGCTCGCGACGACGTCGCGCCACCCGTCCGCGCTCACGGCGCCGTCGGTGTAGGTCACCTCGCCGGGGTCGAGGGGCGGCACACGGGGGCCGACGACGTCGGCGAGCTGGGGTACGGCCCGCAACCGGGCGCCCGTGGTGATCGTGGTGAGCCAGGTGCGGCCGCCGCGGCGCCCGACCACGACGCGGGGCACGACGACGACGCCGCCGGCGGGGGAGGTGTCGTCGAAAGCGAAGGAGCCGAAGGCCACCGGACCGGTCCCGGGCGCCTGCACCTCGTCGCGGACGATCGCCCGGGAGAGCACGTCGTGCCAGGCCCGCTCGGCGTCGGCGAACCGGTCGGCGCCGCCGACCTTGATCCGGAGCGTCTCGCCCCACGCGACGAGCCCGTCACCGCGGCGCACCCACGCGAGGGGGGCCTGCGACGGCAGGAGCCCGAGCAGGTCCAGAGGGTTCGCGAGGTCCGCGGTCGACGCATCCGTCGTCCCGCCGAGCGCGTCCAGCGCGACCGTGCGGACCACGAGAGGCTGCGGGACCGCGTCCGCGGGGGCGGAGGTCTGCGTGCTCATCGGTGCCAGCGTATGCCTGGAGCACCGGTCCGCCCTGTCGTACGGGCCCTGCGGACCTGCGACGATGGACACATGTCCCGTGCCTCCCTCGACAAGGACCCCCAGGACGTCGCCGCCATGTTCGACGCCGTGGCCCACCGCTACGACCGGACCAACGACGTCATCTCGCTCGGTCAGGACCGTGCGTGGCGCAAGGCGACCCTCAAGGCGGTCGACGCCCAGCCCGGGGAGACCGTGCTCGACCTCGCCGCCGGCACGGGCACGTCGTCGGAGCCCATGGCGGACGCCGGCGTCCGGGTGGTCGCGTGCGACCTCTCGGTCGGGATGCTCGACGTGGGCAAGCGACGCCGGCCGGACCTCGCGTTCGTCGCGGGCGACGCGCTCCACCTGCCGTTCGCCGACGAGTCGTTCGACGCGGTCACCATGTCGTTCGGCCTGCGCAACGTGAACGACGTGCCCGCCGCCCTCGCCGAGCTGCTCCGCGTCACCAAGCCCGGCGGGCGGCTGGTCGTGTGCGAGTTCTCGCGGCCCACGTTCAAGCCGTTCCGGGCGGTGTACCAGAACTACCTGATGCGGGCGCTGCCGCCCGTCGCGAGGGCCGTCTCCAAGGAGCCGGACGCCTACGTCTACCTCGCCGAGTCCATCCGCGAGTGGCCCGACCAGCGCGAGCTCGGCCTGCTCATCAAGCACTCCGGCTGGGCGCACGTGGCGTACCGGAACCTCTCGGGCGGCATCGTCGCCCTGCACCGGGGGTCCAAGCCCGCCGCCTAGGACGTCACCCGTCCGGCTCAGCGGCGCGACAGGGCGTCTCGTGAGAGAAGCCCGCCCGGATTGCACTCGTTCGCCTCCGGGACTCCGAAGTGCGGAGGTGGTAACCCCCACGTGACTCCAGTGCGTGGGGCGAAGACCTCGGACAGTTGTTCAAGTCCCGCCGTGACCTGCCGAGAGCCTCTGAGCCGGTGGTGTAGCCGGCTACGGCTACGGGAGGCATGGATCATGCGCAAGACGACGAAGGGCGCCATCGCTGTTGGCGCCGGTGTGGCGCTGCTGCTGGGCGGCGCGGGGACCTTGGCGGCGTGGAAGGTCGGCACGCCGGTCGGCGCAGGGACGAGCGTCAGCTCGGGCACCCTCGCCATCGCGGCCAAGACCGGCGCGACCGGCTCGCCGGTCTGGGCGTGGTCCAACGGCGCGACCCCCGCATACGACGCGACCAACTCGCGCATCGTGCCCGGCGACTCGGTCACGCGCACCCAGGTCTTCACGGTCACCGCCCGCGGCGACCACCTCAAGTTCACGGGCGCGCTCGACATCGCCCCGGTGCTGTCGGGCGACACCAACCTCGCGGCCGCGGTCACCTCCGCGACCACGCTGACCGCAACCGTCGCCAGCCCCGCGACCATCACTGGCTCGGGCACCAACACGATCACCGTCACCCCCGGCGCCGGCTCGGCCGACGTGACCTTCGACGTCACCGTGACCTCGACGGTCGCCTGGGCGCTCGGTACGGCGGGCTCGGACGCGGCCAACACGATGGGCAAGAGCATCAGCCTGGCCGGGGCGAACCTGAACCTGACCCAGATCCCCTGATCAGTCCCACACCATGCGCCTCCGTCTCGTTGCGATCGTGGTCGTGGCGCTCCTCCTGTCGGGGAGCGCCACGGCCTACGCGTCGTGGCGGCGCGGGGCGCCGGTCGGTGCCGGTACCGCGGTGCAGTCCGGCACGTTCGGCGTCACGGCCACCTGGTCGACGGCCCTGAACCTCACCGCGCTGTACCCGGGCGTCGCGCGCACGGGCGTCCTGACCGTCGCCCGGACAGGCAACGGGCGCTGGATCTACACGATCGGCAGCCCGACGACCGTCGGAGGCGTCGTCCGGGTCTTCCCGACGTCGGCGTGCACCGGCACGCCGCTGACGCTGCCCTGGACGCAGACGACGGTCCAGGCGGGCACGGCGACGCCGCAGCACTGCGTGGAGTTCACGGCGAACAACCCGCTCCAGGCCGGGCTGGTCTACAACGCCACCGTCCCGGTGACGGCGGAGAGCCGCCCGACCAACTGAGCACGGTCCCTTCGCGGGACGACGAGAAAGGAGTGGTCGGATGACCGGCCGTCGCGTCGCGCGCTCGCGCGTCCTCGTCGTCGTCGCGGCCACCGTCGCCCTCCTGCTCGCGGGGTCGGCCTCGGCCTGGGCGGCGTGGATGGCGTCGACCTCCGCGACCGCGTCGGCGGCGGGCCCGACGCTCGCGGCGCCCGGCGGCGTCGCCGTCACCTGCAACCCGCAGATCAACCTCCAGAACGACCCGGCGACTGTCACCTGGAACACCGTGCCCGTCCCGACGGGTGCCAGCGCCGTGCGCTACCGGGTGCTGTTCACCAACGACGCCGGGGCGCAGTTCTTCTTCCCGTCATCGACGACCGAGACGACCGGGACGTCGCTCAGCGTCAACTCCACGCAGCTCGGGACGACGACGGCCGACCGGCAGCGTGTGCAGACGGTCTCCGTGCGGGCGATCGCGATCTACCCCGCCGGCAAGCTGGAGTCCGCCGCCGCCACGGCAGCGGTCCAGGTGCACGGCGAGGCGATCTTCACCTACGTCGACCTGCACTGCTCATGACGGGGACCGAGACCGAGACCGAGACCGGACCCGCGCCGGCGCCGGGCCGCCCGCTGCGCCTCGTCGACCACGTCACAGCGGGGCTGTCGTCGTTCGCGCTCGTCGCGATCGTGATGGTCGCGCTGGTCATGATCGTGGTGCCGCTCGCCATCAATGCAACGCCGTTCACCGTCCTCACGGGCAGCATGCGCCCGACCATGCCCCCTGGGACGCTCGTCGTGACGCGCACCGTCCCGGCCGACGTCATCGACATCGGCGACGTCGTCACGTACCAGCTCCACTCCAACCAGCCCGAGGTGGTGACGCACCGGGTCGTCGGCGTCGGGTTCACGGGCGAGGGCGAGCGGCTCTTCGTCACGCGCGGCGACGCGAACAACGTCGACGACGACCCCGTCCGCGCGGTCCAGGTCCGTGGCGTCGTCGCCTACCACGTGCCCTACCTCGGCTACGTGAACACCTGGGTCGGCATCAACCGGCCCGGGTGGCTGCTCAAGGCCGTTGCCGGCGCGCTCATCCTCTACGGGCTCGTGCTCGTCGGTGCCGGCGCACGGGACCGGTTGCGGCGCAAGCGCAGCGACCGGACCGCGACCGCGACCGAGGGGCCTGCCGACGCCGCGCCGGCCGTCGTCGCCGACCGGGTCCCCGACCCGACCCCGCGCGCGGCCGTCGCCGAGCGCGCACCCTCGTCGCCGAGCGCACGGGTCGCAACGCCGCTCTCGACGACCGGGCCCCGCGCCGGCCGACGGGCGACCGCCCCCGGCGCCGTGGTCGTGGTCGTCGTGCTCGCCGGGCTCGCGATCGGACTGGCCGTCGCGGGCCGGCGGTCGCGATGACGCGCAGACGCGCTGCGAGGCTGCTCGGTGCCGCACTGCTGGCCGGCGCCCTCAGCGTGCTGCCGGCCGGAGCCGCGCAGGCGGCCGACCCGCTCCAGCTCTCCCTCGACGGGACCTCGTGGTCTGCGACGCTGCCGGGCGCGCTGTTCGCCTCTCCCCGCGCGATCGTCCCGGGCGACGTGATCACGTCCGCGTTGTGGGTGCGCAACGCGTCGAGCGACCCCGCCCGCGTGGACCTGGAGGTCGCTGACGACCTCGGTGTGACACCGGGGACGTTCGCGGGCGACCTCTCCCTGACGATCGACGGGACCCCGGCGCCGGGCGGCACCACCTGGCACGGCCCTGACCTGGCGCCCGGCGCCAGCGCGCGGATCCCGCTCGTCGTGACCTTCGCGGCGTCGGCGGACCTGGGAAGCCGTGTCAGCGTGGCCGCGGTGCTCGACGCGGTGACGCTCGTACAGACCGGCGTCGGGCCCGAGGTGACCCCGCCGACCACCCCGCCGACGAGCACACCGACCACGCCGGCAGGCTCCGGGGCGGCCACTCACGCGCCCGCGTCCGGGTCCGGCGGGCTGGCCCACACGGGCGCGGACGTCCTGCGGGCGGCGGGCGTGTCGTTCGGCGCGATCCTCGTCGGGCTCCTGCTCCTGGCTGCCCGCCGCCGTTCCCGCCGCGCCGAGGACTGAGCGCCCGCTGAGGCGGGCTTCCGGACAACCGACCCGATGCGCCCGCTTGGGTGAACAATGGGCTTCGCCGGGCCACGAACCGCGTCCCCCGCCCCGGTTTCATCGCGCGGTCAACCGGCAGATCACACCGTGTTCTTCACCCGCTCCCGCGAGGTAAGGAGTGCCTTCGCAGACAGCCCCTGGGGCGCTGGTTACACTCGCCGAGGTAGTACGTGAACAACGTCACAAGTGGAGTCACTGGTGGTGGATGCAACGAACGATGACGCGGATGTCATCGTCGTGGGCGCGGGCCCAGCGGGGTCCGCAGCCGCGTTCCACTGTGCCTCCGCGGGCCTGGACGTGCTGCTCCTCGAGAAGGCCGAGTTCCCCCGCGACAAGGTCTGCGGCGACGGCCTGACCCCCCGCGCGGTGGCCGAGCTGGTGCGGATTGGGCTGCCCATCCGGGAGCAGGACGGCTGGATCCGCAACGTGGGTCTGCGGGTGCTCGGGGGCGGTCACCGGCTCGAGCTGGCGTGGCCCGAGCTGTCGAGCTACCCCTCGTACGGCCTGGCCAAGTCGCGGATGTCGCTGGACCACACGCTGGCCGACCACGCGCGCGCCGCGGGCGCCAAGCTGCAGGAGCGCACCACCGTCACGGGACCGGTGCGCGACGAGCGGTCGGGCCGGGTCGTCGGCGTGCACGCGAAGGTCGACGGCGAGACGCTCACGTACCGCGCCCCCGTCGTCATCGCCGCCGACGGGGTGTCCGCACGGCTGGCCACAGGGATGGGCCTCGAGAAGCGCATGGACCGCCCCATGGGCGTCGCGGTGCGGACGTACTTCCGGACGCCGCGGCACGACGACCCGTGGATGGAGAGCCACCTCGAGCTGCGGGACGACGATGGCTTCCTGATGCCGGGCTACGGCTGGATCTTCTCGCTCGGCGACGGCACGGCGAACGTGGGGCTCGGGTCGGTCGCGTCGACGGCTGCGGCGACGAAGGTCGACTACAAGAAGCTCTTCGCGACGTGGATGCGCCACGCGCCCGCCGAGTGGGAGTTCACGCCGGACAACCAGATCGGTCCGGTCAAGGGCGCCGCCCTGCCGATGGGCTTCAACCGCGGGCCGCTGTACAGCAACGGCCTCATGCTCGCGGGCGACTCGGCCGGGATGATCAGCCCGTTCAACGGTGAGGGCATCGCGTACGGGCTGCAGGCCGGCCGGGTCGCGGCCGACGCCATCGCGCAGGGCCTCGCGCGCGGCACCGCCGCCGGCCGCGAGCGCGCCTTCGCCACCTACCAGGGCCGCATGAAGGACGATCTCGGCGGCTACTACACGCTGGGCCGGGTGTTCGTCCGGCTGATCGAGCACCCCGAGGTCATGCGGGTGTGCACCCGGTACGGGCTGCCGCGACCGCTGGTCATGAAGTTCGTGCTCAAGCTCCTGTCCGACTGCTACGAGCCCAAGGGCGGTGACCTGGTGGACAGGGTCATCGCCGGGCTCGCCCGCATCGCCCCCGCCGCCTGATCCCCCCGACCACAACGAAGTGGAGTGACGTTCGATGAGCAACCCGTACGTCCCGCTGCTCTTCCTCATGGGCATCGCCGCCGTGCTCGCCCTCGGCGGCGTCGGCTCGAGCGTGATCCTCGGCCCCAAGCGCTACAACCGCGCCAAGCTCGAGGCGTACGAGTGCGGCATCGAGCCCACCCCGCACGCGATCGGCGGCGGCCGCTTCCCGATCAAGTACTACCTGGTCGCGATGACCTTCATCATCTTCGACATCGAGGTGGTCTTCCTCTACCCGTGGGCCGTGAGCTTCGCGGACCTGGCCCTGTTCGGCCTGGTCGCGATGATCGGCTTCCTGGTGATCATCACGGTGCCGTTCGTCTACGAGTGGAAGCGCGGCGGGTTCGAGTGGGACTGACCGCCTGCAGCCCGCGTTCCCCGAAGGAGTGTTGAGATGGGCATCGAAGAGGCACCGTCCGGGTTCCTGCTCACCACGGTCGAGGACCTGGTCGGGTACTTCCGCAAGGCGTCGCTGTGGCCGGTCACGTTCGGCCTCGCCTGCTGCGCGATCGAGATGATGGCCGCCGGCGCCAGCCGGTTCGACATCTCGCGATTCGGCATGGAGGTCTTCCGCGCGTCGCCGCGCCAGGCGGACCTCATGATCGTGGCCGGCCGCGTCAGCCAGAAGATGGCGCCGGTCGTCCGCCAGGTCTACGACCAGATGAGCGAGCCCAAGTGGGTCCTCTCGATGGGCGTCTGCGCCAGCTCCGGCGGCATGTTCAACAACTACGCGATCGTGCAGGGCGTCGACCACATCATCCCGGTCGACATCTACCTGCCCGGCTGCCCGCCGCGGCCCGAGATGCTCATCAACGCGATCCTCGCGCTGCACGAGCAGATCGAGAACGAGCCGCTCGGCGGCAACCGCAAGGCGGCGGCCGCCGCGGCCGAGGCCGCCGCGCTGGCCGCGACGCCGACGTCGCAGATGACGGGGCTGCTCAAGTGACCGAGAAGACCGACGCCGCCGACGCCGCCAAGCCGGGCGACTCGACGACTGCCGCGCAGCCCACCACCGAGGCCGCGCTCGAGGCCGGCTCGCAGAACATCCCCGCCGAGGGGCGGCACCAGATCGAGGTGGTCGACGTCCGGCGCGGCATGTTCGGCGCGACGGGCTCGGGCGACACCTCGGGCTACGGCGGGCTGGTCACCGCGATCGCGCTGCCGGGCCCGAGCGAGCGGCCGTACGGCGGCTGGTTCGACGAGGTCGTCGACATCCTCGTCGAGGTGCTCGACGAGTCCGGCACCACGTACGCGGCGGCGGTCGAGTCCGTCGTCGTCGACCGCGAGGAGCTCACGCTGCACGTCGCGCGCGAGCACATCGTCGAGGTCGCGCAGGTGCTCCGGGACGACCAGGACCTGCGGTTCGAGCTGAGCCTCGGCGTCTCGGGCGTGCACTACCCGCACGACGCCGGCCGCGAGCTGCACGCCGTCTACCACCTGGTCTCGGTGACCCACTCGCGCCGGCTGCGGCTCGAGGTCGCGGTCCCCGATTCCGACCCGCACCTGCCGTCGACCGTCCCGGTGTACCCCGCCAACGACTGGCACGAGCGCGAGACGTTCGACTTCTTCGGGCTGATCTTCGACGGTCACCCGGGTCTGGCCCGCATCGAGATGCCCGACGACTGGCCGGGCCACCCGCAGCGCAAGGACTACCCCCTCGGGGGCATCCCGGTCGAGTACAAGGGCGCCACCGTGCCGCCCCCGGACCAGCGGAGGTCGTACCGATGACCACCCAGACACCCCACGCGACCCCTCATGTGGTCGACGCCGACACCGAGGGCGTCCCGTCCTTCGAGGCGTCCGGCGGCGACTGGTCCGAGATCGCCGAGGAGGCCGCCCGCCTCGGCGAGGAGCGGATCGTCGTCAACATGGGCCCGCAGCACCCGTCGACCCACGGCGTGCTCCGGCTCATGCTCGAGATCGACGGCGAGACGGTGACCGAGGCCCGCGCGGGCATCGGCTACCTGCACACCGGCATCGAGAAGAACATGGAGTTCCGCACCTGGACCCAGGGCGTGACCTTCTGCACGCGCATGGACTACGTGGCGCCGCTCTTCCAGGAGGCCGCCTACTGCCTCGCGGTCGAGAAGCTGCTGGGCATCACGGACGACGTGCCCGAGCGGGCCACGGTCATCCGCGTGCTGATGATGGAGCTCAACCGGATCACGTCCCACCTGGTCTGCCTGGCCACGGGCGGCAACGAGCTGGGCGCGACGACGATCATGACGGTCGGGTTCACGGCCCGCGAGGAGATCCTCAAGGTCTTCGAGCTGATCTCCGGCCTGCGCATGAACCACGCGTACATCCGCCCCGGCGGCGTCGCGCAGGACATCCCGCCCGGCGCGATCGACACGATCCGCGAGGCGCTCGTCGTGGTGCGCGGCTACTTCAAGCAGCTCGAAGACCTCATGATGGCCAACCCGATCCTGCACCTGCGGCTCAAGGACGTCGGCTACCTCGGCCTGTCCGGCTGCATGGCGCTCGGCATCACGGGTCCGGTGCTGCGGTCCGCGGGCCTGCCGTACGACGTGCGCAAGCACAACCCCTACTGCGGCTACGAGACGTACGACTTCGAGGTCCCGGTCGCGCAGTCCGCGGACTCGTGGGGGCGGCTCGTGCTGCGGCTCGAGGAGTGCTACCAGTCCATGCGGATCGTCGAGCAGACGCTCGACCGCCTGCAGAAGATCGGGCCCGGACCGGTCATGGTCGCGGACAAGAAGGTGGCCTGGCCTGCGCAGATGGCCATCGGCTCGGACGGCATGGGCAACTCGCTCGACCACATCCGGGAGATCATGGGCACGTCGATGGAGGCCCTGATCCACCACTTCAAGCTGGTCACCGAGGGCTTCCGCGTGCCGGCCGGGCAGGTGTTCCAGACGGTCGAGCACCCGCGCGGCGAGCTCGGCGTGCACCTGGTGTCCGACGGCGGGACGCGCCCGTACCGCGCGCACTTCCGGGACCCGTCGTTCAACAACCTGCAGGCCACGTCGATCATGTGCGAGGGCGGGCAGGTGGCCGACGTCGTGGTCGCCGTCGCGTCGCTCGACCCGGTGCTGGGAGGGGTGGACCGCTGATGTCGATCGAGACCAGCAGGACCCACAGGACGGCGTACGACGCGGAGACCCACGCGCGCCTCACGGCCGACTCGGACGTCATCGTGGCGCGCTACCCGCAGGCGCGCTCGGCGCTGCTGCCGATGCTGCACCTGGTGCAGGCCGAGGACGGCTACGTCAGCCCCCGCGGGATCGCGTTCTGCGCGCAGCACCTGGGCCTGAGCACGGCCGAGGTGTCCGCGGTCGCCACGTTCTACACGCAGTACAAGCGGCACCCGAACGGCACCTACACGGTGGGCGTCTGCACGAACACGCTCTGCGCGATCATGGGCGGCGACGCCATCTGGGAGGACCTCTCGGACCACCTGGGCATCGGGCACGACGAGACGACGGACGACGGCGTGATCACGCTCGAGCGCGTCGAGTGCAACGCGGCCTGCGACTACGCGCCCGTCGTGATGGTCAACTGGGAGTTCTTCGACAACCAGACGCCCGACAGCGCCCGGCAGCTCGCCGACGACCTCACCGCGGGCAAGCCGGTCGTCCCCACGCGGGGCGCATCGAGCGTGTGCTCGTTCAAGGAGATGTCCCGCGTGCTCGCCGGGTTCGGCGACGGGCGGGCCGACGAGGGCGTCGGCGCGGGTGTGCCCACGCTGCGCGGCCTCGAGCTCGCGCGGGCCGAGGGCTGGACGGCGCCGGACTTCCCGGACGGGAGCGGGACCGCCGCTCCCGGCGGCTCGCACGCGCCGAAGGTGGGCGCCGAGCAGTCGAGCGCCGAGCGTCCGGCCACCACGCCCGCCGACGTCTCACCGGCAGCGGAGCAGAAGAAGCAGTCCACCGACGACGCGAAGGAGTCGTGATGGCGACGACCCTCACCCCGGTGCTCACGGACACGTGGGACGCCGACCGCTCGTGGTCGCTCGCGTCGTACGAGGACGCCGGCGGGTACCGCGGCCTGCGCCGCGCGCTCGGCATGCAGCCGGCCGACGTCGTCACCATGGTCAAGGACTCGGGCCTGCGCGGGCGCGGGGGAGCGGGCTTCCCGACGGGCATGAAGTGGGGCTTCCTGCCGGCGCCCGACGGCGGGCCGCGCTACCTCGTGGTCAACGCCGACGAGTCCGAGCCGGGGACCTGCAAGGACATCCCGCTCATGATGGCCAGCCCGCAGCACCTCATCGAGGGCATGATCATCACCAGCTACGCGATCGGCTGCCACCACGCGTTCCTCTATGTGCGCGGCGAGGTGCTGCACGTGTACCGCCGCCTGCTGCTGGCGATCGAGGAGGCCCGCGCGGCCGGCTACCTCGGCCCGAACGTCCTGGGCTCCGGGTACGAGCTGGAGATCACGCTGCACGCCGGCGCCGGCGCCTACATCTGCGGCGAGGAGACTGCGCTGCTGGACTCCCTCGAGGGCCTGCGCGGCCAGCCGCGGCTCAAGCCCCCGTTCCCCGCCGTCGCCGGCCTGTACGCGCGGCCGACCGTGGTGAACAACGTCGAGTCGATCGCGTCGGTGCCGGGCATCGTCGTCGGCGGCGCGGACTGGTTCAAGTCGATGGGCACCGAGCGGTCGACCGGGCACGGGCTGTTCTCGCTGTCCGGCCACGTCACGCGGCCCGGGCAGTACGAGGCACCCCTGGGCATCACGCTGCGCGAGCTGCTCGAGATGGCCGGCGGCATCCGCGAGGGCCACGAGCTGAAGTTCTGGACCCCCGGCGGCTCGTCGACGCCGATCTTCACGGCCGAGCACCTCGACGTCCCCCTCGACTACGAGTCGGTGGGCGCCGCGGGCTCCATGCTCGGCACGCGCGCGCTGCAGATCTTCGACGAGACCACGTCCGTGGTCCGGGCCGTCACGCGCTGGACCGAGTTCTACAAGCACGAGTCCTGCGGCAAGTGCACTCCGTGCCGCGAGGGCACGTACTGGCTCACACAGGTGCTGCAGCGCATCGAGGCCGGGCAGGGCACGCACGCCGACGTCGACCTGCTGCTCGACCTGTGCGACAACATCCTCGGCAAGGCGTTCTGCGCCCTGGGCGACGGGGCGACCAGCCCGATCACGTCGGCGGTGCAGTACTTCCGCGAGGAGTTCGAGGCGGGCACGCACACGCCGGCCGACGTCCTGTTCCCGCCCGAGGCGAGCAGCCTGTTCGCCTACACGCCCAAGCACGTCCTCGCGGGGGTCCACGCATGACGATCCTGTCCTCCGGGCCGACGACGTCCCTGGTCCCCGCGGCCCCGGTCGAGGCGGCCGAGCCGACCGGCGAGCTCGTCACGTTCACGGTCGACGGCATAGAGGCGGCGGTGCCCAAGGGCACCCTCGTCATCCGCGCC
Organism: Cellulomonas sp. P4_D11; assembly: GCF_056401915.1. Classification (NCBI taxonomy): domain Bacteria; kingdom Bacillati; phylum Actinomycetota; class Actinomycetes; order Micrococcales; family Cellulomonadaceae; genus Cellulomonas; species Cellulomonas sp. P4_D11. The sequence continues at coordinate 1,639 of NZ_JBFUIK010000007.1, read as the reverse complement.
GCCGAGCAGCTGGGCATCCAGATCCCGCGGTTCTGCGACCACCCGCTGCTGGCCCCCGCCGGCGCGTGCCGCCAGTGCCTCGTCGAGGTGTGGGCCCCCGGCCGCGACGGCAACCTGGCCAAGATGCCGAAGCCCCAGGCCAGCTGCACCCTCGAGGCCACGCCGGGCATGCAGGTCAAGACGCAGCACACGTCGCCCGAGGCCGACAAGGCCCAGCACGGCGTCATGGAGCTGCTGCTGGTCAACCACCCGCTCGACTGCCCGGTCTGCGACAAGGGCGGCGAGTGCCCGTTGCAGAACCAGGCGATGAGCAACGGCCGCGCCAGCACCCGGTTCGTCGACGTCAAGCGCACGTTCCCCAAGCCGATCGCGATCTCGACGCAGATCCTGCTCGACCGGGAGCGCTGCATCCTGTGCCAGCGCTGCACCCGGTTCTCCGAGGAGATCGCCGGCGACGTGTTCATCGACCTGCAGAAGCGCGGCGCCAACCAGCAGATCGGTACGTTCGACACCACCGTGCTCGGGTTCGCCGGCGAGGCACCCCTGGGCGCGGCCGCCGAGGACACCTCGGGCCGCCCGTTCGCCTCGTACTTCTCCGGCAACACCGTGCAGATCTGCCCGGTCGGCGCGCTGACCAGCGCGGCGTACCGGTTCCGGTCGCGCCCGTTCGACCTGGTCTCCACGCCCGGGATCGGCGAGCACGACGCGCAGGGGTCGGCCATCCGCATCGACCACCGCCGCGGCGTCGTGCTGCGGCGGCTGGCCGGCGAGGACCCGGTGGTCAACCAGGAGTGGATCACCGACAAGGACCGCTTCGCGTTCACCTGGCAGTCCGCGCCCGACCGCATCACCACGCCGCTCGTGCGCAACGCCGACGGGGAGCTCGAGCCGGCCAGCTGGATCGAGGCGCTCGACGTCGCCGCCGCGGGCCTGCGCGCCGCGCAGCAGCCCGACGACCCGCGGGACACCGCGGTCGGTGTCGCCGTGCTGCCCGGCGGGCGCCTGACGCTCGAGGACGCCTACGCGTACGGCAAGTTCGCCCGTGTCGCGCTCGGCACCAACGACGTCGACGGCCGCGCCCGCCCCCACTCGGCGGAGGAGGAGACCTTCCTCGGTCACCACGTCGCGGGCCGCACCCTCGAGGTGACGTTCGCCGACCTGGACCGGGCCCCCGCCGTACTGCTCGTCGGCCTCGAGGTCGAGGAGGAGGCAGGCATCGCGTTCCTGCGCCTGCGCAACGCGGTCGTCAGCCGCAAGACCAAGGTCCTGTCGATCGCCGCGCTCGAGAGCCGCGGGCTCCAGCGCCTGTCGGGCACCCTGCTGCCCGCGGCGCCGGGGACCGAGGCCGAGGTGCTCGACGGCATCGGCACCGATCTCGCGCTCGCGACCGCTGCCGAGCTGCTCGGCACCGAGGGCGCCCTCGTGCTCGTCGGCGAGCGCCTGGCCGGTGTGCCCGGCGGGTTCTCCGCGGCCGTGCGGCTCGCGCAGCGGACCGGAGCCCGGCTGGCCTGGGTCCCGCGCCGCGTCGGGGAGCGCTCCGCCGTCGAGGCCGGCCTCCTGCCGTCGCTGCTGCCCGGCGGTCGCCCGGTCGCCGACTCCGCCGCGCGCGTCGACCTCGCCGCGGCCTGGGGCGTCGAGC
>NZ_JBFUIK010000006.1:0-172489 GCF_056401915.1 Cellulomonas sp. P4_D11 | reverse complement strand
GGCCAAGGGTCAGGCCGAGGCGGCGAACGCCCGCGCGGCCGCCGCCGAGGCAGCCGCGGCCCGGGCCAGAGCCGCAGCAGCTCCCGCCGTCGTCGCCAAGCCCACCGCGCCCGCGCTGTCGACGCTGCTGGCGCCCACCAAGCGCCAGTTCGGCCTCTACACCCCGCAGTCGCCGTTCAACTGGGCGGAGTTCGACAACGTCAGCGCGACCGTCGGCGTCGCGCCCACGATCTCCGGCTATTTCCAGGGCTGGGACGGCCCGTTCCGGCCCGACGCCGTCACGCGGGCCTGGCAGAAGGGCATGCTCCCGCTGCTGACGTGGGAGTCCCGTCCGCTCAAGGCGGCGAACGACCAGGCCGTCGACCCGAACTACTCGCTGCCCAAGATCATCGGCGGGCAGTACGACGACTACCTGCACCAGTACGCGAAGGACGTCGTCAGCCTGGGGCTGCCCATGGCCATCCGCCTCGACCACGAGATGAACGGCAGCTGGTACCCGTGGGGCGAGCGGCAGTGGGGCGGCAACTCGCTGAACGGCAACGGCAAGGGCGACTTCGTGAAGATGTGGCGCCACGTGCACGACATCTTCGAGGCCGAGGGCGCCAACCAGTACGTGATCTGGGTCTGGGCTCCGAACATCGTCAACGCGCTGCCGGACTGGGCCAAGAACTCGTCCTGGTACATGCGCAGCCTCTACCCCGGCGACGACTACGTCGACTGGGTCGGGCTGTCCGGCTACTACCGGCCGCCGTTCAAGTCGGACCAGACGCCGACGTTCTCCTACACCTACGACAAGTCGCTCGACCAGCTGCGGTCGATCACCAGGAAACCGATCCTGCTCGCGGAGATCGGGGCCACGGAGGTGGGCGGGCAGAAGCCGGCGTGGGTCGCGGACCTCTTCGCGTCGCTGGCCAAGCCGGAGAACGCCGACGTCATCGGGTTCGCCTGGTTCAACCACACGGTCACGACGATCTCCGGCGGGCAACGCGTCACCAACGACTGGCGCATCACCTCGCGGCGTGACTCGCAGCAGGCGTTCATCGACGGGATCACCAACCCGGCGGCGGGCTTCGTCGACGGACCGGTGGCGGCGACCCTCGCGGCGCCCGCACCCGAGGTCGTGACGCCGACGCCCGAACCCATCCCGGCAGCGGAACCCGCACCGACCCCGGAACCGACGCCCACGCCCACCCCCACCCCCACCCCCACGCCGACACCCACGCCGACACCCGAGCCCACACCCGAACCCACCCCGACGACCACCCAGGAGCCGTGATGAAGACACCCCGTGTCGACCTCGACGCAGACGTCCGTCGCCCGTTCGACCCCGCCGGCCCCCCGCCGCGCATCGCCGTCCTCGGCACCGGCTACCTCGGCGCCACCCACGCCGTCGCCATGGCCCAGCTGGGCATGGAGGTGGTGGGCGTGGACACCGACCCGCACAAGGTCGAGATGCTCGCGGCCGGCAAGGTCCCGTTCTACGAGCCCGGGCTGCCCGAGCTGCTCGCCGAGCAGATGGCCACCGGCCGCCTCCGCTTCACCACGGACGTGGCCGAGGCGGTGGGCTGGGCGGACGTGCACTTCGTCTGCGTCGGCACCCCGCAGTCCAAGACGAGCCACGCCGCCGACCTCCGGTACGTGGAGGCGGCGACGACCGCGATCGCGCGGCACCTGACCCACGACGGGCTCATCGTCGGCAAGTCGACCGTGCCCGTCGGCACCGGTGCCCGGCTCCGGGCGCTGGTGGCCCGCGAGGCACCCTCAGGGGTGCGGGCCGAGCTGGTGTGGAACCCGGAGTTCCTGCGCGAGGGCAAGGCCGTGGCCGACACCCTGCACCCCGACCGGATCGTGCTGGGCGGCACCTCGCCCGACGCCGAGTTCCTCCTGCGAAGGGTCTACGCCGGCCCGATCGCCGAGGGGTCGCCCGTCGTCGTCTGCGACCTGCCGACCGCCGAGCTGGTCAAGGTCAGCGCCAACGCGTTCCTGGCGACGAAGATCTCGTTCATCAACGCGATCTCCGGAGTCTGTGAGGCGGCGGGGGCGGACGTCACGGTGCTGGCCGACGCCCTCGGGCACGACGTCCGCATCGGGCGGCAGTTCCTCGACGCCGGCCTCGGGTTCGGCGGCGGGTGCCTGCCCAAGGACATCCGCGCCCTGATGTACCGGGCCAACGAGCTCGGGGCGGGCCGGGCGGCGGCGCTGCTCCAGCAGGTCGACGAGATCAACATGGGCCAGCGCGAGCGCGTCATCGACCTCGCCGTGCAGGCCTGCGGCGGCTCGGTGCTCAACCGGCGGATCGGGGTGCTCGGCGCCGCGTTCAAGCCGCACACCGACGACGTCCGGGACTCCCCGGCGCTCAACGTGGCGGCGGCCCTGCACCTGCGCGGCGCGCAGGTCACGGTCTACGACCCGCAGGCCGGCGACACCGCCCGCTCGATGTTCCCGACCCTCGGCTACGCGACGAGCGTGGACGAGGCCGTCGAGGGCACCGACGTGATCCTGGTGCTCACCGAGTGGGACGAGTTCCTCAAGGCCGACCCGGCCCACCTGGCGACGCTCGCGCACCAGCCCGCCGTCATCGACGCCCGCGGCAAGCTCGACGCCGCGCGGTGGAGGTCGGCGGGCTGGACGTTCACGGGGCTGGGCAGGGCGGCGGTCGCCGCGTAGGTCCGCAGGACACCGACGGCCCCGGGTTCGATCAGCATCCCCGGGGCCGTCGGCCTGCCCGCGAGTCGTGGTGGTCGCCCTGCACTCACAGCCGGCGCGCCACGGAAGCCTGCGGACGCCGTGCTCCCGCAGCGCACACGAAGAAGGCCCCAGGGGAGTGGTCACCCCGGGGCCTCCTGCTTTTTGTGGGCTAGCCGCCCAGGGCCGCCGCGACCACGTCCTTCGCCTCCGCCTGCACCTGCGCGAGGTGCTCGGCGGACACGAACGACTCGGCGTAGATCTTGTAGACGTCCTCGGTGCCGGACGGGCGGGCGGCGAACCACGCGTTCTCGGTGGTGACCTTGAGGCCGCCGATCGGGGCGTCGTTGCCGGGGGCGTTGGTCAGCTTGCCCGTGATCGCCTCGCCGCCCAGCGTCGTCGCCGTCACCTGCTCCGGCGTCAGCTTCGACAGGGTCGCCCGCTCCTCGCGGGACGCCGGGGCGTCGACGCGGGCGTACCAGGACTCCCCGAACTCGGCGACGAGCTCCCGGTGGTGGACCGACGGTGACTTGCCCGTGGTCGCCAGGATCTCCGAGGCCAGCAGCGCGGGCAGCATGCCGTCCTTGTCGGTGGTCCACACGGTGCCGTCCGTGCGCAGGAACGACGCCCCCGCGGACTCCTCGCCCCCGAACCCGACCGACCCGTCCACCAGCCCGGGGACGAACCACTTGAACCCGACGGGCACCTCGAGCAGGCGGCGGCCCAGCTTGCCGGCCACGCGGTCGATGAGGCTGGACGAGACGAGCGTCTTGCCGATGGCCGTCCCGGCGGGCCAGCCCTCGCGCGCGCCGCCGTAGAGGTAGGAGATGGCGACCGCGAGGTAGTGGTTCGGGTTCATCAGCCCGTCGGACGTGACGATGCCGTGCCGGTCGGAGTCGGCGTCGTTGCCGGTCGCGATGTCGAACGGTGCCGGGTCGCCGGCCATGCGGGCCACCAGCGACGCCATCGCGTACGGCGACGAGCAGTCCATCCGGATCTTGCCGTCCCAGTCGAGCGTCATGAACGCCCACTGGGGGTCGACCGTCGGGTTCACCACGGTGAGGTCGAGGCCGTAGTGCTCGCCGATGGCGCCCCAGTACTCGACCGACGCGCCGCCCAGCGGGTCCGCGCCGATCCGGACGCCCGCCGCGCGGATGGCCTCGACGTCGATGACGTTGGCCAGGTCCGCGACGTACGAGGACAGGTAGTCGTGCTTGAGGGTGGTGTCGGCCGCCAGCGCCGCCTCGGCGCTCACCCGCGGGACGGCCCTCCAGCCGCTGGCGAGGATCTCGTTAGCACGGTCGGCGATCCAGCCGGTGGCGTCGGACCCCGCCGGGCCGCCGTGCGGCGGGTTGTACTTGAAGCCGCCGTCGCGGGGCGGGTTGTGGGACGGGGTCACGACGATGCCGTCGGCGAGCCCGGGCCCGACCGTGCGGACGCCCTCGGACGTGCCCGCGCCGTTGTGCCGCAGGATCGCGTGCGAGACGCCCGGGGTCGGGGTCCACGAGTCGCGCGCGTCGACGTGCACCTCGACGCCGGCGGCGGCCAGGACCTCGAGGGCCGAGCGCCAGGCGGGGTCGGAGAGCGCGTGCGTGTCGCGGCCGATGAACAGGGGGCCGTCGGTGCCCTGCGAGCGCCGGTACTCCACGATCGCGGCGGTGATGGCGACGATGTGCGCCTCGTTGAACGCGGTGTCCAGGGCGGACCCGCGGTGGCCGCTGGTGCCGAACACCACGCGCTGCGCGGGATCGTCGAGGTCGGGTTCGCGGTCGTAGTACGCGCCGGTCAGGGCGTCGAGATCGACGAGGTCGGACGGCTGGGCAGGTGTTCCGGCGCGCGGGTCCATGTCGCGATCCTCCCTCACGCCCGGTGCCGGCGCACCCCCCGGACCAGCGGCGATGTGGATGCAGCGATGGGTGCAGGACCGGTGGTGCGGACCGGCGCCGATCCTGCACCCATCGGCGCGCCCACTGTCTGCGGCGCTGCCCGCGCTCTGCGACCCCGGCTGGTCGGCCCCGGCCGGACCGGTAGCCTTTGCCGCATGGCCAAGAACTCGTCCGACTTCGTGCTGCGCCCGTTCGAGGGGCTCCCCGGTGAGCCCGACTGGGTGGCTCTCAAGGAGCTCGTCCCGGCGGCGACCGCGACGGCGCGGACGACCAAGGAGCACGGCGCGCGCGAGGTGCTGGTGACCACCGTGCTGCCGACCAGCTGGCCGGCCCTGCACCGCGCCGACGGCGTGATCCTCCTGGCCCTGCAGACCACCAGCAGCTCCAACGACGTGAGCCGCGACCTCGCGCACGCGCTGCTCGAGGCGCTCGAGGTCGAGGCCGGCACCGCCGTCGAGACCATCGGGCTCCCGGAGCCGGGCCCGCGCCTCCAGGACGTCCTCGACCTGTCCGTGCCGTTCGACGTGACGGTGCAGGACTCGTTCGCGTACTGGCTCGCCCCGGACACGGAGCGCACGCCCGACCTGCAGGCCGCGATCGAGGAGGCCGACGCCGGCATCATCGACACGGTCAAGCTCGAGTCCGCGGAGGCCGCGTACTGGTGCCGCATGGGCGCACGCGAGTTCCTGCGCTGGGCGCAGCCGCACGAGGAGCAGGTCGTCCTCGACGGGCTGGCCCGCCTGCACGCCAAGCGCGCGTCCGGCTTCGAGGGCGCGAAGTTCGTCGGCTACTTCCGCTCCGCGGGCCTCGTCGTCCCCGTGTGGGAGCTGGCCAAGGGCTCGGAGGCCGACGACATCGAGAAGCCCCTGGCCGACTTCCGGGCCGGGTTCGAGGCCGCGCTCGCGGACACCGCGCCGCTCGACGCGAACGAGCGCCGCGCGCGCGCCGGGCTGGTCGCGCGCCAGGTCACGCTGCGCTGACGCCCGGGTGTCCACAGACGGGTGAACCCGCGGGCGGTGCCCGCGGCGATGGATAGGGTGGCGGACGTGACGCGCAAGGGCCGACAGGCCGTCGAGGACCAGGCGGGGACCGCCACGCCGACCCCGGACGGCACCGCCGGGACCGAGGCCCTGGACGACGCCCGGCCGACGGCGGACGACACCGCGGCACCGTCCGGCGACGTCCTCGCGGCGGCGGTCGACGGGCTGCCGGCGACGGCCGACGCGCCCCCCACCGCGGCCGAGGTCCGCAAGGCTGCGGTCGACGAGAAGAAGGCGGCCGCCCACAAGGCCCGCCAGCGCGTCGCGGTGATCATCCCGGCCAAGGACGAGTCCCGGCGCATCGCCGCGACGGTCCGCTCGGCCCGCGCCATCCCGCACGTGGACCTGGTGCTGGTGGTGGACGACGGCTCCGAGGACAACACCCAGCACGTCGCCCGCGAGGCCGGCGCCGTCGTCGTGCGGCACTCGCACAACCGCGGCAAGGCGGCCGCGATGGAGACCGGCGCCGCCGTGGTCGCCATGCGCGACGCCCCCGACCGGCAGCCCCGCATCCTGCTCTTCATCGACGGCGACCTGGGCGAGACCGCGGTCAACACCGCGCCGCTCGTACCGCCGGTGTTCGAGGGCCACGCCGACCTCGCGATCGCCCTGATCCCGCCGCAGCCCGGGGCGGGCGGCCGCGGCATCGTCGTCGGTGCCGCCCGACGGGCGATCGCGTCGATGACCGGCTGGACGCCGACGCAGCCGCTGTCCGGCATGCGCTGCCTGACCCGCGCGGCCTTCGAGGCGGCGACCCCGCTGGCGCACGGCTGGGGCGTCGAGACCGGCATGACGATCGACCTCCTGCGCCGCGGCTTCCGCGTCGTCGAGGTGCCGTGCGACCTCAAGCACCGGCCGTCCGGCTCGGACCTCAAGGGTCAGATGCACCGCGCGGCCCAGTACCGCGACGTGCAGCTCGCCGTGAACGCCCGCCGGGTCCGCCGCGCGGCGGGGGCCGTGAAGCGGACGGTCACGCCGGCGGAGAAGCCCCCGCAGACGCACCGCTGACGGTCGGCGTCCCGCCCGCCTCCTGGGCCGGCTCGGTCGAGGGTTCGTCCAGCTCCCCGTCCGGCGCCCCGAGCCGCCACTGCGCCGCCGCGGCGACGAGGCACGGCACAGCGACCGCGATCCCGGTGGCCGGGACGACGATGCCCGAGTCGTTCATGAGGAACCCGACGGTCAGCGCCGCGCCGATGGCCGCGACCGCCGGCCGCAGGAGCGGGACCGCGCGCTGCAGGCCCGCCATCGAGCTGCCCGTGCCCATGAGCGCGCCGCGGCGGGGGCGGCCACCCGCGATCACGAGCCAGGTCAGCAGCACGCCGCCGATGGCGAGCACGAGGTAGCGCCACGACGTCAGCACGCGCAGGTTCACGGCGATCTTCCGGCTGACGACGTCCCACAGCCCGCCGTCGAGGACCGTGGCGAAGAACCGGCCGAGGTGGGTGCGGTCGTCGGGCGGGCGCATCCAGTCGAGGACCGCGAACCCACCGACGACCACGACGCCGACCAGCCCGATCAGGGCGATCCACTTCCAGTTCACCTTGCGCCCGCTGACCACGATGGTGAGCATCGCGAACGCGAGGATCAGCGCGGGCGGGCCGCCGAAGTCGCTGCCCAGCCCGGGCGTGCCGTCGACCACCACGAGGAGCAGCCCGAGGCCCGCGACCGCGGCCGTGGCGAGCCCCCGTCGACCTCGCCGCAGGAGCGGGTCCGCGATGGCTACCGCGAGCAGCAGCCCCGCGGCCGTGAGCAGCGCGAACGCCTGGTTGCTCATCCCGTAGAAGCGCGCGGCGAGCACCCGGTGGGCGCCCATCGGGGAGTCGATGACGAGGGTCGAGCCCGTGCAGGCGTCGATCACCAGCACGGCGACGGTGACGCCGGCGACCACCCCGGCCGGCCCGAGCAGGTTGCGCCGCCACGGCCCGACCAGGGACACGACGGTGATGAGCGCGATCCAGCCGAGCAGCACCCACCAGAACGTGGTGACCGGCATGTCCGAGCGCCACCAGGGGATGGTGTTGGTGAGGAAGGACGCGACGGGCGCGGCGGCGAGGGCCAGGGCGGCGACGCGCAGGACGCGCAGGGCGGGGCGCAGCGGGGCCTGGTCGGACCGACCCGTGCGGGTGAGGATGATCGCCGCGGCGATGAAGAGGAGCGCCTGGACGAGCACCAGCCGGGTCGAGTAGGCGCCGCTGACCCGGGTGACCATCGTGGCGTGCCGCTGGATGTCGAGCAGCCGGTCGACGCGGGCCGTCGCGGCGGCCGTCGACGGGCCGGGCAGGATCTCGGACCCGCTGAACGCGGCGGCGCTCTCGTCGAGGCCGATGCCGTCGAGCAGGGTCGGCGTCACGTCGACCGTCTGGATCAGGCCGGCCTGCCGCGTCGAGCCCGAGGTCAGCAGGCTGTCGGCGTACTGCTCGCCGTTCGGCGCCAGCCCGGTCGCCGCGCCCAGCTGCAGCGCGGTGCGGCCGGAGTCGGCGAGGGAGATCACCAGGACCGTCGCGCCCGAGCTCCGCGCACCGGCGATCGCCGCCCCGATCCGGTCGTCGATCGCCTGGGCCTGCAGGGCGCGCGACGGCTCGACGATCGCGTCCGGGGTCGACACCTCCGGCGTGGTCGGCTCGTCGGCGTCGTCGCCCGGCGCGGTCTCGGTGGGCTGGGGCGTGCTCGGCCGGGCGACGGTTGCGTAGCCGGGGTCGCGCAGGGAGCCGGCGTCGATGACCACCAGCTGGGAGGCGGCGAGGGCGTCGCGCACGGCGCGCGTGATGCCGGTGCTGCTCGTCGGCAGGTTCTCGTACGTGCCCACGGGGACGCCCTGCTGGTCGGCCAGCGCGATCGCGGCGCCCGGGCCGATGCCGGTCGTCGCGGAGCCGGCCGAGGCGAGCATGCTCCCCAGCAGCCCGGGGGTCGCGCCGTACGACTCGGCGTCCGCCGCCGCGACGTAGTCGTCCCAGCCCGGCACCTCGCCGTTCTCGCCGGGGTCGCGCAGCGTGCGGCAGGTGCCGTCGTCGCTGCGCACGTCCGCCGAGCGCGTGCCTGTCGAGACCGCCAGCCAGCCGTCGGCGGGGCAGGACCGGGACGCGACGCTGCGCGCGGCGACCAGGCCGATCGAGCCCTCCCGGGACAGGCTCCAGAGCGCCGGCGTCGTCAGCGTGGTGACGTCGTCCCAGCGGACGCCCGTGACGCCGACCAGGAGGACGGGCGGGTCGTCGGCCGCCTGCGCCGGGGTTGCCAGGAGCATGCCCGCCACGCTCAGCAGGAGGACCAGCACCACGCCACGGATCCGGGACGCGCGCGGGCGGGCAGGGGTCAGCACCGTTCCAGCCTACGGGCGCACTACCCTCGACCCCGGCGGCGCTGTGGGGTATCCGTGCAGCGTGCACATGATCTGCACGGGAGGAACGCCATGTCGATTGGGCTACCGCGGTACGCCTATCTGGGCCCGGCCGGCACGTTCACCGAGGCCGCGCTGCGCCAGGTGGTCGCGGCCGACGACTGCGTCGACCTGCCCGTCTCGGACGTGGGGTCGGCCATCGAGGCCGTCCGCGCCGGCGACGCCGACTTCGCCGTGGTCGCCATCGAGAGCACGGTCGAGGGCGGCGTCACCGCGACCCTCGACAGCCTGGCCGGGGGCGACCCGCTCGTCATCCTGCGCGAGATGCTCGTGCCGGTGCAGTTCACGCTCGCCGCGGCCCCCGGGGTCCGGCTGTCGGACGTCCGGCGGATCTCCGCGCACCCGCACGCCTGGGTGCAGTGCCGGCGCTGGCTCGCGCACCACCTGCCGGACGTCGTGCACGTGCCGGCCACGTCCAACACCGCGCCCGCCGCGCTCATCGCGGCAGGGGGAGGCGAGCTGGGTTTCGACGCCGCGCTGGTGCCGCCCGCCGCCGTCGAGACCTACGGACTGGTCCCGATCGCGCAGGACGTGGCGGACAACGTGTCGGCGCTGACCCGGTTCGTCGTCGTCGGCCATCCCGGGGACGTCCCGCCGCCCACCGGCGCGGACAAGACGACCCTCGTGGTGCACCTGCCCGACAACGAGGCCGGCGCGCTGCTCGCCATGCTCGAGCAGTTCGCGGTCCGCGGCGTGAACCTGTCCCGGATCGAGTCGCGGCCCATCGGCGACTCCCTGGGCCGGTACTCGTTCTCCATCGACGCCGAGGGGCACATCACCGACGAGCGCGTCGGAGAGGCCGTCATGGGCCTGCACCGCCGCTGCCCGTACGTCCGGTTCCTCGGCTCCTACCCGCGGGCCGACGCCGTCGAGCCGACCGTGCACGTGGGGACCGCGGACGGTGACTTCGTGGGCGCGCGCGCCTGGCTGCAGTCCGTCCGCGGCGGCACCGCGACCTGAGGTCAGGCGTCCGCGGCGGCCTCGTCCGGCGCGTACGCGAGCAGATGGGAGACGAGGACCTCGCTGCTGTCCTTCGCCAGCCGCTCGCCGCTCCACGTCTCGCTGATCGACACGGTCCGCCCGTCGTGCAGCGTGAGCTCGGCGCGCACGGGGACCTGCTTGCTGATGCGGGCGACCGCGATCTCCTCGAACGCGAGGTAGCGGTGATAGGACGCGAGCTGCACGACCGAGCCGGACTGCAGGAGCGCGATCAGCCGCTGCTTGCCGTACTCGTCCTTCTTGGGCGTCGGCACGAGGATCATGCCGACGTCGAGGACCAGCACGTCGTGCTTCTTCCCGTCCACCTTCACGCTGGCCAGGCCGCCGACGACCTCGCCGCCGTGCGCGGACGCCGCCTCGTTGACCTGGCCGGTGGATTCGACGTCGACCCCCAGCTCGCCCAGCCGGGCGCGCGCCGCGACCACCGATTCGGGGCTGAGCGCCAGCGCGGCCAGCGGGGTGACGTCGAGCTCGGTGCCGTCCCGGCCGACCAGCCGCGCGGGGCCGCTCCACGAGTGCTGCCAGCGGGCCACACCCGCCTGCACGGCCGCCTGCCCGACGAGCATCTCCATGACCACGGCCAGCGGGTCGCCCTCCTGGCCCTTTTCGGCGACGACACCCAGGTCCTTCTCCCAGGCGCCGCGGCGACCGGAGGCAACCAGGTCCAGCACCGTGCCGAGGTTCGCCCGCGGCTGCCCGGCCACGCGCGCGGCGGCGCGGTAGAAGATGTCGACGGTCCGCTGCCGGGTCACGACGAGGGACGTCGCGGTGAGCTCCTCCCACGCCAGCTGGGTGCGGCCCTCGACGTTGACGACGCGCGCCGCGAGCTCGGCGGCGGCGGCCTCGAAACCGGGGACCAGCACGGTCGCCGGACGGGTGTCGCGGGCCGGCGCGGGGTCGCTCATGCGGTCCATCGCGGCCACGCGCACGGCGATCGACGGGTGCGAGTCCCAGCGTGACTTCTCCGCGGGCGGGGCGTCGGCGCGCATCTCGGCCAGCTCGGTCGAGCGGGCTGCCACCAGGTTCCCGAACCCGCCGAAGAACCCCTGCGCGGTCGGCGCGTAGCCCGACTCCCAGGCGTCGTCGAGGTACTGGCTGAGGTAGAACGACCAGGCCGCGTCGGCCACGGGCAGCTCGCGCAGGGCGCTCTGGGCGGTCGCCCGGCCCGCGATCCGCACCGACAGCTGGTCGGCCTCCAGCTCCTGGCGGCGGTTCACCGCGGCGGCGACCACCACGTAGAGCCGGGCGTACAGCCCGAGGAACCAGCCGACGACGTTGCCGGACAGCTGGTCGAGCGTCGCGCCGATGGCCTGCTTGCCCCGGTAGGTGATCGGCGCGAGCCGCGTGTGGCTGCTCGAGTAGTGGCCCAGCTCGTGCGCCAGCACCGACCGCAGCTGGCCCACGTCGAGCGTCTGCAGGAGCGGGACGCCGAGGTACAGGTGCCGGGTGCCGCCGACGAGCCCCAGCAGCCGGGTGTCCTCCGAGACGGCCGCGTTGACGTCCGGGATGAGCCGGATGTCGTCGGGCACGCGCGTGCCGGCCGCCGCCGCGAGCTCGGTGACCGTCGCCCACAGCGCCGGCGCGTCCGCGGGGGTCAGGGTCGGTCCCTCGTCGGCCGCGGGACGCGCGCGGGCCACCTTCCACAGGGCGACGACGATCGCGACGGCGACGGCGGCGGCGAAGAACCCGAGCTTGGCGGCCGCCGCCTCGGCGTCGGACTGGAAGGCCCACCAGGCCAGCGCCCCCATGCCGGCGACGATCGCCAGCGCGACGACGTAGAAGCCGGCCAGCAGGAGCACGGAGAGCGCGGCGCGCAGGGTGGTGGTCACGGGGGTCCTTCCGGTGCGGCCGGCCGCTCACCGGCCTCGTCCGGCGGGGAGCGTAACGGCTCGGTGGCGAGGGCGACGACGCGCTGCCCGAGGTCCCCCCGAACGGCCGTACAGGGCGATCAGGTCGTGGCTACCCGGACGACGAGCGCCGCGTGGTCCACGCGCGCCGACAGCTCGGTGACCCGGCCGACGATGTCGCCGTCCACCTGCACGTGCTCGCCGCCCTGCACCACCACGCGGACCTCCTGCGCGCGGGTGTGGTCGATGCGACCGATCTTCGCCGGCAGGTCGTTGCGCATCCCGGCACCCTGGAGCACCACCTCGCCGAAGAGCTGGGCCCAGCCCGCGATCCCGCCGCGCGTGTCGATCGCCGCGACGTCCAGCCAGCCGTCGTCGAGGACCGCGTCCGGGAGCAGCGTGATCCCGCCCGGCAGCTTGCCGCAGTTGCCGATGAGCAGGCTCCGCAGCCGCGTCGTGGTCATCGGCTGGTCGTCGAGCCGCACGTGCATGCGCGTCCGGCGGCCGTGCAGGTGCCGCATGCCCGACACGAAGTAGGCGATCCAGCCGACGCGGCGCTTGAGCTGCTCGTCGGTGTCCGCCACCATCGCGGCGTCGAAGCCCAGCCCGGCGATGACCAGGAAGATGTGGTCGCGCGGCAGGTCGGTGTCGTCGACGAGGTCGTCCGGCACGTTCTCCACGGCCTCGGTCACGGCGTCGTCGATGTCGGACTCCCAGCGCAGCACCCGCAGCCAGCCGACGTCGATGGTCCGGTCCCGGCCCTCGAGCGCGATCCGCATCGCGGCCAGCGGGTCGCTCAGCGGGAGGTCCAGGTTGCGAGCCAGGAGGTTGCCCGTGCCCAGCGGCATCAGTCCCATGGGCACGCCGGTGCCGACGAGGCCCTCCGCCACCGCCCGGACGGTGCCGTCGCCGCCGATCGCCACGACCACGTCCGCGCCGTCCGCGACCGCCTTGCGCGTCTGCCCGACGCCGGGGTCCGCGATCGTCGTCTCGTACCAGAGCGGCTCGGGGTACCCCTGCGCCTCCCGCGCCCGCAGGATCGCCGCCTTGAGCGCGGGCACGTCCGACTTCGACGGGTTGGCGACGAACGCGACGACCTGGCCGGCCTCCTGCACGTCCCGCGACAGCCGCAGGGCCCGGGCGCTCGTCCCCGCGGCCGGCGACTCGATCCGCCGCCGCAGCTCGCGCTGCCGCACCCACAGGAGCAGGACGAGAAGGAGCGCGGAGAGCGCGGCGATGCCCGCGAACACGGCGACCCACGCCTCCCACGTCATGCGGAGAATCTACGGCCCTCACGCTCCGGGGCTCCGGCTCTCTCGCCGCACGAGGTCGTGAGTCTCGGACGACGTCGTCAGCTGCACCGCACGACGTCGTCCCGAACGCACGACCTCGGGGGCTGGTGGACGGGCGTGCCGGGCGTCCGGCGCGGGTCTGTAGGGTTCTTGGGTGATCGATCTGCGGCTCCTGCGGGAGGACCCCGACCTCGTCCGGGCGAGCCAGGCGGCGCGGGGGGACGACCCCCACCTCGTGGACCAGGTGCTCGACGCCGACGCCCGCCGACGCTCGGCTCTGACCGAGTTCGAGACGCTGCGGGCCGAGCAGAAGTCCCTGGGCAAGCTGGTCGCGCAGGCGCAGGGCGACGAGAAGCACGCGCTGCTGACGCGCGCCAAGCACCTGGCCGAGCAGGTCAAGGCGCTGCAGACCGACGCGGACTCCGCCGAGGCCGTGGCCACCGAGCTGAGCCGCCGGATCTCCAACGTCGTCGAGGACGGGGTGCCCGCGGGCGGCGAGGACGACTACGTCGTGCTCAAGCACGTGGGCGAGGCGCGGTCGTTCGACTTCCCGGTGAAGGACCACCTCGAGCTGGGCGAGGGGCTGGCCGCGATCGACACCGAGCGCGGCGCCAAGGTGTCCGGCGCCCGGTTCTACTACCTCACCGGCATCGGCGCGCGCCTCGAGCTCGCGCTGCTCAACGCGGCGGTCGACAAGGCCCTGGCGGCCGGCTTCACGCCCGTCATCACGCCGACGCTGGTCAAGCCCGAGATCATGGCGGGCACCGGCTTCCTCGGGGCCCACGCGGACGAGGTGTACCACCTGCCCGCCGACGACCTGTACCTCGTCGGCACCAGCGAGGTCGCGCTCGCCGGCTACCACTCGGGCGAGATCCTCGACCTGTCGAAGGGCCCCAAGCGGTACGCCGGCTGGTCGGCCTGCTACCGGCGCGAGGCCGGCTCCTACGGCAAGGACACCCGCGGGATCATCCGCGTGCACCAGTTCCACAAGGTCGAGGCCTTCAGCTACACGACGATCGAGGACGCCTACGACGAGCACCGCCGCATCCTCGCGTGGGAGGAGGAGATGCTGGCCCTCGCCGAGCTCCCGTACCGCGTGATCGACACGGCCGCGGGCGACCTGGGCTCGAGCGCCGCGCGCAAGTTCGACTGCGAGGCGTGGCTGCCCAGCCAGGAGCGGTACCTCGAGCTCACGTCGACGTCGAACTGCACGACGTTCCAGGCCCGCCGCCTGGGCGTCCGCGAGCGCACAGCCGACGGCTCGATGCGCCCGGTGGCGACACTCAACGGCACGCTGGCCACCACGCGCTGGATCGTCGCGATCCTGGAGAACCACCAGCAGGCCGACGGCTCGGTGCGCGTCCCCGAGGGGCTCCGTCCGTACCTGGGGGGCCTCGAGGTGCTGGAGCCGGTGCGATGACCCGCTGCCGCCTCGTCGCCCTCGACGTCGACGGGACGCTCATGTCCTACGACGGCGTGATCTCCGACGAGGTGCGCCAGGCGGTCCGCGACGTCCGCGACGCCGGCCTCCACGTGGTGCTGGCCACCGGTCGAGGCGTGCACTCGGCCGCGCCGGTGGCCAAGGAGCTCGGGCTGACCGAGGGGTGGGTCGTCTGCTCCAACGGTGCGGTCACGGCCCGGCTCGACCCCTCCGTCGAGCTCGGCTACGAGATCGTCCGGGTGGTCACCTTCGACCCCGGGCCGGCGCTGCGGGCCATCGCGATGGAGCTCCCCGACGCGCTCTACGCCGTCGAGGACCTCGGCCTGGGCTTCCGCGTCTCCGCGGACTTCCCCGACGGCGAGCTCTCGGGCGACCTCGAGGTGGTGTCGTGGGACGAGCTGACCTCGACGCCCGCCACCCGCGTGGTCATCCGCAGCCCGCAGAGCACGCCCGAGCAGTTCCACGAGCTGGTGGAGCGCGTGGGCCTGCACGAGGTCGAGTACGCCGTCGGCTGGTCCGCGTGGCTGGACCTGACGCCCGGGGGCGTCTCCAAGGCCAGCGCGCTCGAGGAGGTCAGGCAGCACCTCGGGGTGCAGCCGCACGCCACCGTGGCGATCGGGGACGGAGGCAACGACGTGCAGATGCTCCGCTGGGCGGCCCGCGGCGTCGCGATGGGGCACGCGCCCGCCACCGTCCGGGCAGCGGCCGACGAGGTCACGGGCGGTATCGAGGACGACGGCGCCCTCGCCATCCTGCGGAGTCTGCTCGTCTGACCTGCCGTCGATCTCGTCCGTTTCGACAACGATTCCGGGCGGTTTTCGTACTTCCAGGCCCCCGACGCCCTCCCGTGACTCAATCGTGACCGGATTGCCCGGTCTTACCGGTTGCGCCCGTCTTGCGTAACGGCTTGCATCGCTTGCAAGGGCGCGGGGGAATCCGCCTGCGCTCGACCGGGACATGACGACGTGGAGGTCTCATGAACGGCACGCGAAAGCGTCGTGGCTATGTGGCAGTGGCAGCAGCGAGCGCGGGCCTCGCGCTCGCGCTGACGGGGTGTTCGAGCGGCGGTGGCGGGGACGGCGACAGCACCGACAACCCGTCGGCGGACTGCTCGATCTATGACTCGTACGGGGACCTGAGCGGCAAGACGGTCTCGATCTACGCGGGGATCGTCGCCCCGGAGGACAAGCCGTACACGGACTCGTTCAAGGCGTTCGAGGACTGCACGGGCGTCAAGGTCGACTACCAGGCCGACAAGAGCTTCGAGCAGCAGATCCTGGTCCAGGCGCAGGCGAAGAACACGCCGGACATCGCGATCGTCCCCCAGCCCGGCCTGCTGGCCCAGCTGGTGGCCACGGGGACCGTCGTCGCCGCGCCGCAGGCGGTCGCGGACAACGTCGACAAGTTCTGGGACCCGTCCTGGAAGGACTACGGCTCGGTCGACGGCACCTTCTACGCCGCCCCGTCGGGCGCCAGCGTCAAGTCGCTGGTCTGGTACTCGCCGTCCCAGTTCAAGGACAACGGCTGGGAGGTCCCGACGACGCTCGACGAGCTCCAGTCGCTCTCCGACGACATCGCGGCCACGGGGATCAAGCCCTGGTGCGCCGGCATCGCGTCCGGTGACGCGACCGGCTGGCCGATCACGGACTGGATGGAGGACATGATGCTCCGGGTCGCCAGCCCGGAGGCCTTCGACCAGTGGGTCGACCACTCCATCGCGTTCAACTCGGAGGACCCGACCAAGGCGCTGGACGCCGTGGGCGACTACCTGAAGAACACCAAGTACGTGAACGGCGGCTTCGGCGACGTCACGTCGATCGCGAGCACGGCGTTCCAGGACGGCGGCCTGCCGATCCTCGACGGCCAGTGCGCGCTGCACCGCCAGGCGTCGTTCTACGCGGCCAACTGGCCGGAGGGCACCAAGGTGGCCGAGGACGGCGACGTCTTCGCGTTCTACCTGCCGGGCGTGAACGCCGACGACCACCCGGTCCTCGGTGCCGGCGAGTTCGTCACCGCGTTCAGCGACCGTCCCGAGGTGCAGGCGCTCCAGGAGTTCTGGTCCACCGACACCTGGGCCAACATCAAGGCGAAGGCCAGCTCGGACGACACCGGTGGTGGCTGGATCACCGCCAACAAGGGGCTCGACACCGCGAACCTGGTGAACCCCATCGACCTGCTCTCCGCCAAGATCCTGCAGGACCCGAACTCGGTGTTCCGCTTCGACGGCTCGGACCGCATGCCGGCCGCCGCGAACTCCGTGTTCTGGAAGGAAGCGACGAACTGGATCACGGGACAGTCCACCAAGGACACCCTCGACAAGATCGAGGCCGCCTGGCCGACGTCCTGACGTGAGGCCGGTCCCCGGGAGTCGTCCGCGGCTCCCGGGGACCGGCCTGCATGCCGTCAGTCCCGTCGTCCACCCTCGTCCCTGTCGGGAGGTCCGATGCAGCTCGCCGAAAAGCTCGTGGCGATGGTGGTCGCGCTGGTCGCGTTCACCGTCGTGATCGGTCTGATCCTGTTCGTCGTCGCGCTCCTGGAGAAGCGGGGGGCCAAGCGGGTCGCCTGGTTCTTCGTCGGGCCGACGTTCCTGCTCCTCCTGCTCGGCCTGGTCTACCCGGCCGTGCGCACCGTCATCCGCTCGTTCTTCGACGCCGCAGGCAAGTCGTTCATCGGGATCGACAACTACACCGCGATCTTCACGTCCAGCGACCAGCTGATCGTCTTGCGCAACACCGTGCTCTGGGTGCTCGTCGCACCGGTGGTCGCGACGATCGTGGGCCTCATCTACGCCATCATCGTCGACGGCGCCAAGGGCGAGGCGGTCGCGAAGTCGCTGATCTTCCTGCCGATCGCGGTCTCGTTCGTCGGCGCGTCGATCATCTGGAAGTTCGTCTACGAGTACCGGTTCTACGACCCGACGCTCGCGGTCAACCCGCAGCAGATCGGCCTCCTCAACCAGATCATCGTCTGGCTCGGCGGGACACCCCAGCAGTTCCTCATCAACGAGCCCTGGAACAACCTGTTCCTCATCGCCGTGATGATCTGGATCCAGGCCGGGTTCGCCATGACCATCCTCTCCGCGGCGATCAAGGCGATCCCCGCGGACATGGTCGAGGCGGCGCGGCTCGACGGCGTCTCCTCCTGGGGGATGTTCCGGTTCATCACGATCCCGACCATCCGGCCGACGCTCGTCGTGGTCCTCACCACGATCGCCATCGGCAGCCTCAAGGTGTTCGACATCGTCCGCACCATGACCGGCGGCCAGTTCGGCACCAGCGTCGTGGCCAACGAGTTCTTCACGCAGAGCTTCAGCGCAGGGAACCAAGGGCTCGGTGCAGCGCTCGCGGTCCTCCTGTTCATCCTGGTCATCCCGATCATCGTCTACAACATCCGGCAGATCCGGCGATCGGAGGCACGATGAGCACCGTCGGACCCCAGCTGGACCTTTCCGGGCTGCCCAAGGGCGGCGTCGACGACCAGGTCGGCGACGTCCGGGGTGTCGCGGAGGCGACGAAGAAGCGCCTGACGTCCCCGTGGGCGTCGCTCGCCGCGGTCGTGCTCGCGGTCGTGTGGACGGTGCCGACCCTCGGCCTGTTCATCAGCTCGTTCCGGCCCGCCGAGGACATCAACAAGTCCGGCTGGTGGACCGTCTTCACCAACCCGAGCTTCACGCTCGAGAACTACCAGACGGTGCTCGCGTCCGACAGCTCGTCGTCGCTCGCGCCGTACATCATCAACTCGATCGTGATCACCATCCCGGCGGTGCTCATCCCGTTGCTCATCGCGTCGCTCGCGGCGTACGGGTTCGCGTGGATGAACTTCTGGGGCAAGAACGCGCTGTTCGTGGCGGTCTTCGCGCTGCAGATCGTGCCCATCCAGGTCACGCTCATCCCGCTGCTGACCATCTACGCGGACATCAACATCGCCGGCACGTTCTGGGCGATCTGGCTGTCGCACACGATGTTCGCCCTGCCGCTCGCGGTGTTCCTGCTGCACAACTTCATGAAGGAGATCCCCGCCGAGCTGATCGAGGCCGCCCGCGTCGACGGTGCCGGGCACGTCACGATCTTCTTCCGGCTGATGCTGCCGATCCTCAAGCCCGCGCTCGCGGCCTTCGGGATCTTCCAGTTCCTGTGGGTGTGGAACGACCTGCTCGTCGCGCTGACGTTCGCGGGTTCGTCCCAGGCGGTCGCGCCGATGACGGTCGCGCTCTACAACCTCACAGGGCAGCGCGGTTCGCAGTGGTACCTGCTCACGGCCGGGGCGTTCGTCTCGATCATCGTGCCGGTGATCGTGTTCCTCAGCCTGCAGCGCTACTTCGTCCGCGGCCTGCTCGCCGGGTCGGTCAAGGGATAGGCGGTCGCCGGCACGGCCTCACGGCTGCCCTAGCCTGAGGCCGTGCCCGCACCCCTGCTGTTCGTCCTCTCGGGGCTGACGCAGTACGTCGGGGCGGCGCTCGCGGTCGGCATCTTCGGCACGATCGCCGCCGGCTCGGTGGCCTGGCTGCGCATCACGGTCGCGGCGCTCGTCCTGCTGGTCTGGCGACGCCCGTGGCGCTCCCGGGGCGTGTGGACGTGGCCCGAGCTGCGCACCGCCGTCGTGTTCGGCCTCGTGCTGGCCGTGATGAACGTGGCGTTCTACATCGCGATCGACCACCTGCCGCTGGGCACCGCGGTGTCGATCGAGTTCCTGGGACCCGTGGCCGTCGCGGCCGTGACCGGGCGTGGCTGGCGCGACCGCGTGGGCATCGCGATCGCGGCCGTGGGCGTCGTGCTCCTGGCCGGGGTGAGCCTGGACGCGGGACCGGGCGCCGTGATCGGGCTGGTGGCGATCCTCGTCGCGGCAGCGTGCTGGGCGGCGTACATCCTGCTGGGCCGCCGGGTCGCCCGCGCCGCGTCGGGCGGGATCACCGGCCTCTCGGTCGCGATGGCCGCGGGCGCCGTGCTGCTCGCCCCCTTCCTGGCCGGCGGCGCCGGGCCGGTGCTGCACGACGCCCGGCTCGCGGCGCTCGTCGTCGCGATCGCGGTGTGCTCGTCCGTGATCCCCTATGCCCTCGAGCAGGTGGTGCTGCGGCGCGTGCGGGCGGCGACCTTCGCCGTGCTCCTGGCGATGCTTCCCGCGACGGCCGCCGTCGTCGGGGCGGTCGTGCTCGGCCAGGTGCCGCACGGGCTCGAGGTGGTCGGCCTGCTGCTCGTGTCCGGCGCGATCGTGCTCACGGGCCTGGACCGCGAGGAGCCGGTGACCGACGAGGCGCCGCCGCCTGCGTAGCAGCTACAGGTACTGGCCCGTGGACGGGTTCGGGTTGTTGGGATCGGCCGGCAAGCCCTGCGCCGGGCCGGACGGCAGCTGGCGACGCATCCCGGTGAGCTGGGACTGCGCGGCCATCTGCTGCGCGACGAGTGCGGTCTGGATGCCGTGGAACAGCCCCTCGAGCCACCCGACCAGCTGCGCCTGAGCGATCCGGAGCTCGGCGTCGGACGGCGCCTGGTCCTCGACGAACGGCAGCGTGATCCGGTGCAGCTCCGCGACGAGCTCGGGGGACAGGCCCTCCTCCAGCTCGTGCAGGGACCGCTCGTGGATCTCCGCCAGGCGGGCGCGGGCGGCGTCGTCGAGCGGAGCGCTGCGCACCTCGTCGAGAAGCTGCTTGATCATGGTGCCGATGCGCATGACCTTGGCGGGCTGGCCGACCAGCGCGGTGATGTCCTCGGGCCGGTCCTCCTCGGTGCCGGCGTCGATCACCACCACGCGCGGCTCGTCGGAGGTCGGGGCGTCCTGCTCGGCGTTGTCGGTCACCCCGGCATTCTGACGGACGCCGGGCCGGTCCGCAGCGTCGCTAGGGTGGACGACATGGCCTGGCTCACCACACCCGCCCATGCCCGCTGGCTCGAGGACGAGACGGACCGGCTCCTGGAGTTCGGACGGGCCTCGGTGGTCCCCGGTGGGTTCGCCCGGCAGGACGAGGCCGGCGCCGCCGTCGACGGCCCGCTCGAGCTGTGGATCGCGTGCCGCATGACGCACGTGTACGCACTCGGGCACCTGCTGGGTCGCCCCGGCTCGGCCGCCCTGGTCGACCACGGTCTGGCCGCGCTGAGCGGCGCGTTCCACGACGACGAGCACGGCGGGTGGTTCGCCGAGGTCGAGCCCGACGGCACCCCGCGGGACACCGACAAGGCGGCCTACCCGCACGCCTTCGTCATCCTCGCGGCCTCGAGCGCGGCCGCCGCCGGCCGGCCGGGCGCGCGCGAGCTGCTGGACCGGGCGCTGGACGTCTCGGAGCGGTGGTTCTGGGACGACGAGGCGGGCATGGTGGTCGAGCAGTGGGACCGGGCCTTCACCACGCTCGACCCCTACCGCGGGGTCAACGCCAACATGCACACGGTCGAGGCGTACCTCGCGGCGGCCGACGTCACCGGGCAGCGCGTCTGGCTGGACCGCGCGCTGCGGATCGTCGAGCGCGTCGTGCACGGCTGGGCCGCCGGCAACGCCTGGCGCATCCCCGAGCACTTCGACTCGGCGTGGGTCCCGGACCTCGAGTACAACGCGGACACCCCGGCGCACCCGTTCCGGCCCTACGGCGCGACCATCGGCCACTGGCTCGAGTGGGCCCGCCTGACCCTGCACGCGCGCGCCGCCATCACGGCCCGCGGCGACGTCGCCCCCGTCTGGATGCTCGAGGACGCGGTCGCGCTCTTCGACGCCGCCGTCCGCGAGGGGTGGGACGTCGACGGTGCCCCGGGCTTCGTGTACACGGTCGACTGGGCCGGTGTGCCGGTGGTGCGCGAGCGCATGCACTGGGTGGCCGCCGAGGCCGTCGCCGCCGCCGCCGCCCTGCACGCCGCGACAGGGGAGGAGCGGTTCGACGACGCCTACACGCAGTGGTGGGAGTACATCGGTGCGCACGTCCTCGACCGCGTCGGGGGGTCGTGGTGGCACGAGCTCGGGACCGACAACCAGGTGTCCCGCACCGTCTGGGCCGGCAAGGCCGACCTCTACCACGCCGTCCAGGCGACCCTGATCCCGCGCCTGCCCCTGACCCCGGTCATCGCCCCGGCCCTCGCCGCCGGCCTCCTGGACTGACCACGGTCCACCGCAGACGTCCGCACCAGGTGGGCCTCTGACCCACACGAGTGCGGACGTCCGAGGAATGGGCTGCCCTGGCGACCAGGTGCTCGGACGTCGCGTTCAGCGGGGTGTGCTCAGGGGAGCAGGAGGACCTTGCCGAAGGCTTCGCCGGTCTCGAGCAGGCGGTGGGCGTCGGCGGCCTGCTCGAACGGCAGGCGCGCGTGCACCACGGGCCGCACGGAGCCGTCGGCCACGAGGGGCCAGACGTGCCGGCGGACCCCGTCCATGATCGCGACCTTCTGGTCGTGCGGGCGCGAGCGCAGCATCGTGCCCAGGATGCTGGCCCGCTTCGACAGCAGCGCGGACAGGTCGAGCTCGCCGCGCCGGCCCTGCTGCATCCCGATGATCACGAGGCGGCCGTCGTCGGCGAGCATCGCGAGGTTGTCCGCCAGCCCTCCGGCGCCCAGCACGTCGAGCACGACGTCGACGCCGTGTCCGTCCGTCACCGCCAGGACCCGGCCGACGAGGTCGGGCTCCCGGTGGTCGAACGCCTCGTCGGCGCCGAGCCCGCGGACGCGCGCCGTGCGCTGCGGGCCGCCCGCCGTCGCGATCACGCGCGTGCCGAGGGCGCGGCCGAGCTGGACCGCCGCGGAGCCGACGCCGCCCGAGCCGCCCCGCACGAGCAGCGTCTCGCCGGGGGAGAGGCGCGCCGCTCGGAGGTTGGACCAGACCGTCGCGAGGGCCTCGGGCAGGGCCGCGGCGTCGACCGTCGACACACCGTCGGGGATGCGCAGCGCGAGCGCCGCCGGCACGGCCACCCGCTCGGCGTAGCCGCCGCCGGCGAGCAGCGCGGCGACACGGTCGCCCACCTGGAGGTCGTCTGGACCCAGCCCGTCGCCCCGCGCCACGACCGTGCCCGACACCTCGAGGCCCGGCCAGGCGGGTGCGCCAGGCGGCGCGGGATAGTGGCCGGCGCGCTGGAGCAGGTCCGCCCTGTTGACTCCGGCCGCCGCGACCTCGACGATCAGGTCCAGCGGTCCGGGGGCGGGTTCGGCCACCTCGTCGACTGCGAGGACGTCCGGATCGCCCGGCTTCGTGATCACCACGGCACGCACGTCCGCACAGTAACCCCGCAACGAGCCCCGTTCCGCTGCTAGCACACGACACCCGAATGAGGCGTCATGTCGCCGTATCCCAGTGGGTGAGGTCCATGGCAAACTCTGCCGCGGGCTAATGGTCCGGCGTCCAGCAGCCGATGAAGGGCAACGGGACACCTCGCGGGTCGACTGACCAGAGGGCACAACCGGTACGACTTGGCGGCAACACCTGTTGCCGGAAGACGGAAGGGATCGACATGCTGCGACGGCTCGGCATCCGCGCCAAAGTGATGGCTGTCCTCGCCGTCCCCATCCTCGTCATCTTCGGCGCCGGTGCCTACATCTCCTTCGGAGCGCTGCAGGACCTCCGCTACGCCAAGGCGGCGGAGGGCGTCATCAGCACCCTCGAGGCCTACGGCCCGCTGGCCAGCGCGGTGCAGACGGAGCGCGTCCTCTCGCTCAACGGTGGTACGCCCGAGCAGATCGCCGCCGCGCGTGAGGCGACCGACGTGGCGCTCGCGTCCGTCCGGCCCTCGACCGCGAAGCTCGATCTCTCCCAGTTCCCGCAGTCGGTGATCAACCAGTTCCTCGCGGTGCAGTCGTCGTACAACACGATGCTCCCCTCGCTGCGTACCCGCGTGGACACCAAGGCCCAGCGCGCGCTCATCCAGCGCAACTACGGCGACCTCATCACCAGCCAGATCAGCCTGGTCGAGCAGGTCTCCAACAGCCTCAGGAACCGCGAGCTCTCCGCGTACGTGACGGGCTACAAGGAGACCAGCCAGACCGCCGACAACCTGGTCGCCGAGCTCATCAACGGTGTCGCCCTGTGGAGCGCCCGCGCCGAGTCCCCGGCCCTGCTGCGCACCTTCACCAACAGCTCCGCCGCCACCGAGCTCTCCCGCGGACGTGCCCGCAGCGCGGTCTCCGGCCTCGGTGTCACCGACCTCGCGCTGCCCCAGAAGGACCCGACCTCGAAGTTCACGCAGATCCGGTCGCTGCTGTCGCAGGGCAACGCCCAGGGCTTCGCCGCCGTCGACCCCACGGTCTTCGCCGGCGAGATCCAGGCGCAGCTGGCGTCGCTCTCCGAGGTCAACGACAAGATCCTCGCCGCCGCCGACGAGGTCGCGAAGCAGGCCGTGACCGACGCCCAGACCCGCGCCGTGATCACCATCGGCGCGGCCGTCCTCGCGGCCGGCCTGTCGCTCCTCCTCGCCCTCGTCGTCTCCCGCTCGATCATCGTCCCGCTGCGTCGCCTGACGAAGGCCGCCGCCGACGTCCGCGAGCAGCTGCCGCGACTGGTCGAGCAGGTGGCCGTCCCCGGTGAGGGCCCGGAGATCACGCTCGCGCCCATCCCGGTGACGTCCCGCGACGAGGTCGGCCAGCTGGCCGCCGCGTTCAACTCGGTGAACCAGACCACGGTCGCGGTCGCCCAGGAGCAGGCAGCCCTGCGTGGGTCCATCGCCGAGATGTTCGTCAACGTCGCCCGCCGCGACCAGGTGCTCCTCAACCGCCAGCTGTCGTTCATCGACTCCCTGGAGCGTGCCGAGGAAGACCCGAGCACCCTGGCGAACCTCTTCCGCCTCGACCACCTCGCCACCCGCATGCGTCGTAACGCGGAGTCCCTCCTCGTCCTCGCCGGCATCGACTCCGGCCGACGCCTCCGCGACGCGATGCCGCTGTCCGACGTGGTCCGCACGGCCTCCTCGGAGATCGAGCAGTACGACCGCGTCGAGCTCGACCTGCAGGTCGACCCGCACATGCACGGCTTCAACGCCCTCGGCGCCGCCCACCTGCTCGCCGAGCTCCTCGAGAACGCGACGATCTTCTCCGAGCCGGAGACGCCCGTCACGGTCACCACCGGTGTCTCGGGCCAGTTCGTCGTCGTCCGCGTCCTCGACCAGGGCCTCGGCATGAGCGACCAGGAGCTCGAGGCGGCGAACGCCAAGATCTACTCGACGTCCGCCAGCGACTCCCTGGGCAACCAGCGCCTCGGCCTCTTCGTCGTCGGCCGCATCGCGCAGCGCCTCGGTGCCGAGGTCAAGCTGCTCAAGGCGGCGCACGGCACGGGCACCGAGACGATCGTCAAGTTCCCGGCCACGCTGTTCGTCGCGACCGAGACGGCCCTGTACGGTTCCGGCGCGCCGGCTGCCCTCGCGGCGCCGCGCAACGACCCGGGCCTGCCCCAGATCGAGGCGCCCGTCGTCGACGAGGTCGACCTCGCCGCCCTGACGGACGGTCAGACGTCCCTCGGCCTGCCGCACCGTCGTCGTCGTGAGGACGGCTCGGACGAGGCTGTCGGCCCCATCCCGGTCACGGAGATGGCGCAGTCGACCGGCCTGCCGTCGCGGTCGAAGAAGACGTTCGACGAGGACAACCTCGTCCTGCCCGAGGCCCCCGACGGCCACATCGCGCCCGAGATCCAGGCCGCCGGCTCCGACTGGAGGCCCGCGACGCTCGCGCCCGAGAAGGGTGGTCTGCCGAGCCGCAGCCGCGCCTCCACGTCCGCGTGGGCCAAGCCGGAGCAGGACGCGCCCACCGCGTCCGCCGCCGCTCCGGCCCCCGCCGCCCGTGCCGGGCTCTTCTCCGGCTTCCGTGGCCGCACGGAGACGCCCGCCGCGACCAGCGACACCGACGAGAACCTCGTCGTGCCGGCGCTGTCGTCCGACGACGACGAGCGCTCGCTGCCGCCCGCCCAGTCCAACGCCGTCCGCGCGCCCTGGATGTCGAGCGGTGCGCACGCGGCCCCCGCCGAGCCCATCATCGTCCCCCAGCTCGTGGACGACGAGGACACCTGGGAGGCGCAGGAGGCCGAGCACCGCGAGGCGCAGAGCGCCGCGGCCGCTGCCGCCGTCGCCGCACAGGTCGAGGCCGCTCCCGAGGAGGAGGCGCCCGTGTGGGAGCCGACTCCCGCCTGGGACGTCGCCGAGACCGCTGCCGCCGAGGCTCCGGCCTGGGAGGCGCCCGTCGCCGAGGAGACCCCGGCGTGGGAGGCCCCCGCTGCCGAGCTCCAGGGCTGGGACGCGCCCGTCGCCGAGGAGACCCCGGCGTGGGAGGCCCCCGCTGCCGAGGAGACCGCCACGTGGGAGGCCCCCGTCTGGGAGGCGCCCGTCGCCGAGGAGGCCGTCGCCGAGGCGCCCGTTGCCGAGGAGACCGTCGCCGAGGAGACCTCCGTCGTGGAGGAGACCCCCGCGTGGGAGGCTCCCGCCGCCGAGGCCCTTGCCTGGGACGCGCCGGTCGCCGACGAGGCCCCCGTGTGGGAGGCGCCCGTGGCGTCCGACTCGCAGGCCTGGGACCACGCGATCGTCGACGACGAGCCCGCCTGGGAAGCCCCTGTCGTCGCCGAGCAGGCGCCGGCCGCGCTGACCGCACGGGTGGCCACGCCGGCACCCGAGCCGGTCGTCGAGGAGCTCGACGAGCCTGTCGCCGAGGTCGAGGCCCCGGCCGCGTCCGTCGCGCCCGTCCAGAGCTTCACGTCCTACAGCGGCTACTCGGGGTGGGGCGCACCGGCGTCCGACGCCCCGGCGCCGTACGTGCCCTTCGAGCGCACGCTTGACGAGGCCCGCGCCTGGCACACCGGCGCGATGCCGATCGTGCCCGCGCCCGTCGCCGAGGTCGCTGCCCCCGTCGAGGAGGCCGTCGAGGCCGCCCCCGTGCAGGAGCAGCTCCCGGCCGAGCCCGCCGCCGACGACGCCGCCTGGCCGGCACCCGCGTGGGAGCCGCCGACGTGGCAGGCGCCGCAGTGGGAGGAGCAGGCCGCCCAGGCCGCCGCCGAGCCCGTGGCCGAGGTCTCCCCGGAGCCCGAGCCCGTCGCCGAGGTCGCGCCGGAGCCCGAGCCCGTCGCCGAGGTGGCGCCGGAGCCCGAGCCGGAGCCCGAGCCCGAGCTCGCCGTCATCGACGGTGTCGCGTTCCGCCGCGTCTACCTCGAGCCCGACCCCGAGCCCGAGCCCGAGCTCGACGACGCCCCGCAGTACGAGGCCGAGGTCGCTCCCGAGCCGCAGCCTGTCGCGCAGGAGGAGGTGCCCGCCTGGGCAGCTCCGGTCGCGCAGCAGGAGGCCCCGGTCTGGGCCGCGCCCGTCCAGGAGGCGCCGGCGTGGCCGACGTTCCAGGCCGCGCCCGCCGAGGTCGAGTCGCCGACGCAGCTGTTCACCCCCGTCGAGGCGGCAGCCGCCGTCACGCCGGAGCCGGTCGCGTACCCGCAGCAGGCACCCGTCTACGAGGCCCCGGTCTCGTTCTCGGCCCCTGAGCCCGTCGCCGCCCCGGCGTGGGCACCGACGGCGGCGGCCCCGGTCGCCCCCGCGGCGCCCGAGGCCCCGTTCTCCGAGCTCGTGCAGACGCCGTCGGACGACGCCAAGGGCCGTCGTCGGTGGGGCCTGTTCGGCAAGAAGAAGGCCGACGAGGTCGCGCCCCAGGCTGCGGCCCCGGTCGCCCCCGCGCCGCTCGCCGCCGCCCCGGAGCCCGTCAGCCAGGTCGCCCCCGTGCGGACCTCGGCCTGGACGTCGGAGGCAGCCGCTGCGCCGGCACCCGCCGGTGCGGACTCCTCGCAGTCGTGGATGGCGTCCACCGCGTGGCCCGCTCCCACGGCCCAGGCCCCGGTCGCTCCCGCTCCCGCCTCCGTCGCCCCGCTGCCGGCAGCTCCGGCTCCCCTGGAGCCCGCGCCGTCCGGTTCGTGGCAGCCGCCGGAGTGGGCCGCCCGCCCCGGTGGCAACCCGGCACCGCTGTCGACGGTCCCGCAGCCCGCGCTGCCGCCGTCGGTCGCACCCCGGGTCGGCACGCTCGACGACGAGGTGGCGGCGATGCTCGCCCTCCGTTCGGACATCCAGGAGCAGGCACTCTCCGAGCTCTCCCAGCTCTCGGCCTACCGGCCGGCGGCGACGGGTGGCAACGCGGAGCGCCTGACCAAGCGAGTCCCCACAGCTGTCCCGGCGACGACCGTCACCGAGGACGAAGGGAAGCCCGTGCAGCGTGACGCGGACCAGCTCCGGTCGCGTCTGTCGAGCTTCCAGTCCGGGACCTCCCGCGGCCGTCGTGCCACGGAGGACCCGTCCGGCCAGAACGGCGTGAGCTGATGACTGCCCCCGACCCCACAACCGTCGTCACCGCCATGGTGGCGTCTGACCCCGCAGTCATCGACTGCACCAGCAAGGAGGAAGTGTGACCGCGCTCAGCACCGAGGCAGCCAACTTCGGCTGGCTCCTGGACAACTTCGTCCGGACCGTGCCCGGCACCCGCCACACACTCGTGGTGTCTGCGGACGGTCTTCTCATGGCGATGTCCGAGCAGCTCGACCGCACCAGCGGCGACCAGCTCGCGGCCATCGTCTCCGGGATGTCGAGCCTGACCCGTGGCGCCGCGCGCCAGCTTCGTGCGGGGGAGGTGCGTCAGGCGATCATCGAGATGGACAACTTGTTCCTCTTCCTCATGAGCGTCTCGAACGGCTCCGTCCTCGCCGTGGTCGCGGAGTCCAGCTGCGACGTGGGCCTCATCGGCTACGAGATGGCGATGCTCGTCTCTCGTACCGAGGCGACCCTCACGCCGCAGCTCATCTCCGAGATGCGTGGTCAGCTCCCTGTCGACGGCGCCACGCGCGCGCCGGTGGCCTGAGGCCACGGAGAGAGACTGACTCATGAGCGAGCACATCGAGTACGAGGCCAGAACGGTCCGGCCCTATGCCGTGACCGGTGGCCGCGTGCGCTCGGCGCGCTCCGACCTGCCTCTCGAGGCACTGGTCGAGGTGATGCCCGGCGCCGTCGCGAGCCAGGGTCTGCCGCCCGAGAAGCGGGCGATCCTGCAGCATGCAGCGTCCAACTACATCTCGGTGGCAGAGCTCTCCGCTCTGCTCCACCTGCCGCTCGGAGTGATCCGGATCCTCGTATCCGATCTGTCTGACCAGCAGTACGTGCGCGTGCACACCTCACAGCCGGTCGAGGTCAACACCGGTGAGTCCCCTGCCCTGTCCCTCAGCGTGCTGGAGAGTGTTCTCAATGGCATTTCCGCCCTCTGACGCCGCTGTGGCCGCTCCGGCGGGCACGGCAGGAAGCGTCGCACCCACGGTCGTCAAGATCGTCGTCGCCGGCGGGTTCGCCGTCGGCAAGACGACCTTCATCGGCTCCATCTCGGACATCGAGCCCCTCAACACCGAGGCCGCGATGACCGAGCACTCCGTCGGCGTCGATGACGCCGGTGGCGTGTCCGACCGCAAGACCACCACGACGGTGGCGATGGACTTCGGTCGCATCGCCCTGCCGGGGTCGCTCTGGCTCTACCTGTTCGGCACCCCTGGGCAGGACCGGTTCCTGTTCATGTGGGACGACCTGGTCCGCGGCGCCATCGGCGCCGTCGTCCTGGTCGACACCGACCGGCTCGACCAGTGCTTCCCGGCCGTCGACTACTTCGAGAGCCGTGGCATCCCGTTCGTCGTGGGTGTCAACTGCTTCGACGGCGTCGCCAAGCACCAGCTGGACGACGTCCGTGAGGCTCTCGCCATCCCGGCGCACGTGCCGGTCCTCTACACCGACGCCCGGTCGCGCGCGGCCACGAAGCAGGCGCTCATCTCGCTCGTGCAGCTCGCGATGGAGCGTCTGCGCAGCCGGTGACCCTCGAGGTCCCACCCGACCGCGGCCGGCCCCTGCAGGGGGGCCGGCCGCCGTCGTTGGTCGACGAGGTGGGGGATCATGGGGGCGTGACCGCCTCGTCCTCCGTCCCGTCGCCACGTCCGGCCGGCGACGACGGGACCCCGGAGCTGCCACAGCCCCGCGCGGCCCGCGACGACGAGCCGCGCACGGAAGTCGCCGCCGACGTGCCGACGCCGGCCGCCACCGTGCCGGACGACGCGGTCGCCGGGACCGAGGTGCGCACGACGCGCGTCTACGCCGACGGCTCGGCCCTCTCCCGGTACCTCGACGGCGCGCCGTGCCGCACGCAGTGGCTCGCGTGGGCCGCCGACCACGAGGCGCAGCTGATCACGACGCCCCTCGGCCTGACGGAGCTGCGCCGCGTGGCGCGCCCGCGGGGCGTCGAGGCGAGCGGCGTGGCGCACGACGTCGAGGCGCGGGTGGAGGTGATCCGGTTCTCGGACCAGACGCTGCGTGCGGCCACGAAGATCTCCGGCGTGCTCCCGCCGTTCATCGCACTGCACATCGGGGCCGCGCTCGCCCACCCGGACGTGGCGAGCGTCGCGACGTACGACGTGCAGCTGGCGCAGGTGTCGGCGCTGCACGGGCTCGAGGTCGTCTCGCCGGGCTGGCCGACGGGGTGGTGGGAACGGGCCGGGTGAACCCGCTGCTCAGACCCTTCCGCGCAGCCTCGGTCCGGCCTAGTTTCAGAAAATGACGGAGACGGCTGGTGCGCGGTCCGATGCAGTCCTGACCCCGGGGTCTCCGCGCCCCGTCCCGCCGCTGCGGCCGCACCGCCGGCGGGCCGCCGACCCGGTCACGCACCTGACTCGCGACGAGCGAGCCGCCCGCGGCGCGGCTGCCCGGGTGCTGCTGCCGCGCGAGGCGCTCGCCGACGTGGGGTCGGGGTTCTCGCGGCCCGACCCCATCGAGCTGCTGGTGTCCCAGGGCCACTCGCGGCTGCCCGAGCTGGTGCCGCTCCGCTACGGCCGGATGGTGGCCACGCCGTTCACGTTCTACCGCGGGGCCGCGCTGATCCAGGCGTCGGACCTGGCGGCGACCCCGGACTCCGGCCTCGACGTGCAGCTGTGCGGTGACGCGCACCTGTCGAACTTCGGGCTGTACGGGACGCCGGAACGCCGGCTCCTGTTCGACCTCAACGACTTCGACGAGACCTTGCCGGGCCCGTTCGAGTGGGACGTCAAGCGGCTGCTGGCCAGCGTCGAGATCGCCGCGCGCGGCAACGGCTTCGGCCGCAAGGAGCGCCGCGACATCCTGCTGAGCGTGGCCAAGATGTACCGGACGACCATCCGGGAGTTCGCGGCGAAGCCGAACCTCGAGGTCTGGTACGCCCGGCTCGACGTCGACGACTTCCTGTCGAAGAACGGCGGCGGGTTCCGCAAGGCGGAGACCAAGGGTGCCCAGTCGACCGTGAAGAAGGCGCGCTCGCGCGACCACCTGCAGTCGGTGACGAAGCTGACGGAGCTGGTCGACGGGCACCGCCGCTTCCGCTCGGACCCGCCCCTGGTCACGTCGATGACCGACCTGCTCGGCGAGGAGGGTGCCGCCCGCTTCGCGGCCGGGATGCAGGACCTGGTGCGGGCCTACCAGGCGAGCCTGCAGCCGGACCGCCGGCACCTGGTGGGGCAGTACCGCATCGTCGACATGGCGCGGAAGGTCGTGGGCGTCGGCAGCGTGGGCACCCGCGCGTGGATCCTCCTGCTGGAGGGCGTCGACGTGGACGACTACCTCGTCCTGCAGGCCAAGGAGGCGCAGGCCTCCGTGCTCGAGCAGTTCCTCGGGGCCAGCGAGTACACGCAGTCGGGGCAGCGCGTGGTCGAGGGCCAGCGGCTCATGCAGGCGGCCAGCGACATCATGCTCGGCTGGCAGCGCAACGAGGGGCTCGACGGCGTCACCCGGGACTTCTACGTCCGCCAGCTGCGCGACTGGAAGGGCTCGGCCGTGGTCGAGACCATGGCGCCGACCGGCATGCGCGACTATGGCGCGCTGTGCGCGTGGACCCTGGCCCGTGCCCATGCACGGTCGGGGGACCGCGTCGCCATCGCCGCGTACCTCGGCGGCTCCAAGGCGTCGGACGAGGCCTTCGCCGACTTCGCCGACGGCTACGCCGACCGCACCGAGAAGGACCACGCGGCGCTGGCCGACGCCATCGCCTCGGGACGCCTCGAGGCGGTCCAGGGCGTCTGAACCCGGGTCGTCAGCCCCGCCCGAGCGCCGTCACTGCCTCCGCCACGAGCGCGGGGTCCGTCGTGGTGTACCCGGACGAGCCGCCGCCGGGACCACCCGACTCGTCGACGTGCCGGCTGGCGGACAGGTGCACGGCGTCGACCCCGGCGGCGACGAGGGCCGGGATGTCCGCGGGGCGCACCCCGCCCCCGGCCATCACCTGCAGGCGACCGGCGGCCAGGGCGACGGTCGACGCGAGCCGCTCGACCCCGTCGATGCTGCGGGCCGCACCCCCGGACGTCAGGACGCGGACGATGCCGAGCGACGCGAGCGCCTCGACGGCCGGCCCCAGCGCCGGCACCGTGTCGAGCGCCCGGTGGAACGTGACCTCGCGCCCGTCCGCTGCGTCGACCAGCCGCCGCAGCGCCGCGTCGTCGACGGCACCGGCCGGGGTCAGGGCACCGATGACCACGCCGGCCGCACCCGCGCGGACAGCGACCTGCACGTCCCTGACCTGCACGTCGATCTCGTCGTCGGTGTAGACGAACGACCCCGCGCGCGGCCGGACGAGGACGTGCACGCCGACCGCCGACGGGACGGCAGCGAGGACGGCGTCGAGCAGCCCGACCGACGGCGTGATGCCCCCGGTCGCGGCGAGCGCGGCGCAGAGCTCGAGCCGGTCGGCCCCCAGCGCGGCCGAGACCGTCGCGCCGGAGACGTCCTGGACGGCGATCTCGAGGAGGGTCACGCCCACGACAGCAGCGGCTCGCCGGCGGCGACGGTGTCGCCGGGGCGGGCCAGGCGGGTCACGGCGTCCGACGGAGCCTCGAGGCCGACGACGGGGCACACCGGCGAGCGGCCGCCGGCGGCGACGACGCCGGGGTCCCACGTCACGACGACCTGACCGGCGCTCACCACCGCCCCCTCGGACGTGTGCAGCGTGAAGCCCGACCCGCCCAGCTCGACCGTATCGATCCCGAGGTGCACCAGGACGGCGCGGCCGTCGTCGTGCTGGACGACGAACGCGTGCGGGTGCAGCTTGAGGATCGTCCCGGCGATCGGGGCGATCACCTCGGACGCGGAGGACTGCACCGGGTCGAGGGCGAGGCCGGGCCCGACCAGCTCGGCGGAGAAGACCGGGTCGGCCACCTCGGAGAGCCCGAGCACCTGGCCGGCGACGGGCGCGAGGACGGTCAGCGCGCCCATCAGCGCAGGTCCTCGATGTCGGACGCGAGGGTGTCCGCCTCGGGCCCGACGATCACCTGCACGGCGACGCCCGAGCGCACCACGGCGATGGCGCCGGCGGCCTTGAGCCCGTGCTCGTCGACGAGCGACGGGTTCTCCACCTCTACCCGCAGCCGCGTGATGCAGGGCTCGAGATCGAGGACGTTGGCGTCCCCGCCGAGCGCCGCGAGGATCTGCTCCGCCTTGGTCATGTCCGTACTCCTCACATCAGCTCGTCGAGGTCGGTCGCGATGAGGTCGACGTGCGGGCCGACGACCACCTGCACCACGCGCCCGGAGATCATCACCCCGAACGCGCCGGCGGCCCGCAACCCGGCCGCGTCGACCCGTCCCGCGTCGCGGACGAGGGATCTCAGTCTCGTGGTGCACGGCTCGATCTCGTCGATGTTGTCCACGCCGCCGAGCGCGGCGAGGATCGCCGCGGCCTGGTCCTTGCTCTGGGGCTTCATCGCCCACCTCCGGATGCTGCCGCGGACGCGGTCGCGTCGACGGTGCTGGTGGTGTCGGAGCCGGCGGGGGCCGGTCCGGGGACTGTGGTGGCGCCGCGCCCGCGGGGGACGATCGCGGGGCGCGGGGCGCGCAGCGGGACCCACACGCTGTAGCGGTCCGCGCGGTAGCAGGCGCGGGAGAACATGATCGCCGAGTCGACGGAGTACGTCCGCCGCTCGGCGCGCAGCACCGCGCGGGCGTCGCCGAGCCCGAGCAGCGACGCCTCGGTGTCGGTGGCCTCGTCGGCGGACAGCGTGTCCTCGCCCCACTCGGGTGCCAGGCCGAGGTCGCGCAGCGCCTCGTACATGCTGGGGGGCGGGCCGGCGTCGAAGAGCGTGGGCGCCAGCGCGACGGGGACCCAGACCTGCTCGATGCAGATGGGTGTGCCGTCGGCGCTGCGGACGCGGTAGAGGAAGTGCACCTTCTGGCGCGGCTCGATCTCGAGCGCGGTCGCGACGTCCGGCGTCGCGGCGACCACCTGCGCGGTGAGCACCGTCGTCGCCGGCTCCATGCCCCGGCGGCGCATCTCCTCGCCGAACGTGGTCAGCCGCATCTCGAAGTCGATGCGCTGGGGTGCGACGAACGTGCCGCGCCCCTGCTCGCGGACGAGGACGCCGTCGGTGACGAGGGTGTCGACGGCCTGCCGCACGGTCATCCGCGACAGCCCGAACTGCTGGCTCAGGTGGCGCTCCGACGGGATGGCGTCGCCCACCCGGAGCTCCTGCGCGACAAGGGTGGCCAGGTGGTCGCGCACCGTCAGGTACTTGTGCGCGGCGCCCTGCTCCGACTCGTCCACGTGCGGCCCACTCCCTCGTGCGGCGCGGACCGGCGGCAGCCAGGACCCGCGGGGCTGCCTCGCGACGTGACCCTTGACACATCATGAGGTCTAGACCAGTCTGCTCGCAACTGGTCCAGACCAGACACCCCCCCCAGAACTTTCCGGACCACCCAACGAGGAGTGCTCCATGACCACCGTCACCGCGGACACCGCCGAGAAGCGAGGCATCCCCGGCCTCGCGCAGCTGCAGCGCATCGGCCGCTCGCTCATGCTTCCCATCGCCTCCCTGCCCGCCGCGGCGCTGCTGCTGCGGCTCGGCCAGCCCGACATGCTGGGCGCCGACGGCCTCGGCGCCCACCTGCCGTGGATGATCCCGGTGGCGGCCGTCCTGGCTGCGGCCGGCAACGCGCTGTTCGCCAACCTGCCCCTGCTCTTCGCGGTCGGGGTCGCGGTCGGGTTCGCCCGCAAGTCCGACGGGTCGACGGGCCTCGCGGCGGTCATCGGCTACCTCGTCTTCAAGGGCGTGAGCGACGCCCTCTCGCCGTACACCCTGGAGAAGGCGGGGGAGGGCGAGACGCAGGAGCTCATCAACTACGGCGTGCTCGGCGGCATCGTGATCGGCCTGGTCACGGCGCTGCTCTTCCAGAGGTACTACCGGATCAAGCTGCCCCCCTACCTGGCGTTCTTCGGCGGCCGCCGGTTCGTGCCGATCGTGACCGCCGGGGTCTCGGTGCTCGTCGCCGTCGCCGGCGCGCTCATCTACCCCGCGTTCAACTCCGGATTCACGGCGGTCGGCGACTGGGTCACGGGCTCGACCATCGTCGGCGCGTTCGTCTACGGCACGCTCAACCGGCTGCTCGTCCCGCTCGGGCTGCACCACATCCTCAACTCGCTGCCGTGGTTCCAGTTCGGCACGTACACCAACGCGGACGGCGTGGTGGCGCACGGAGACATCAACCGGTTCCTCATCGGCGACCCCACCGCGGGCACGTTCATGACCGGCTTCTTCCCGATCATGATGTTCGCGCTCCCCGCCGCCGCGCTCGCGATCGTGCACACGTCCAAGGCGAAGAACCGCAAGGTGATCGCGGGCATCATGGGCTCCGCCGCGCTGGTCTCGTTCGTCACGGGCGTCACCGAGCCGCTCGAGTTCGCGTTCGTCTACGTGGCCTACCCGCTGTACGTCATCCACGCGATCCTCACCGGCACGTCGCTGGCGCTGGTCAACGCGCTGGGCATCAAGGACGGGTTCGGGTTCTCCGCGGGCGCCATCGACTACGTGCTCAACTACCGCATCGCGACGATGCCGCTGCTGCTCATCCTCATCGGCCTCGGCTACGCGGTCGTGTACTACTTCCTGTTCCGGTTCGTCATCACGCGCTGGAACCTGCGGACGCCGGGCCGTGAGGACGACGACGAGGACACCGCGGCCACGCCGGGCACGACGACGGTCGAGGGCGCCGCGTCGCCCGGCTCCACCGACCGACCGGAGCCGGCGGCCGAGAAGGTCGACGAGCCGGCCGCTGCACGATGACCACCGCGGTCGCCGCAGTCGCGCTGACCCTGAGGGGGTTCGGGGTCAGCCCGGGCCGCCGGGTGGGTGTCGTGGCGCGCATGCCCGACGCCCCGCCGGCGCCGTCCCCCGAGCCGTCGGCTCCGGGCACGAACCTGGGGGCGGCGGCGACCGCGGTGGACGCCGCGGCGGCGCAGGTCAGGGACGCCCTGGCCCGCGCCGCCGACGCGGCGACCGGCGAGGCCGCGGAGATCCTCGCGGTGACCGCGGCGATGGCCGCGGACGCGTCGCTGGCCGACGAGGCCCGCCGACGGGTGGTCGAGACGCGCGCGACGCCCGTTCGCGCCGTGTGGGACGCGGCCGAGCTGGTCGCGGAGCAGCTGCGCGCGCTGGGCGGCATGTTCGCCGACCGCGCGCGCGACGTGCAGGACGTGCGCGACCGGATCATCGCCGAGCTGCTGGGCCTGCGTCCCCCGGGCGTCCCCGACCCCGGCGAGCCGTTCGTGCTGGTCGCGCGCGACCTCGCCCCCGCCGACACCGCCCGCCTCGACCCCGCTCGGGTGCTCGCGATCGTCACCGCCGGCGGTGGGCCGACGGCGCACACGGCGATCCTCGCGCGCGCGCTCGGCATCCCCTGCGTGGTCGCGGTGGCCGGCGCGCTCGACATCGCCGACGGCGAGACCGTCCTGGTCGACGGCTCCACGGGCGACGTCGTGCGCCACCCGTCGGCCGACGCCGTCGAGCGCGCCGCCCACGTCAAGCCGCGGTCGGCGCGCCTGGAGCACCCGGGCCGCACGGCCGACGGTCACCACGTCGCCTTGCTGGCCAACGTCGGCGACCCCGCCGGAGCCGTCGCCGCGGCGGCCGCGGGCGCGGAGGGCGTCGGGCTGTTCCGCACCGAGTTCGGTTTCCTCGGCCGGACCACCCCGCCCGGCATCCCGGAGCAGGAGGCGGCCTACGCGCAGGTGTTCGACGCGTTCCCGGGGCGACGCGTCGTGATCCGCACGCTCGACGCGGGCGCCGACAAGCCGCTGCCGTTCGTCACGGCCGACGGCGAGCCCAACCCGGCCCTGGGCGTCCGGGGGCTGCGCACGTCGTGGTCGCACCCGGACGTCCTCGACGACCAGCTCGAGGCGATCGCGCGGGCCGCGGCGTCGTCGTCGGCGGTCGTCTGGGTCATGGCGCCGATGGTCGCGACGGCCGACGAGGCGGACGCCTTCGTCGGCCTCTGCGCCGCGCACGGCCTGGCGCAGGCGGGAGTCATGATCGAGGTGCCCGCCGCCGCGCTGCGGGCCGGCGACCTGCTGGACCGGGCCCGCTTCGCGAGCCTGGGCACCAACGACCTGACGCAGTACGCGATGGCGGCGGACCGCGAGCTCGCCGGGCTCGCGCGCCTGTCGACGGCGTGGCAGCCCGCCGTGCTGACGCTGGTGCAGCTGGCGTGCGCCGGGGGCGCGTCGCGGGAGCGGCCCGTCGGGGTCTGCGGCGAGGCGGCGGCGGACCCCGTGCTCGCGCCGGTGCTCGTGGGCCTGGGGGTCACGTCGCTGTCGATGACGGCGCGGGCGCTCGCGGACGTCGGCGCCGTGCTCGCGTCGGTGACGCTGGAGGAGTGCCGCGCGCTCGCCGCGCTCGCCCTCGCGCAGCGCACTGCCGCGGAGGCGCGGACCGAGGTGCGGGCGGCGCTGCCGGCGCTGGAGGAGCTCGGGCTCTGAGGCCCGGCGGCGTCGGTCAGGCGGTCTGGCGCAGGAACTCCTCCAGCGCGTCGATCGAGGCGGCCGCGTCGGCGTCGTCGTCGGCCGTGGCGAGGACGACCTCGTCGCCGGCGCCCACGCCCAGAGTCATGATCGCGAGGATCGACGCGGTGGCCACGGGCGTGCCGCCAGTCTTCGCGATGGTCACCTTCGCGGGGAGCCTGCCGGCCGCGGCGACGAACTGGGCGGCGGGGCGGGCGTGCAGCCCCTCGGGAAGAGCGACGACGACGGAACGCTGCATGGCCTGCCTCCAGGACGGGTCGACGATGACCCTGACGACTCTACTGGTCTAGACCATGTTCGCGCGAGTGCTTGTGGGAGACTCGTGCCGCGGCGGGCCCCGGCCCGTGCGGGAGGGCTGTCTGAGCGGCCGAAAGAGACGGTCTTGAAAACCGTTGGAGCGGGACAACCCCGTTCTCGTGGGTTCGAATCCCACGCCCTCCGCCAAAGCCCCTGAGAAGCCCGAACGCCTGGCTACCGCGGAGCCTGAGGAACGCCTGGGGTGCGACGTGACCGGGTTCTCCCGGAGATGGGTAGACCGGACGGGCGGACCGAGCCGAACTCCCTGGACCCGGGCACCTCGCGCCCCTTAGCGTGCGACGGTCAATGGGGGTGACATGGGCCGCGATCTCATCAGGCGTCCGAACGGCGACCTGGCCACGCTCGCCGATGATGCCCGGAGCACGGCGACGATCGGCTTCGGTGGTGAGGTGTTCTCGTGGGCGTCGTTGCCTGCGGACTCGCGCCAGGCCGCCAAGCACAAGCGTCCCGTGCTCGCCGAGCAGGTGGGAACGGACGCGGGCTACGAGCACGGGGGCGACGAGATCGTCCAGGTGATGCGCGGCTGGCGGGCCCACCGCGACGCCCTGTTCGTCGTCGTCGCCACTCGCCCCGTTCACCCGAGGCAAGGCGACGCGGTGCCGGTCGGGCCCTGGCGGCACATCTCGGTCCGCAGGTTCGATGTGGTCGGCGAGCCCAAGCGGCGCCTGGGGTGGGTGCCCGCGGGCGTCGTTCCCGGCCAGGTCGCGGCGGTAGGCGCGCGCGACCCGGTGATCGCGCCGCACCACACCGCGCGGCAGGCGGCGGCCGCCCACACGTGGCCGCACCTGCCGGCGCAGGTCCGGCAGGGACTGGGCCGCGCCGTACCGGTGCCCGACGACTGGCTGGGCGAGCTGGTCCAGCGCCGAGGCGGCTCCGTCCTGAGCCATTCGATCACCATGATCCGTCGCGACGAGACGCGCGCCGTCGTGGTCGTCGCCACGCGCGAGCGCCAGCTGACGCCGGGCCTGAGGCCCGCGGACGAGGAGGCTGCCCTGGCAGGGGCGGACTGGCTGGTCGAGCAGCTGACGTTCGAGCTGCAGCCGCAGAAGCTCCTGGATCCGGTGGGTCCCGTTGCGAGGATGTCATGGACCTGACGCACTACGAGGTGCTCGGGGTCGCTCCGGACGCTGACGGCGAGACGATCCGCGCCGCGTACCGGAAGCTGGCGCGCGAGACCCATCCGGACGTCGGCGGCAACAACGACGACTTTGTCGCTGTCGCCGCCGCGTGGGCAGTGCTGTCCGACCCGGACGCGCGGGCCCGATACGACGGCGGCCTGGGCGACGCCGACGGCTGGGGCGAGGACGTCGGCCTCACTACCGGCGCACCCCGCAAGCCCTCGCCGCCGCCGACGGAGCCAGCGCGGCCGTCGCGCGAGCGGGTGGACGAGTGGACGTCGGGTCGGCGAGCGCTGCCGCCGATGACCGAGGAGCTCGGGTGGTTGCCGCCCCCGGTCGAGGCGCCCTCCCTCGTGGTGCGGGTGGCCTTTGTCCTCGTGTACGTGTCGGTCGCGATCGTCGTCGCCATGTCGTTCGCCCAGGCTCAGAAGGACGACAGGGCCCCCTTCGTGTTCACCGTGGTGTACGCGTTCCTGCTTGCCGTCGCCGCTCTGCGTCGCCGGGACGCCGCGATGGCCCCGAGGGAGTCCCGGAAGGAGGCCGCGGTCATCCTGTGGTCGCTCGTCGGGGCATTTCCCCTGCTCGTCGTGTTCTTGATGACGAGCGCGCTCACCGGAGAGCGTGCGCCCGCGCCCCTCTTTGCCACCGCACTGGGCATGGCTGGCTGCCTCGTCGTTGGCCTGCGCACGGAGCGCCAGACTCGCCGAGCCCGGCGTTGGTACCCCGCGGTGGCTGCGATGCACGAGCGGCGCGCACTCGCGGAGGCCTGGGACGCCTTTCTCGCAGCACAGGAGCTCTACCAGGACGTCGCCCGCGTCGAGCCAGGAGTCCTCGGGCCGATGCGGCGCCCGATCTGGGCTCTGGTCCCGGTCACTGGCGGCGAGCTGCTGGCTAGCGCGCCCATCAAGGCGCCTGAGGCGTGGGCGGCCACGCTACGGCTGACCGGTGTGGACGCCGACTCCGCTTCGGGGCAACCCGCGAGCGCTTAGCCCTCGTGTCAAGGACAGGGAACCTGGGCTCGCGATGTGTCCCTACGCCATGTCCAGCCGCGGGCGGTCCCGCACTCGCCTCGCGCGAGGTCCCGGACGCCCCCGAAGTCGACGTCCTGGTCCGTGAGGGTCTCGCAGCGCCGCGCCGGGAGCCGACCAGCTCGTGGAGTACCTCGCCAGGGCGTGCGGCGAACTGAGAGATTGACGACCGCCAGTCGGCCGGCTAGGCCCAGACTCGACTTACAGCGGACTCACGCGGCGGTCCTCAGGCAAAGTCACACCGCATTGACGCAGGTCATCGAGTGGGCACCAGCGGTCTTGAGAACCGTTGGAGCAGGACGACCCCGTTTCTCGCGGGTTCGAATCCCACGCCCTCCGCCCCGAGGAGCACCCGACGAATCGCCCATGGCCACGCGACCTCGTCGGTGAGAGCATCGAACGCGCTCACACGCGCGCGGCAGGTTCAACGACAACGACAACGACGTCGATGGAGGACTCATGTCTCGGTGGCACGTGCGGCTCGGAACGACGATCGCGGCGGCGGGGCTGATCGCCGCGTCGGGGATGCTGGCGGTGCCGGGGGTCGCCGGCGACCGCCACGGTGACCACGGCGGCGGCAACAGCAACCGGTACAAGGACATCCAGCTGCTGGCCATCAACGACTTCCACGGCAACCTGGAGCCGCCGGCCGGCTCGTCGGGCACGGTGACCCGCCTGCAGCCGGACGGGACGACGCTGGCCCAGACGGTCGGCGGGGTCGGCTACCTCGCGACGCACCTCGCCCAGGCCCGTGCGGGCCACGACCGCTCGCTGACGATCGCCGCGGGGGACCTGATCGGGGCCAGCCCGCTGCTCTCGGGCGCCTTCCACGACGAGCCGACCATCGAGGCCATGAACGCGCTCGAGCTCGACGTCACCAGCGTGGGCAACCACGAGTTCGACGAGGGCTCGACCGAGCTGAAGCGGATGCAGAACGGCGGCTGCCGCACCAACGCCGACGGCACGCCCGCCGCCGACAGCTGCCCCGGCGGTCCGGGGACGTTCACCGGCGCCGACTTCCCGTTCCTGTCCGCGAACGTCGTCGTCACCTCGACCGGCAAGACCCTGTTCAAGCCGTACGTCGTGAAGAAGGTCGACGGCGTGAAGATCGGCTTCATCGGGATGACGCTCAAGGGCACCCCGGACATCGTCACCGCGGCAGGCGTGCAGGGTCTCTCGTTCCTCGACGAGGTGACCACCGCCAACAAGTACGCCCAGCAGCTCCAGCGCGAGGGCGTGCAGTCCATCGTCGTCCTGCTGCACCAGGGCGGGACGCCGGCGAGCAGCGCCTACAACTACGACTGCAACGCCGGCGGCGTCCTCGGGCTGAGCGGGGCCATCGTGCCGATCGCCCAGCAGATCAGCCCCGCCGTCGACCTCATCGTCACGGGCCACACGCACACCGCGTACACGTGCAACATCCCCGACCCGAACGGGCAGCCGCGGATGGTGACCAGCGGCTCGTCGTTCGGCCGGCTGTACACGGACATCGAGCTGAAGTACGACCCGCGGACCAAGGACATCGTCCGGCCGTCGGTCGTCGCGACGAACATGCCGGTCACGCGCGACGTCCCCGCGGCGCCGGCGGAGACCGAGATCATCAGCCGGTACACCACGTACCTCGGGCCCATCGCCAGCCAGGTGGTCGGCTACATCGGCGGGTCGATCCTCGGCCGCGGCTGCACCCCGACGATCTGCGCGGCGTCCGGCGAGAC
Source organism: Cellulomonas sp. P4_D11 (assembly GCF_056401915.1). Classification (NCBI taxonomy): domain Bacteria; kingdom Bacillati; phylum Actinomycetota; class Actinomycetes; order Micrococcales; family Cellulomonadaceae; genus Cellulomonas; species Cellulomonas sp. P4_D11. Next base: position 130,988 of record NZ_JBFUIK010000006.1, on the reverse strand, counting down.
CCCGGCCGGCGACCTCATCGCCGACGCGCAGCTCGAGGGCATGAACGCCGACCCGCTCAGCCCGGACGGCGCCGACTTCGCGATCATGAACCCCGGAGGCATCCGCGGTGACTTCGTCTGCGTACCCGCCGACGCACCCTGCGCCCAGAACTACGGCCAGGCGTTCACCGTGCAGCCGTTCACCAACATCATGAACGTGGTCGTTATGTCGGGCGCGGACGTGATCACGATGTTCGGCCAGCAGTGGACCACGCAGAACGGCGCGAACAAGATCTTGCAGGTCTCGGCCAACGTCAGCGAGGTCATCCGTCCGACGGGCGCCGTCAACGAGAACCGGCTGGTCTCGGTCGCGATCGACGGAGTTCCCGTCGACCCCGCCGCGACCTACCGAGTCGCCATGAACGAGTTCCTCGGTGGGGGCGGCGACAACTTCACCGCCATCCGCAACGGCACCAAGGTCTTCGTCGGCCAGAGCGACCTCGACGTGCTGATCGCGTACCTGGGTGCGCACAGCAGCCAGGCGTCGCCGTACCCGGTCCCGGTGGGCGGCCGGATCACGCTCGGCTGACCACGCACGAACAGGCCCGCCCCCCGAGGGGAGCGGGCCTGTCCGGCGTGCGTGCGGGAGGTCAGCCCGCGCTGGGCAGCGAGGCCACGAGGCGGGTGCCACCACCGGCGACGTTGGTCGCGGTGTTGTTGGTGACGGCCCGCAGCAGCGGCGAGAGCGCCTTCCAGTCCTTGTTCGCGTTCGCGGCCTGCGTGGCGTCGCAGGTGTGCTCGCAGAACAGCGACTGGGTGCTGGAGCGGACGAGGACGTGCGCGCCGTAGTTCTGGAGCGCGTGGCCGAGGGCCTTGCCCTCCGGGGTCAGGTTCATCGCGTCGATGTTGACCGAGCTCGGGATCGAGAACAGCTGGCCCATGGGGATGGTGCCCGAGTACGCCGTGGTGCCGTTGGCGTCCTGGGTGCGGGCGGGCCAGACGGCGCCGGACTTGAGCTGGGCGTCGGAGATGCCGAGCGCGAGCGTGTGCTTGATCGAGAGCTTCTTGAGCTCCTGCGTGCGGATCAGGCCGGCGTAGAACGAGACGCCCGAGGCGCGGGCGCCGTCGGTCAGGCCGTTGGTGCGCAGGTCCGTCTTCACGATGCGGGTCGACGTCCACTTGTCGGTGCCGACGTTCGTCATCTTGTAGAACTCGTAGCCGGTCACGCCGTCAGGCTGGATGACGCCGACGTGCTTGTCCGTGCCGTAGGTCGGAGCCGTGTTGCGCGGGACGCGCACCGAGACGACCTGGCCCGTGTTCGGGTTGGTGACGGTGGCCACCGGGTCGCTCGTCGTGGCGTAGAAGACGGCGATCGACCAGCGGGCCGAGTTCAGCGTCGGCGTGGTGAGCGCGAGCTTGCTCGTCATCGGGCCGGTGGCGGCCTCGAACTTGGCGCCCGAGCCGATCGACGTGTTCCACGGCGCGTCCGACGAGAACGGCAGCTGCGACACGTCGCGCGTCGGCGTCGGGGTGGGCGTGGGGGTCGGCGTCGGGGTGGGAGTCGGCGTCGGGGTGGGCGTGGGCGTGGGCGTCACGATCGGCGTCGTGACCATGCCGGCGGGGACCGTCAGCGCGGTCGTGCTCGACGGCGCGTTCCAGTCGACGACCGTGCCGTGGCTCGAGACGACGTAGCCGGAGTCGTGCACCCAGACGGCCGGGCACGTGGCGGCGACGGAGTTCGACCACTTGGTCGTGCCGTCCTTGGCGACCAGCACGAGCTTGCCGCCGGTCCGCAGGTCGAGGTGCGCGCCTGCACCACCCTGCTGGACCCACTTGCGACCGCCGGTGGTGGCGTTGGCCAGCGTGAGCGAGCCGTCGGTCGCGAGCGTGAGCTTGAACGTGCCGTTGGCCGACGAGAGGCTCTTGCCCGCCGTGAGCGAGCCGCCCTCGACGAGCTGGTTGGCCTTCGCGGCCGCGCAGGTGGTGGTGGCCGTCGTGGTGGCGGCCGAGGCGATCGAGGGTGCGGCGACCGTGGCGACGATGCCGACGGCGAGCGCAGAGAGGACCGCGAGGGGTCGGGGGACAGAGAACATGTTTGGCTCCAGAGATCGGGTCAAAGAACACGCAAATGCTCCGACTAGGCGCTTCAGGGCATCCGGGCGAACAGCAAGTATTAGGGGCTCTATCGGACGTTCCGACTCCGGCTTGAGGGGCGTGATCATGGGGATCTGGTGGCTGTGAGGACGCTGTGAGTTCCATGTGAAAGGCCTCCTGGTCGCGTGACCAGGAGGTTTGACAAAATGTTCGTCGGATTTGCCCACAATGCGCCTGTTACTCAAGTCACACAGGAAATTCCTAAATGTGGCGCACGTCACACGCCGTCGGACGCGGGTGAGAACCCGACATTCGTCGCAGAGCGTGACAGCGCTCCCATACCGCGCATCAGGCGGCGGGCGCGACCCGTCCGGCGCGGACCACCACCAGAGCTGCCACCCCGAGGGCCAGCACGACGGGGGACCCCACCTCGAGCGCGAGCAGGAGGCCGGAGGTGGTCGCCAGCACGCCGATGCCGAGGGCGGCGGCGGCCTGCAGCACGTAGGCGACGACGTAGGAGGCCGACAGCACGGCGGCGCGGTGGTGCACGGGTGCGCTGGCCGTCACCAGGCCGAGCCCGCCCGAGAACAGGAGGCTGTACCCCGCGCCGGCGACGACGGACGACGCGAGGAAGAGCGGCAGCGAGTGCGCGAGGCCGGCGCCGACCAGCAGGCCGAGGCCGAGGATGGCGGCCGGCGGTCCGAGGGTGACGGCGGTGCGCGGGGTCAGGCGGCGGGCGAGCACGGCGACGACCCCGATGACGACGGCGGAGACCGAGATGATCGCGCCGCCGACGAAGGCGTTCTCCGAGTGCACCAGGTCGCGGGCGATCTGGGCGCCCAGGGCCAGGAAGATCGCTCCCATCGCGTAGGCGCCGCTGACCGCGAGCGTCCCGGCGACGAACGGGCCGCGGGCGTCGCGGGGCACGTGGGGCCGGCGGGGGCGCCAGGGGCCGGCGGTCTCGTCGCGCGTGTGCCGGGGCAGCCACCACACCAGGGCCGCGCTCGCGGCCGTCGCCACGACGAGCACCCAGAACGCGAGGTGGGTGGGCCACGGGCCGTACTGGACGAGCGCGCCGCCGACGAGGGTGGCCAGCGCGAGGCCCGTCGCGGTCGCCGCGGTCGTCGTCGAGCTGGCGCGCGACTCGCGGCCGGGGCTGCTGAACTCGATCATCGCCGCAGTCGCGGGGCTCAGGGAGAGGCCGACGCCGACGCCCATCAGCGCGCGGCCCACCAGCACCCACGCAAGGTCCGGCGCGAGCCCGAACGCCAGCGCGCCGAGGCCCAGGGCAGCGAGGCCGGCCAGCATCGTCGCCCGGCGGCCGATGACGTCGGAGAGGTTGCCGAACAGGACGAGGGTGGGCACGAGGACGAGCGGGTAGACCGCGAAGATCAGCGTCGTCGTCGTCGGCTCGAGGCCCCACTCGCGGGCGTAGAGCGGATAGACGACCGTCGGCGCGCCGCTGGCCCAGAGGGCGAGTCCGGCGACGAGCGCGGCGGTCCAGAAGCCTGCGCGTCGGCTGAGCTGGGGCACGAGGGTCTCGATTCCTGAGTAGGTTTCGCCAACTTAGCATCCTGACTAGGTTTTACCAATACAGCAGCGCTACCCTGTCGTCGTGACCCGCTCCCTCACCGCCGTCGACACCCGCTGCTCGATCGCCCGCAGCCTCGAGGTGCTGGGCCAGAAGTGGAGCCTGCTGATCGTGCGCGAGGCGCTGGCCGGCCGCACCCGCTACGCCGAGTTCCGCGCGCGCCTGGGCATCGCGCCCGACGTGCTGTCCGACCGCCTGAGCACCCTTGTCGAGCACGGCATCCTCGAGCGCCGCGCCTACCGCGAGGCCGGGGAGCGCGAGCGCGACGAGTACGTCCTGACGGACGCCGGTCGAGACCTGACGCCCGTTCTCGTCGCCATGCTCGACTGGGGCGACGAGCACCGGCCGACCGGCTTCGGCCCCGCCGCCCTGCACGTGGAGGCGGCCACGGGCGAGCCGGTGCGGATGGCCTTCGTGACCGGCGACGGGCGCGAGGTCGCGCCGCGGGACGTCGCCCTCACGCGCGGCCCCGGCGCCCGCACCTTCTAGGAGCCCGCACGGCCCCCGCCATATGACGGGCGTCGGCCCCGCCGCCCGCCTAGGCTCGCGACGTGCCCCGACGCCACGTCCAGCTGCACGCCCGCCCGCCGCAGGAGGCGCAGGGGGAGGCTGTCGACGTCCTCGTGCGGCGGGGTCTCGACGACCTGCGGCACGAGCTCGACGTGCCCGCCGACTTCCCGCAGCGCGTGCTCGCGGAGGCGGCGGAGGTAGTACGTCGGGGGCCGACGCAGGACCGGGTCGACGCCACCGACGTCCCGTTCGTCACCATCGACCCCGAGGGCTCGAAGGACCTGGACCAGGCCGTCCACATCGCGCGCCGAGCCGACGGCTTCCGCGTGCAGTACGCGATCGCCGACGTCGCCGCCTGGGTGCGCCCGGGCGGGGCGATCGACGACGAGGCCCGCGAGCGCGTCGAGACGCTGTACGCCCCGGACGGCCGCACGCCGCTGCACCCGCCGACCCTGTCCGAGGGTGCGGCGAGCCTGCTGCCCGACCAGGTCACGCCGGCCCTGCTGTGGACGATCGACCTCGACGCGCAGGGGCGGCCCGGTGCCACGACCGTCGTCCGCGCCTCCGTACGGAGCCGGGCCCAGCTGACGTACGTCGGCGCGCAGGCGGCTCTCGACGACGGTTCGGCCGACGAGACCCTCCTGCTGCTGCGCGAGGTGGGGACTCTCCGGGAGGCGGCCGAGCGCGCGCGAGGCGGGATCACGCTGCCCACCCCGGAGCAGGTGGTCGAGCAGGGTCCCGACGGCGTCTGGACGCTGGGCAGCCGCGCGACCCTTCCCGTGGAGGAGTGGAACGCGCAGATCTCCCTGCTCACCGGCATGTGCGCCGCGCAGCTGATGATGGACGGCCGGGTCGGCATCCTGCGCACGCTGCCCGACGCCGACCCGAGGGACGTCGAGCGCCTGCGCCTGTCCGCCCACGCGCTGGGCGTGGCCTGGCCGGACGGGGCCACGCCAGGAGACGTCATCCGTGACCTGGACGCGGCCAACCCGGCGCACGCGGCGCTGCTCACCGACGCGACCTCGCTACTGCGCGGCGCGGCCTACGTCGCCTTCGACGGCGAGCTGCCCCCGTTCACCATGCACGCGGCGATCGCCGCTCCCTACGCGCACACGACCGCGCCCCTGCGCCGGCTGGTCGACCGGTTCGTCGGCGAGACCTGCCTGGCGCTGAGCGCGGGGACGCCGGTCCCCGCCTGGGTGCGCGACGCGCTGCCCGAGCTGCCCGGGCTGATGGCGTCGGGGGACAAGCGCGCCGCGGAGTTCGAGCGCGGCTGCCTCGACCTGGTCGAGGCGGCGCTGCTGACGGGCCGCGAGGGCGAGGTGTTCGAGGGCGCGATCGTCGACGTCCGGGCGGACCGCGACGCCGGTGTGGTGCAGCTGCGCGACCCGGCGGTGCGCGGCCGCATCGACGGCGCGGGGCTCCCGCTCGGCGAGGACGTCCGCGTCCGGCTGGTCGAGGCCTCGGTGCCGCAGCGCAAGGTCCGCTTCGAGCTCGAGACCCCGCGCGTCGGACCATGAGCGACCTCGACGACGTGGTCGACGACCTCTACGCGGGCGCTCCGGCGGAGTTCATCCCGCGGCGCACGGCTGCCGTGAAGGCGGCCAAGGCCGATGGCGACAAGGAGCTCGCCGCCGCCATCGGCGAGCTGCGCAAGCCCACGGTCTCCGCCTGGCTGGTCAACCTGCTGGTCCGGGACGACCCTGCACTGGCGGACCAGATCGTCGCGCTGGGCGAGGGCCTGCGGGAGGCCGAGAAGTCGCTCGACGGCCCGGCCCTGCGCGAGCTCTCGACGCAGCGCCGCCAGCTGGTCCGCTCGCTCGTGGCGCGGGCCCGGCGCCTGGCCCAGCCGACCGGCCAGAAGATCGGCGACGCCGTCACGCAGGAGCTCGACGCCACGCTGACCGCCGCGCTGGCCGACCCGGAGGTCGCGCACGAGGTGGTGTCGGGCCGGCTCACGGCCGCCCGCGAGTACTCGGGGTTCGGTACGGCGGGCGGCGGGTCGGTGACGACGGGCGCGTCGAGGTCACCGTCGTCGAGCTCGACGTCGGCGGCGGGCTCGCCGTCGCGAGCGGCGGCTCCGAAGGCGCCGCCACGCCTGACCGTCGTCGGCGGCTCCGGCGCGTCCCGGGCCACGCGTGCGGCCGGGGACGACGAGGCGGTCGAGCCGGAGGAGACGGGTGAGTCGCGCGCCGAGCGCGAGCGACGCCAGCGCCGCGAGGAGCGCGAGCAGCGCGCCCGGGACGAGGCCCGGGCCGTGTGGGAGAAGGCCGACCGGGCGGCGCGGGAGGCGCGGGAGAGGCACGACGCCGCCGTCGCCGCCCGCGACGACAGCGCCGCGCAGGTCGCGCGTACCGAGGAGGCGGCCACCCGGGCGCACGAGGAGGAGGACGACCTGGTCCGCGAGCTGGCCGAGGCGCGTCGCCGGCTCGCCGCCGCCGGCAAGGCCGCCACGGCCGCGGACCGCGAGGTCGGGCTCGCCCAGCAGAACCTCCGGCACGACGACCGCGAGGTCTCGACGACCGAGCGCGAGCTGACCCGTGCCGAGCGCGCGCGCGACGCGGCGGCGGCCGCCCGTGACGCCGTCGTCGGGAAGGGCGACTAGGTCAGGACCTGTCCGCCACGGGCGCCAGGATGGCGCGATCGGGTCGAGGGAGGAACGGATGGCCGGCAGCAGGGACGACGCCCCGCGGGTGCACGCGGAGACGGTCGAGGAGTGGCGCGACTGGCTCCTGGCCCACCACGCGAGGACGGCCGGCGCCTGGTTGGTGTCGTGGAGGTCGGCCACCGGGAGGCCGAGCGTGAGGTACGAGCTGGCGGTCGAGGAGGCGCTCTGCGTCGGGTGGATCGACTCGTCCGGCCGCACGCTCGACGACGAGCGCTCGATGCTCTGGTTCACCCGGCGGAAGTCCGGCAGCGGCTGGGCGCGGACCAACAAGGAGCGGATCCTCCGGCTCGAGGCCGATGGCCGGATGACCGACGCCGGCCGTGCGCTCATCGACGCCGCCAAGGCCGACGGCTCGTGGACCCTGCTGGACGACGTCGAGAACCTCATCGTCCCCGACGACCTGGCGGCGGCCTTCGAGCGCTACCCCGGGTCGCGTGCGCAGTTCGACGCGTTCCCGCCCTCGGCTCGCCGCGCGATCCTCGAGTGGATCGTGCAGGCCAAGCGCGAGCCGACCCGGGCCGCGCGGCTCGAGGAGTCGGCGCGGCTCGCGTCCGAGGGGAAGCGGGCGAACCAGTGGGTTCCCAAGACCTAGTCGTCACCGGCTCGCGACGGCGCGCTGCTGCAGGTCAGGGGCCGCTTTGGAGGTCGGCCACCGGCACGGGTACCCTGTGCTGGTCCTGGAGACGTCGCATAGCCCGGTCTAGTGCGCGACCCTGCTAAGGTCGTGAAGGCGTAAGCCTTCCGTGGGTTCAAATCCCACCGTCTCCGCTCTCGTTGTCAGAACAGCTCGAACCCCTCAGGGTTCGGGCTGTTGCTGTGTCCGGCCCCGGCGCCCGAGCACCACGTCGCCGATGATCACGGCGAGCAGCACCCCGTTCGACAACCAGTTCATCGCCAGCGGCGAGAGCGCGTCCCGCAGCGCGAACGCCCCGAGCACCACGACGACCCCGACCAGGTGCGGCGCCGACCACCGGCCACCGGTCGCCCGTCGGAAGAACGCGTTCCCCAGCAGGTAGACGGCGGCCGCCCCGCAGATCAGCCCCGCGGTCCAGGTGCCGGTGTGCCCGGTGGGGTGCTGCAGGACGAGCTCGTCGGCCACCGCGGTGAGCACGATGCCGACGATGAGCAGGAACGGGACGTACGTGTACGCGGTCTGCGCGACCATCCCGGGCTCCGCCTGCCGGGAGAAGTAGGCGGTGGCCGACTGCTCCGACCGGTCGAAGAACAGCAGCCACATCAGCACGGTGCTGACGAAGGCCGCGAGGAACGCCAGCAGCGTCGTCGCCGTCAGCTCCAGCTCGGCGAACGCGCTGCCGGTGACGATGATCGACTCGCCCAGGCTGATGATGAGGAACAGCGACACCCGCTCGGCCATGTGAGAGCCGCGCACGGCCCAGGTCGTCGGATCCGTCGGCCCCATGAACGGCACCCAGAACAGGGCCCGCGGGCCGGCGACGTCGATGAGCGCGGCGACCACCCAGAGCACGATGCGGGTGTTCTCCTCGGCCAGGGCGCCCGCGATCCAGAACGCCCCCGAGACCGCGAGCCAGACGGTGATCCGCTCGAAGTTGACGGCGTTCTCCGGCCAGTGCCGGCCCATCGCCCACACCGTGAAGAGCGTGCGGCCCAGCTGGATCGTCACGAACGGGACCGCGAACAGCAGCGCCTTCGACTCGAACGCCTCGGGGATCGCGCTCGACATGAGCAGGCCCAGGAGCATGAGGACCAGCAGCATCGTGCGGACCGGCACCTTGTCGGGGTCCAGCCAGTTGGTCACCCACGTGGTGTCGATCCACAGCCACCAGACCGCCCAGCCCAGCACGAGCGTGTGCAGGAGGGTGGTGAGGTCCGGGTGCGCGATGAGGCTGTGGGACAGCTGCGTCACCGCGAAGACGAACACCAGGTCGAAGAACAGCTCGACGTACCCGACGCGGCTGCCGTCGTGCCCGTCGCCATGCCGCAGGACGTCGGCGCGCATGCCCCAGGTGCCGCCGCCGGTGCCCAGCCGCTCGGTCGTCGCCATGCGCGCGATCCTGCCACGACCGTGTCTCGGGTCACGGCTTTCCGGTTTGGGCGTCCGGGCCCCTGGCCTGTATCGTCGTCTGCGGCCCTGCGGGGCCATGCGCCCGTAGCTCAATGGATAGAGCATCTGACTACGGATCAGAAGGTTGGGGGTTCGAGTCCCTTCGGGCGCACAGTGAAGCGGGACCCCGACCTGCAGTGGTGCAGGTCGGGGTCCCGCTTGTTTCTGGCGATTCATGCCGCCTTTGCCGCACAGCGGAAACGCACCGGCCAGCTACTGGTACCTACGGTTTCTCCGCGAGCCGCTGGTGGGGTCGCCCTGCTTGAGAGCGATGTCGACGGCAAGCGCGGCCGCGATCGACAGGGAACGCAGGGGCTCCTCCAGCGGCCGATGAATCTCGACGACGTAGTGGTCGGCCTTCGTGAACCTCTCCTTGGCCCACCCTGCCCACGTCTTGGTGATCCGGGCGATCTCGCCTCCGGTGGCGTCCTGAATGTGGAAATCCCATGCCTCGAGGTTCTCGGCGTGGATCGAGCCGACCCGTTCATCACCTGACTCCAGGCGGAATCGGGCGTGGCCGATCTTGTCGAGTCCGTCCACCGCCGTGGTCAGCCGAGAGGTCCAGCCGCTGAGTCCCGCGTGCGCGACTGTGGCGAAACCGCCGCCCAGCCCGAAACGGTCCTGCGCAATCTGACCGATGCGGTTGCCGTTAGGCCCCTCGACGATCATCTTGGACTTGATCCACAACGCGGGTCGGATCATGACTATGAGGACCCGGCCACTCATGTCCACGACCTGCAGCCGATACGCCCTAGTCACGGTGGTTCGCTTGTCCATCGTCTTCTTGACGATTCCTCGGCCGACCTCCTGGACCGCGCCGATCTGCCGGCCCTGCTGGTCGCGAATGGCGTAGGTGAGGTTGGAACCTTTGATCTTCGCCTTTTGGCTGATGACGAGAACCGGCTCGGTGAATATTGCCGCCTCGCTGACCTGACCGCGGGCGGGAAAGCCGGTCAGGTCGCGACCCCTCGCAACGGGTGTCTCGGCCACAGGTGGATCGACCTGCTGACGTCCTTGTGAGGCGACGACCTCAGTCCATCGACTGCCGTCCCAATAGCGGTGCTGGTGGCGGCCGTACGGATCGGGAAACCAAGCGGCGGGGATCTGCGGGGGGATGGTCATCGGAGCTGGCGGCGGGTCGACGGCTGGATCGATCTCCTGATGCCCCCGTGACTCGACATGCTGAGTCCATCTGCCACCATCCCAAAAGCGGCGTTCGTGGCGACCGTACGGATCGGGATACCAATCGGCGCGGGACGGCTCTGGCACGAGGTGAGGCTAACAGCGTCGGTTGGGGAAGCGCCTCGAAAAGGGGAGCAGGTGGAATATGCCGATCACCACGAGCCTCGCGTTCATCCACGCAGTCCCGACGAAAGAGCTCGAATCGCCATTGATCTGGCCAGGGGAGTCGAAAAGAATGGATGACGAGTGCCAGTCCAGTGCCGAGCCCACACGGCCACTGCAGGACGAGAACGACGACTCCGAATGTTGTGATTCTGGCCCTGGTCCCTTCGGGCGCACGTGCTTCTGTCCTTCCGACGACCTTCCCACCGTGACCGGCGAGGAGGACAGTCGGAGGCGAGGGGTGGAGGCGCTCCGTGAGACGACGACGGCTGGTTTTCCGGGCGACGGTCGTGGTGCTCGCGCTGGGCGGGGCGGTCGGGTACGCCGTCTACGCGACGAGCGGCGGGGGCTTCGGGATCGGTCCCGCGCTGCTGGCGATCGCCTTCGCGATCCTGGCCCTCGCCGAGTCGCTCAGCCTCGTCGGCGCCGTGCGGGACCGGGCCGCACCCGATCACCCGCCCGGGCGCGCCTGGTGGGTGTGCGAGCTGCCGGTCGACCACGCGTTCGTGCTGGCCGCCGACTCGACCCGGGAGTACGCCACGTGGCGATGCCGGCGGTGCGGTCAGGAGCGGCACACCCCGCCGCCCCGGTCCGTCGTCGACTCGATCTCGGACGCGGAGACGTCCTGGGTCGAGCGGGACGACCGCTGACGGTCAGTCGAGCACCACGAAGTCCCCGGTCGTCGCGTCGTGCCCGACGAGCCGGCGGCCCGCCGCCCCGACCTCGCCGACGCCCGCGGGGTAGCCGGCGCGGAACTCCTCGCGGCCGCTCACCGGGTCGTACGCGACGAGGACCGGCTCGGCATTCGCGACGGGGACGATGACGTGGCGGCCGTCGGTGAGGGGCGGCCCGACGACGGGACCGTCCTCCGCCGCCGTCGCCCACAGGGTGCGGCCCGTGCGGCCGTCGAGGGCGACGACGCCGAGGCTGCTCGCGACATAGACGCGACCCCGCACGACGAGCGCGCCCGTCACCGCCGACGCCTCGTGCGACCAGCGCGGCGTTCCCGTGCCCGCGTCCCAGGCGTGGACCTCGTCGTCGGCGGTGAGGAGCAGGCCGGGCACGCTGCCGTCGTCGACGGAGAGCTCGACGGGCTGCCCGTCGACGGTCACGTCCGCCGCCGGGTCGCCGTCGGGCGCGAGGAACGTCGACCGCGTGCCGGTGTCGTCCTGATTGTGCAGGACGAGGGTCCCGCGCCGGGGGTCGGTCGACCACCCCCAGCCGTCGCCGCGGGACTCGTCGGCGAGGCTGCGGACGACGGTGCCGTCCGCGGACAGGAGCAGCAGGGACCGGGAGGGCGGTGAATAGGCGACGAGGTCGCCGGTGCGGAAGACGCTGACGTTCACGAGGTCGCCGTCGGAGTAGCCGAGCCCCTCGGTCGTCCGGTCGACGCGCGTCCACCGCTCCTCGCCGGTGAGCAGGCTGTGTGCGGTGACGGTGCTGTCGTGGGCCGAGCCCGAGCCGAGCACGACGACGCCCGGCAGGAGCGCCATGCTGTCGCCGCGGTCCACGGGCCACTGCGCGACGACGGAGCCGTCCGCGGCGGACAGCACGACGACCCGGCGCAGGGTCGACGGCACCCGGGCGATCCCGCCGCCGTCGTCGATGATCAGGCCGCCGTCCGTCACCAGGCACACGATGCGGGTGCCGGGTCCCGGCTGCTCGCCGGGCTCGTCGTCGGGCCGGCACGCGGTGCTCGCGATCACGTGGCCGGCGGAGTCGGCGAGGGAGGGGTTCGCGCCGAGCAGCTCGACCGTCCAGGCGGGGCCGTCGGCGGCCTCGCCGACCCACGTGTAGGTCTGCGCGCCGTCGTCGTCGACGCGCAGGCCACCGGCGTTCCCGAACAGCTGCGCGGCATCGTCGGCCGGGACCCGGCGCGCCACCGTGAGCGTGGCGTCGACGGGCCCGAGCACGCCGGGCACCTGGGAGAGGCGCGCGAGCGCAGCGCGTTCCTGCGCGGCCGTGACCCACTGGGTCGCGGCGAGCGCGACGGCCACCACGGAGGCCCCCACGACGATCCGGCGCCGCTGACGTCGCGGCAGCCCGACCGTGCCGGGGCCCGCGGGCGCGGCGGCGTCGGGGTCGAGGAGCTCGACCTCCCGCATGCCGCCCCCGATCACGGGCGGGCCGGGGTCACGCGGTGGCGTTCTTCTTCTCCAGGCGGTTGCGCAGGAAGATCAGCGGGAGCACCAGGGTGGCGAGCATGGTGACGAGCCAGACGGTGAGCGAGCCGAAGATCCAGGCGGACGTCCCGCTGATCGTCAGGCCGTCGCCGACCAGGGTTGCGACCCAGAGCGCCACGACCGTCGTGATGAGCCCGACACCACCGGTGAGCGCGTTCGCGTACTTGCGGGACATCACGAGGAACCACGGGGTGAGGATGCTCTGCAGCACGGCGAACACCACGACCGCGACGAGGAAGCCGGTGGCCGTGACGGTGAAGCCGTCGACGATCAGCGAGGCGACCCACAGACCGAGGGCAGCCGATCCGAGGAAGATCAGCGCCCGGATGAGGAAGACGACCATGGGCGCACGCGCTCCTTCGTCGGCGTGAGGTGGGAGGTTCCTCCCGAGCCCCACCTTAGGGATCGGCGACCGCGAGCGGAATCCCCGCGACCGCTGTGACCAGTCCGTTTGTTACGAGTGGTCGCACGGCGTCGAACATGCCCGGGACGCCCGCTACCGTGGCACGGGTGACGGCAAACACGACACCCATCGCCACCCCCGAGCACACCGTGGAGGGATTCGTCCGGGAGTTCCTCCGGGAGCTCAACTTCGGTCAGGGGACCGACCTCACCAAGGCGTCCGTGAACGACAAGTACCTCGCGATGGCGCGCACGGTGCGGCACTACCTGATGGTGCGGTGGATCGCGACCCTGCGGCGGCAGTTCGAGATCCAGGCGAAGTCGGTCGCGTACCTGTCGGCGGAGTTCCTGCTCGGCCGGCAGCTGGACAACGCGCTGCTGGCGTCGGACCTCGAGGGCGTCGTCGAGGACGGGCTCGCGTCGCTGGGCATCGACCTGGCGGAGCTGCGGGAGGCAGAGGTCGAGCCGGGTCTGGGCAACGGCGGCCTCGGGCGGCTGGCGGCGTGCTTCATCGACTCGCTGGCGACGATGAACGTGCCGTGCATCGGCTACGGCATCCGCTACGAGTACGGGATCTTCCGCCAGACCTTCGTCGACGGCTGGCAGGTGGAGAAGCCCGACAACTGGCTGGCCCTGGGCTCGCCGTGGGAGTTCCCGCACCCCGAGTCGGCCGTGACCGTGGACTTCGGCGGCCACACCGAGCACTACGACGACGAGGGCGTGCAGCGGTCCCGGTGGGTGCCGGGCTGGAGCGTCCTCGGGGTGCCCTACAACTACATGGTCCCGGGCTACGAGAACGGCCGCGTGAACACGCTGCGGCTGTGGAGCGCCCGCGCGACCCGCGCGTTCGACCTCGAGATCTTCAACGCCGGCGACTACGCGCAGGCGGTCCGGGCGCAGACGTTCGCGGAGAACATCTCCAAGGTGCTCTACCCGGAGGACTCGACGCCGCAGGGCAAGGAGCTGCGCCTGCAGCAGCAGTACTTCTTCGTGGCGTGCTCGATCCGCGACTTCATCGACCAGGTGCTGCCGCCCGACTTCGACCTGCACAACCTGCCCGACCGCATCATCTTCCAGCTCAACGACACCCACCCGGTCATCGCGATCCCGGAGCTCATGCGGATCCTGGTCGACGAGCGCAAGTGGGAGTGGGACGACGCCTGGGCGGTCACCCAGAAGTGCTTCGCCTACACGTGCCACACCCTGCTGCCCGAGGCCCTCGAGGTCTGGTCGGTGGACCTGCTGGGCAAGCTGCTGCCGCGCCACCTCGAGATCATCTACAAGATCAACGAGGTCTTCATGGCGGAGCTCCGGGAGACCTACCCGGACGACGAGCTGCGCGTGCGCCGGATGTCGATCATCGCGGAGTACCCGGAGCGGGCCGTGCGCATGGCCTACCTGGCGACGGTCGCCGGCTCGAAGGTCAACGGGGTGGCCGCCCTGCACTCGCAGCTGCTCAAGGACAAGGTGCTGCACGACTTCTCCGACTACTTCCCGGAGAAGTTCACCAACGTCACCAACGGCGTGACGCCGCGCCGGTTCGTGCGGCTGGCCAACCCGGGTCTGTCCGAGCTGGTGACTGCGGCCATCGGCGACGGCTGGGTCACCGACCTCGACCGGCTCAAGGAGCTCGAGCCGCTGGCCGAGGACGCCGAGTTCCGGCGGGCGTTCCGCGAGGTCAAGCGGGCCAACAAGCTGCGGCTGGTCGACGTGCTGGCCCAGCGCGACGGCATCACGATCGACCCCGACACCATGCTCGACGTCATGGTCAAGCGGCTGCACGAGTACAAGCGGCAGACGCTCAAGCTCCTGCACGTGGTCACGCTGTACGACCAGGTGACCTCGGGCGCCGTGCAGATCGAGGACGTCACGCCGCGCACCTTCGCCTTCGGCGCCAAGGCGGCTCCCGGCTACAAGATGGCCAAGCAGACGATCGGCCTGATCAACGCCGTCGGCCGGACCATCAACTCGGACCCCGCCCTGAAGGGCCGGCTCACCGTGGCGTTCCCCGCCAACTACAACGTCACGCTCGCGGAGAAGCTCATCCCCGCGGCCGACCTGTCGGAGCAGATCTCGCTGGCCGGCAAGGAGGCCTCGGGCACCGGGAACATGAAGTTCGCGCTCAACGGGGCCCTGACCATCGGCACCGACGATGGCGCGAACGTCGAGATCCGCGAGCTCGTGGGCGACGACAACTTCTTCCTGTTCGGGCTGCTCGAGCCGGAGGTCGCGGAGATCGTCGACCGCGGCTACCACCCGACCTCGTACTACGAGCAGAACCGCTCGCTGCGGCACGCCCTCGACCTCATCGCGTCGGGCGCCTTCTCCGACGGGGACCGCACGACGTTCGAGCCCATCGTGTCGAACCTGTTGTCGGAGGACCGGTTCCTGGTGCTCGCCGACTACCAGGCGTACATCGACGCTCAGGCCCGCGTGGACGAGGCGTACGCCGACACCGAGGCGTGGACCCGGTCGGCGGTGCTCAACGTCGCGCGGTCCGGGTTCTTCTCCTCCGACCGCAGCATGCGCGACTACATCGACCGCATCTGGCACACGCACCCGGTGCCTCCCGAGCGCTGACCTGGAGTGCAGCGGAACGCAAGGGCAATGCGACCAAGGGAACGAGCGCTGAACCCCACCTGACGGTGTGGGGAGTGGTGGGCGTCGGGCCTACGCTGGGCGCGTGACACCCGCGAAGAAGAAGTCCCAGGAGATGAAGGCGTCGACCGCCGCCGCCAAGCTCGACGTGTACCTGCCGGCGACGCCGGAGGACTTCCAGAACCGGATGATCACGCGCGACGAGCTGACCGAGCTGCAGCGCACGCCGCCGCAGTGGCTGGTCGACCTGCGCCGCGACGGGCCGCACCCGCGCAGCGTCATCGCCGGCCGGCTGCGCATCTCGATCAGCGGGCTGGCCCGCGGCGGCATCACGGACCCGCTGACCACCGCCGAGATCGAGTCGCTGCAGGCGGACCCGCCCGGCTGGCTGGTGCGCGAGCGGGAGATCGCCGCGCAGGTCCGGCTGGAGGAGCGCCTGCAGGAGTCGCGCGAGGCCGACCGCAAGGCCGTGGCCGCCCGCGAGAGCTGATCAGAGACCGCCCCGCGGCGGCTCGAAGTCGGGCACCAGCACCGGGGTGTCGCGGTTGAGCGACTCGCCGCGGAAGTACGGCCGGAGCGAGAGCTTCGCGGCGCACGCGACCATCAGCGGCACCCCGAGCGCGAGCATGCCGACGCCGATGACGAACACGCCGCCGACGCCGCCGAAGCTGGTGTACCCGTAGTCGGGGTCGAGCATGTCGCGTGCCGAGATGGCGAAGGCCCACACCATGCCGGCGGCGCCGAGCAGCGGGAACAGGCCGCGCAGGAAGAAGTTGCGGGCGCTGCGGAAGATCGACCGCCAGAAGTAGGCGATGCACGCGATCGCGGTGACGGCGTAGTAGAACGCGACGGCGAGGCCCAGCGAGGCGATCGAGTCGAACAGGGCGTCCTCGCTGAGCAGCTTGAGCACGATGTAGAAGACGCCCGCGGTGATGCCCATGACGAGCGTCGAGAACGAGGGTGTCTTGAACACGGGGTGCACGCGCGCGAACTGCCCGGGCACCGCCTTGTACACGGCCATCGCGAGCGTGCCGCGGGCCGTCGGCAGGATCGTCGTCTGCGTCGAGGCGGTCGCGGACACGGCGATGACCAGCAACAGGACGAACGCCATCACGGGACCGAGCATCGGGCCGCCCAGCACGGTGACCACGTCGTCGATGTTGGCCTCGTTGTTCAGCCCGATGCCCGTGGTGCCGAACCCGGCGTACGCCTGCACGGCCACCGCGACCAGGCAGTACGTGACCAGCAGGATGACCGTGGCCAGGACCGCGGCCCGCCCGGGGGTGCGCGCGAGGTCCTTGGTCTCCTCGTTCACGGCGAGGCACGCGTCCCAGCCCCAGTAGATGAACAGGCAGAGGATGACGGCTGCGGCGATGGCCGACGACGAGAGGCCGGCGGGGTTGAACCAGTCCCACTGCGGCAGGACCGCCTGCGGCCCGGCGGTGCCGGCGTACACCTTCCACAACGCGAGGATGCTCAGCCCGCCGAGCACGATGAACTGGAAGATGACGAGCACGTTCTGCAGGCGCTCGCTGACGACGATGCCGCGGTAGCTCACCCACGTCATCGCGGCGATGAAGCCGACGCCGAGCAGCAGCACCGCGATCCGGCTCTCGGCGACGCCGTCCAGACCGAAGGCGCGCAGGAAGTAGACGGCAGCCACCTCGGCGACGTTGGCCAGCACGATGATCCCCGAGACGGCCACCCCCCAGCCGCCCAGCCAGCCGACCCACGGCCCGAGGGCCTTGGCGCCCCACGTGAACGTGGTCCCGCAGTCCGGCATGACCGAGTTGAGCTCCCGGTACGCGATGGCCGTGAGCAGCATGGGCACGAACGCGATGAGGAACATCGCGGGAGACTTGTCGCCGACGGCCAGCACCACGTACCCGAGCGTCGCGGCCAGCGAGTAGGCCGGCGCGGTCGACGCGAGTCCGATGACGGTGTTGCCCCAGAGGCCCAGGCTCCCGGAGCTCAGCCCCTTGGTGTCGCCCGGTGGCCGGGACCCCTCGGTCAGAGCGCTGCTCATCGGATCCTCCCGGGCGCGTCGTCGTCGTCGCGGTGGTGCCCCCGAGACGGACAGTACTCCCGGGGGTCAGCGGCCCGAGCGAGGCTTGCGCGGGTTCGGCTTCGGCTTGCCCTTGCCGGACGACGCCCGTCCGGACGAGGTCTTCCCCGACGCGGAGCGGCCGGACGAACCCTTCGCTGACGATCCCCGCGCCGACGAGCTCGCGCCGGCCGAGCGGGTCCTCGTCGGCGCCGGCTCCGTCGCGGGTGCCCCGATCCCGCGGCTCGACGTCGCCGTGCGGCCGCGGACGATGCCGATGAACTCCTCGGTGAAGTCGTCGTAGCGGTCGGTCAGCCACGCGAGGCCCACGGCCGAGCCCGGGGCGTCGCGGACGGTCCGCGCGGTCAGCCCGCGGCGCTGGTGCAGCCGGCCCAGCGACTGCGGCAGGACGAGCACGCCGACGCCGGCCGCTACGAGGTCGACGGCGTCGGGGGTGGTCAGGACGTCGCCGCCGGCGAACGGGGTGCCGGGCGGGTCCGTCCAGCGCAGCGTGTCGTCGAGGGGGACGACGAGGGTCTCGTCCTCCAGGTCGGCCGCCTCGATCTCGTCGACGACGGTGACCACGTGGTCCTTCGGGACGACGACCACCGTCGCCTCCGTGTAGAGCGTGAGGACCGACAGGTCGTCGCCGGCGGCCGGGAGCCGCAGCAGGGCGACGTCCGCCTCGCCGGACCGCAGGAGTCCGGGCGCGTCGGCCGGCTCGGTGTGCACCAGCTCGACCGGGACCGTGCGGAGCCGCTCCGCCCAGACCCGCAGCCACCGGTCGGGGTTGACCCCCGGGACGAGCGCCACGCGGAACACCCGGGGTCCGGTGCGCCGGGGTGCGGCACCCGTCGGAAGCACGTCGCTGGTCGGATCGTCCGCGCTCGTCGGATCGGCTGTGCTCATCGGGCCCTCCGGGTTGTGCTCATCGGACCCTCCGGAAGACGAGGTCGCGCACCTCGTGGCCGAGGTCGAGGCCGCGCTGCTCGAACTTGGTCACCGGGCGGTCCGCCGGCCGCGCGGCGAACCCGTCCGCCGTGTTCTCCAACCCGGGGTCGGCCGTGAGCACCTCGAGCATGGCGTCGGCGTAGTCGACCCAGTCCGTCGCGCAGTGCAGGGTGCCGCCGAGCCGCAGCCGCGAGCGCAGCAGCGCCACGTGCGACGGCTGCACCAGGCGGCGCTTGTGGTGGCGGGCCTTGGGCCACGGGTCGGGGAAGAACACGTGCACGGCGTCGAGCGTCGAGGATCGTGACGAGTTCGTCGCGCCGGGCGGGACGAGGTCGTCACGATGAGGAGAACCGGCCGATGGCGCGGGGTCGCCGGGCGCGACCGGCAGCGCGGTGCGGACCAGGTCGAGGGCGTCGCCGTGCGCGACGCGGACGTTCGTCAGGCCGGCGCGGTCGACCAGGCCCAGCAGGTTGGCGACGCCGGGCAGGTGCGCCTCGACCGCGAGGTAGTCCCGCGAAGCGTCGGCGGCGGCCATGGCGACGGTGGTCTCGCCCATGCCCGACCCGATCTCCAGCACCAGCGGCGCGGACCGGCCGAACAGCCGCACGGCGTCCAGCAGGCCGTCCGCGGTCCGCGGCATCGGGGAGCCGGCGTCGTGCACCGAGAACCCGAACCGCGGCCAGAGGTCGCGCAGCGCCTCCTCGCGCTCGCGGCCGAGAGGGGCGCGCCGCGGATGGAACGTGCGCAGCGGCTCGTGGGGTCGCGACGCCACGTGCCGGAACGCGTCGGACGGGGGGCTCACGATCCACCAGCCTAGGTGCCGACGCCGGTGGGTCAGCTGCCGAGGACCGGTCCCATGAGCGCGAACACCTCGCCGAACGGCCCGGACGCGATCGCCATGCGACCGAAGGGGGTGTCGGTGGGCGGGCTGACGACGGTTCCGCCCAGCTCGGTGACACGCGCCGCCGACGCGTCGGTGTCGGTGACGGCGAAGTAGAGGGTCCACGCGGCAGGGGCGTCGCCCGCCTGCGCGCCGTACCCGCCGACCCCCGCGACGGGCGCGCCGCCCAGCGAGATCGACGCGTACTCGAAGCCGGGCGCGCTGAGGTCCTCGACGGAATACCCGAACACCCGCCGGTAGAAGGCGAGCGCGCCGGGCTGGTCGTGCACCATCACCTCCGACCACACCACCGAGCCGGGCTCCTCGACGACGTCCCAGCCGGTGTGCGAGCCGGGCTGCCAGACGCCGAAGACGGCACCGGCGGCGTCGACGAAGATCGCCATGGTGCCGAAGTCCATGATCGGCATGGCCGGGACGATCTCCTGGCCACCGGCGTCCGCGATGGCGGCCGCGGTCGCGGCGAGGTCGTCGGCGGCGAGGTACACGCACCAGGCGGGGGGAGGGGCGGGCTCGTCGCCCATCGGCTCGCCGAGCCCGACCACCCGCCTCCCGTCCACGAACGCCTGCGTGTAGTACCCGAGCTCGGGTCCGCCCACCTCGAACTCCCACCCGAACAGTGGGCCGTAGAACGCGCGGGCGGCCGCCAGGTCGGGGACCGTGATGTCCGCCCAGGCCGGGGTGCCGGTGGGCCAGGCGTCGCGATGGGTGGTCATGGTGCCCAGCCAACACCCGGGCCCGCTCGGGCGCCACCACCTGCCCGACCAGCGCAGATGCCACGGAACGGGAGACATCGGGCAGCCCGTGTGCTACTCACGTCTCATGGCCGACGCACCTCCCGACGAGACCGAGCCGGCCGTCGACGTCGCGCGCGGGTCGGCTCCGCCGGAGGGCGGCGAGAGCGCGCTGACCGTGATCGTCGCGTTCGGCGCCAACCTGCTCATCGCGGTCGCGAAAACCGCGGCTGCGGTGATCACGGCCTCGGCGTCGATGCTCGCCGAGGCGGCGCACTCGTGGGCGGACACCGGCAACGAGGTGTTCCTGCTCATCGCGCAGCGCCGCGCGGCCAAGCCGGCCGATCCGACGCACCCGCTCGGGCACGGCCGCGAGGTCTACGTCTGGTCGCTGTTCGCCGCGATCGGCCTGTTCGCCGTAGGCGCGGGCGTCTCCATCACGCACGGGATCCAGGAGCTGGCGCACCCGGAGCCGGCCAGCGACTTCGGCGTCGCCTACGTCGTCCTCGCCGTCTCGTTCGTGCTCGAGGGGATCTCGTTCTTCCAGGCGACCCGGCAGGCCAAGCGCGGGGCCGCCCGGCAGGACAAGGACGTGCTCGCCCACATCCTCCAGACGTCCGACCCGACGGTGCGCGCGGTGTTCTTCGAGGATGCCGCGGCCCTCGTCGGCATCGTCATCGCGTTCGTCGGCATCGGGCTGCACCAGGCGACGGGCTCACCGGTCCCCGACGCGATCGGCTCGATCCTGGTCGGCGTCCTGCTGGGGGTCGTGGCGATCGTGCTCATCGACCGCAACCGCAGGTTCCTGGTGGGCCAGGTGGTCGACCAGCAGCTGCAGAGCGCGGCCGTGCAGGCGCTGCTCGCACTTCCCGAGGTCGAGCGCGTCACGGAGCTGCGGCTCGAGTACGTGGGCGCCCGGCAGGTCTACCTGACGGGTGCGGTCGACCTCACGGGCAACCTGGCCGAGAACGACGCCTCGCACGTGCTCGCCTCGCTCGAGCGCCGGATCGCGAAGACGCCCGCGGTGGTGGGGGCCATGCTCTCCCTGTCCGAGCCCGAGGACCCAAGCCTGTGACCTGGGGCAGGCCGACCGTCGCGCTCTCGCCCGCCAGCGTCCTGGTCGCCGCCGGGCCGGACCCGCACGACCCGGGCGCGATCGCCACGCTGACCCAGCTGGTCCTCGGGTCGGTCTTCGCGGCCACCAGGGAGGCCGTGGCGCGCGGCCAGGCCCGGGTGGACGCTCATCTGCATGCCGTCCCGACCGCCGACGAAGGAGCACCGACGTGACCCAGGAGCCCGCCCCGCTCGTCGCCGAGGAGCCGTTCCGCGTCCCGGTCGGCAACCTGCTCAAGCTCGCCGTGCCGGCCGTCGTCGTCGGCATCGGTTCCGCCCTCACGCTCTACGCGCTGAGCGAGCTGGCCAAGCTGCTCGAGGACTGGCTGTGGGACGACCTCAGCGCGGCCGTCGGGGTCGGCTCGGACTCCGCGGTGTGGATCATCGGCGTGCTCACCGCGACGGGCCTGGCGATCGGGCTCGTCGTCCGGTACGTCCCCGGGCACGCCGGCCCGGACCCCGCGACGCTCGAGCTCGTGGCCGAGCCGCTGCCCCTGCGGGTGCTGCCCGGGCTCGCGCTCGCGCTGGTGCTCATGCTCGCCGGCGGCGTCAGCCTCGGTCCGGAGAACCCGATCATCGGCATCAACGTCGGGCTCGCGGTCGCGCTGGGCATGCGGTTCCTGCCGAAGGTCAACGCACCGATCTGGCTCGCGATGGCCGTCGCGGGCACCATCGGCGCGATGTTCGGCACGCCCGTGGCGGCGGCGCTCCTGTTCTCCGAGCTCGATGCCGGCGACCGACGGATCCCGCTGTGGGACCGGCTCTTCGCTCCGCTGGTGGCGGCGACGGCGGGAACGCTCACGATGCTCCAGCTGGAGTCCCTGGACCTGGCCGTCGCCGCGCCGGTCTACACGTACGGCGGGCTCGAGGACCTCGGCCTCTCGGTCGCCATCGCCCTCGGGGCCGCGGCCGTCGGACTGGTCGGCGTGTACCTGTTCGTGCCGCTGCACCGGGCGTTCCAGCGGATCGGGCACCCGGTGCTCATGCTCACGGCCGGCGGTCTGGTGCTCGGCCTGCTGGGCGCCCTCGGCGGCGAGGTGACGCTGTTCAAGGGCCTCACGCAGATGCAGGAGCTGCCCGGGCTGACCGCGACGACCACCGGCGCGGGGTTCCTCGCCCTCGCCGGAATCAAGCTGCTCGCCATGCTGGTCGCCGCGACGTCGGGGTTCCGCGGCGGGCGCATCTTCCCCACCCTGTTCGTGGGCGTGGCCCTCGGGTTCGCGGTCCACACCGTGTGGGACACCGTCCCGCTGGCACTCGCGATCGGGGCGGCCGTCGTCGGGATCATCGTCGCGGCCACCCGCAACGGGTGGCTCAGCCTCTTCATGGCGATCGCCGTGGTGCCCCAGGTGTCGCTGCTGATCGGCCTCCTGCTCGCGACGCTCGCCGCGTGGCTGCTGGTCACCAACCGGCCCCCGCTGCTGGCGCCGGCGGAACCGAAGCCGGTGACGCCGCCCGCCTGACACGGCGCCACGCCGCCGGACGCGGAACTTCACCCAGCCGGTCTGCCCGGGAGCGCCCGGCTTCGCGGGGTTCTGCGTGCTGGACGGTCGTTCAACTTTCGCCCTAGGCAACCGATAACCTCCGTGCCCGGACTCGCTCGCGTGCGCACTGCACGGCCGACGCCAGATCCCCCCGGGCCGGCGCGATCGGCGCCCCGGGACGACGCGGCGGCGCACGCCTCCGCAGAGCGAGGAGTACTGACGTGGCACTGCGCTTCCCCCGTACCGCCGGCATCGCCCTGGCGGGCTTCCTGACGGCCGGCGCCGTCCTGGCCGCCGCGCCGGCCTGGGCCGCCGACGCGACCCCGGTCCGCTCGACGCTGGACGCCCCGGGCACCGCCGCCTGCGCGACCACCGCCACGGCCGCCTCGACCGGCGTGGACGCGGCCGGCTGGTCGTTCGCGGAGTCGAAGTCCGGCGGTCACCACGAGTACGTCGACGGCGGGCTGCACGTCTGGACCGACGCTGGGGACCTGAGCCTCGCGAAGTCGGCGGGCTACGTGGGGACGAACTTCCCGCTGTCCGCCGCGGGCGCCGTGAGCATGGACTTCTCCAAGGTCGACGACGACACCGTCGCCGCCGCCGGCATCAACCTCACGCTCTTCGAGGGCACGACCTGGAAGGGCAACCTCGTCTTCGAGCCGCTCTTCGACAAGTGGTGGATCAGCAAGCCGATCGCCGGCCTGCCCGCGGGCCCGAACCCGGGCTACCAGAAGGCGTACGGCACGCTCGACGAGATCATCGCGGCCTACGGCACCGCCGGCACGGACCTCAACGTCCGGGCCGTCGGCTACTCGCTGGGCTCCGGCGCGGTGGGCGACGAGGTCATCCACTCGATCACCGCCGGCTGCACCACCTTCACGTTCGACCTGGCACCCGTCGCGGCCACCCCGACGCCCACGGTGACGCCGTCGGTCGCGGCCACGGTTCCGCCGAAGTCGTCCGACGACCTGACCGCGCCGCTCGAGGGCAAGATCACGGTGTCCGGCAACCTGGTTCCCGGCGGCACGATCACGGTGACGGCCCCTGGCCACGCCGGTGAGACCGTCGACGGGGCCGTCTACTCCGCCCCGCGCCTGCTCGGCACCACGGCGCTCTCGGCGCAGGCGACCGCGACCTTCGTCCTCCCGGCCGACCTGCCCACCGGGCAGCACCGGGTCGCGCTCTACGCCGCGAACGGCACCGTCATCGGCTGGGCCACGATCACGGTCGGCGCCCAGCTGGCCGCGACCGGTGTCAACGCCACGGCGCTCGCGCTCGGCGGCTCGGTGGCACTGCTCGCGGGCTCGGGCCTGCTCGTGCTCGCGCGTCGTCGGACGGCGTCGGCGCGGGCCTGACCGTTGTGACGGACGCCGGCGGGGCCTCGGCCACGCCGGCGTCCGTGCGTCAGACCGGGTGCCAGGCGGTCGAGTCGTCGCGCCCGCGCACCAGCCGGCCCAGAGCGCCCTCGTCCTGCGCGCACGCCCGGCCGATCACGCACGCGAGCCCCAGGGCGAAGCTCAGCGCGAACAGCCACCCGATGTAGGCGAACACGAGGCCCAGCACGCCGAACTGGCGGGTCCCCGAGAGCAGCACGATGGGCAGGTAGACCTGGCCCGCCAGGCTGAGCAGGCCGAGCAGGAGCGCGGACACGCCACCGGTGAACGCGAGGACGCGGACCGGGATCTGGGCGTGCAGCAGCGCCCAGGGGATGTAGGTCCAGACGACCGCCCACACGACGACCCGGACGATGAAGTCCCAGAGAGCGGGTAGGGGGACCCCCTCGGTGGCCTCGCGTGTGACCTCGATCAGGCCGATGGCCAGGACCACGGCCAGCACGGTGGTCAGCCAGCGCCATGCCGACCGCAGCCCGGGCCGCCTGACCTGCCAGATCTTGGCGTACATGCGCTCGAGGGCTCGGGAGTAGGAGGTCGCGCCGATCAGGGCGACCAGGAGGCCGAGGATCCCGACGGTGCCCCCCAGGGTCGCGCTGGTGCTCACGCTGCCGGCAAGGGCCTCGCGTGTCTCCTCGGTGAGGCCGAGGGTGTCCGCCATGAACGAGCCGAACCCGTCCTGGTTGGGGCGGAGGGCCGCCATCACGATCATCATGGGCACGATGGACACGAACGCCTGGGCGGCGAGCGTCATGGCGCGGTCGAACGGCTCGATCGCGACGAAGCCCGTGTAGCCACGCTCGACGAGGCCGCCGAGCGGGGTGAGCCGGAGCCGGGCCGCGATCCGGAGCCCGCGCAGGCGCCAGCGCGCGACCCTGCCCGTCACGGCAGCCGGGCGTCGAGGAACCTCAGCACCTCGGCGACGTACGTGTCGCGGGCGGGCAGCGGCGACAGGGCGAGGTCGTGGGCGCCGCCCGGAACCTCGACGAAGGTCACGTCCGGTCCCAGCTTCGGCGCCAGGCGCTTCATGTCCGCCACGTCGAGCACCGAGTCGGTCGTCAGGAGGGCGTCGTGCCAGGCGTCGTCGGAGCCCGAGGCGTCGGACGCCAGCAGCAGGACCGGGACGTCGATGGCGAGTCCCGCGGCCACCCGAGCGTGCCCACGACGAATCGTCCGCGCGAAGCTGGCCCGGGCCGGGAAGCCGTCGACCGGCTTCCACGCGAGGTCGTACGACCACTCGCCGCCGGTGTCCTCGTGCAGCGCGCGCCCGTAGAACGGCGCGATCTTGCCGACCACGAGGTTCGGGGCGACCTTGCCCACGCCGTCCAGCACGGCCGTGAAGACCGTGCGCTCGAACCAGGAACCGTTCAGGTCCAGCCACGGGCTGTTCAGCACGAGCGCGTCGATGAGCCCCTCGCCGCGGCGGGAGTCGGCCCAGAGCGACGTCACCAGCCCGCCCATCGAGTGGCCGAGCAGGACGATCTCGTCGTGGTCCTGCCTGATCACGCGGATCGCAGCGTCGATCTCCTCGGCGAACGCGCCCAGGTCCGTGACGTGGTTGGCCGGGCGGCCCTCGCGGATGGACCGGCCGAAGTCGCGCAGGTCGAGGGCGTAGACGTCGTAGCCGTGTGCCGCGAGGGCGTCGCCGAAGGCGGTGTGGAAGAAGTAGTCGACGAACCCGTGCACGTACAGCAGGGCCCGCCGGCTGGGGGAGCCGACGCGGTGGACCAGGGTGGCGACCGGGTCCGGGGTGCCGCCGTCCGGCCGCAGCGGCAGGGTCCGGGAGGTCCAGCCGGGGCCCAGCACGTCCGGGACGTCGTCGCTCATGGCGTGATCGTGCCACGGGCGCGGCGCCCCGGTGCGGTGAACCGAGCCGAACAGAGTTGAGCGGAATAGACTCAACTCTGACGGTCGTTGCGATGAGCAGACACGACACCACACAGGAGGTCTTGTGGACGCCAAGTTCACCACCCGCTCCCAGGAGGCCCTGGGCGACGCCATCCAGCAGGCATCGGCCGCCGGCAACCCGCAGCTCGAGCCCGCGCACCTGCTGAACGCCCTGCTCCAGCAGGAGGGCGGCGTGGCCAACGGGCTGCTCGACGCCGTCGGCACCGACCGCACCGCGCTCGGCCGCGCCGTCCGCGGCATGCTCGTCAACCTGCCCGCCAGCAGCGGCTCCACCGTCGCCCAGCCGTCGGCGTCGCGGGCGACGTCGACCGCGCTCGAGGCCGCCTCCTCCGAGGCGCGCTCCCTCGGCGACGACTACATCTCCACCGAGCACCTGCTGCTCGGCCTGGCCACTGGACAGTCCGGCGTGGCCGACGCACTGCGCGCCCAGGGTGCGTCCCGCGAGGCGCTCGCGGCCGCCCTGCCGACGGTGCGGGGCTCCGCGCGCGTCACGACGCCCAACCCCGAGGGCACGTACAAGGCGCTCGAGCAGTACGGCCTCGACCTGACGCAGCGGGCGCGCGAGGGCAAGCTCGACCCCGTCATCGGTCGCGACGCCGAGATCCGCCGCGTGGTGCAGGTCCTGTCGCGGCGCACCAAGAACAACCCCGTGCTCATCGGCGAGCCCGGCGTCGGCAAGACGGCTGTCGTGGAGGGCCTGGCGCAGCGCATCGTCGCCGGCGACGTGCCCGAGTCGCTCCGCGGCAAGAAGCTGGTCGCGCTCGACCTGGCCGCGATGGTGGCCGGAGCCAAGTACCGCGGCGAGTTCGAGGAGCGCCTGAAGGCCGTGCTGGCCGAGATCACCGGCTCGAACGGCGAGGTCGTGACCTTCATCGACGAGCTGCACACGGTCGTCGGCGCGGGCGCCGGCGGCGAGGGCGCCATGGACGCGGGCAACATGCTCAAGCCCATGCTGGCCCGCGGCGAGCTGCGACTCGTCGGTGCGACCACGCTCGACGAGTACCGCGAGCGCATCGAGAAGGACCCTGCGCTCGAGCGCCGGTTCCAGCAGGTGTTCGTCGGCGAGCCGTCCGTGGAGGACACCGTCGCCATCCTGCGCGGGCTCAAGGAGCGGTACGAGGCGCACCACAAGGTGACCATCGCCGACTCCGCGCTCGTCGCCGCGGCGACCCTGTCCGACCGCTACATCACGGGCCGTCAGCTGCCCGACAAGGCCATCGACCTGGTCGACGAGGCCGCGTCCCGGCTGCGCATGGAGCTCGACTCGTCGCCCGTCGAGATCGACGAGCTGCAGCGTGCCGTCACGCGCCTCGAGATGGAGGAGGTCGTGCTCTCCGAGTCCGACGACCCCGCGTCGAAGGACCGCCTGGAGCGCCTGCGCAAGGACCTGGCCGACCGGCGCGAGGACCTCGCGTCGCTCACCGCGCGGTGGGAGAAGGAGAAGGCCGGGCACAACCTCGTCGGCGACCTCAAGGCCCGGCTCGACGCGCTGCGCAGCGACGCCGAGCGGCTGCAGCGCGAGGGTGACCTCGAGAAGGCCGCGCGCATCCTGTACGGCGAGATCCCCACGCTGCAGGAGCAGATCTCGGCCGCGGAGGCCGACGAGGAGGCGGTCGACACGGCCCCCGACGGGCCGCCGATGATCGCGGACAAGGTGGGTCCCGACGAGGTCGCCGAGGTGGTCGCGCAGTGGACCGGCATCCCCGCCGGCCGCCTGCTCGAGGGCGAGACCGCGAAGCTGCTGCGCATGGAGGACGTGCTGGGCGAGCGGCTGATCGGCCAGCGCCCAGCCGTCACCGCGGTGTCCGACGCCGTCCGGCGCGCCCGCGCGGGCATCTCCGACCCGGACCGCCCGACGGGCAGCTTCCTGTTCCTCGGGCCCACCGGCGTCGGCAAGACCGAGCTGGCCAAGGCGCTCGCGGACTTCCTGTTCGACGACGAGCGCGCGATGGTGCGGATCGACATGTCCGAGTACGCGGAGAAGCACTCCGTGGCGCGGCTCGTCGGCGCCCCTCCCGGGTACGTCGGCTACGAGGAGGGCGGGCAGCTGACCGAGGCCGTCCGTCGTCGGCCCTACTCCGTGGTGCTGCTCGACGAGGTCGAGAAGGCGCACCCCGAGGTGTTCGACGTGCTGCTGCAGGTGCTCGACGACGGTCGCCTGACCGACGGTCAGGGGCGGACGGTCGACTTCCGCAACGTGATCCTCGTGCTCACGTCGAACCTCGGCTCGCAGTTCCTGGTGGACCCGATGCTGTCCGACGACGAGAAGCGCGAGGCGGTCATGTCCGCGGTGCGCGCGTCGTTCAAGCCCGAGTTCCTCAACCGGCTCGACGACGTGGTGCTCTTCGACCCGCTCTCGCTCGATGAGATCGGGCACATCGTGGAGCTGCAGGTCGCGCTGCTGGCCCGCCGCCTCACGGACCGCCGGCTGACTCTCGACGTCTCGCCCGCCGCCCGCGAGTGGCTGGCCCTCGAGGGATACGACCCGGCCTACGGTGCCCGGCCGCTGCGGCGACTCGTGCAGCGCGAGATCGGCGACCGCCTGGCGCGGCAGCTCCTCGCGGGGGAGATCCGCGACGGGGACACCGTCGTGGTCGACCGTTCCGCGGACGGTCTGGTGGTCAGCAGCCGCCGGTGACGCCCGTCAGCCGAGGCCGACGATCCCGTCGCCGTCGTCGCTGATCAACCGCCCGCCCGCCTCGAACGCGTACCAGGTCCCCGCGGGCAGCGGGGCGCGGCGCAGGGCGGTGCCGTCGCGGCGGTCGAGCACCAGCACGTCGCCGGTGCCGCCGGGATCGACCGGCGACTGGACGAGCAGCAGGTGCGGGCCGTCGGTGAGCAGCTCGCCGGGCATGGTCGCCGGCGAGTGCGGGGTGGTCCACAGGATCGACCCGTCCTCGCCGTCCAGCGCGACCACGCCGTCGGCCGTCGGCAGGTAGACCCGCCCCTCGAGGACGAGCACCTGGTCGCCCCAGTTCCGCTCGGCGATGACGTCGGCGGTCCAGCGCCGTGCGCCGGTCGCCGCGTCCCAGGCGTAGGTCTTGCCGCCCGTCGACAGCTCCAGCCCGGGGACGCTGCCGTCGTCGACCGTCCGGTTCAGCAGGTCACCCGTGACGTCGATCGCGCTCTGGCCCGGGCGCAGCACGTGCGTCAGCGGGTCGGGGCCGTCGGGGTTGCGGCGCGACCACGTGAGCCATCCCTCGCGGGTGGTCCCCCACGAGTCGGTGCTCTCGGCCGGCTCGAGGATCGTGCCGTCGGCCGTGAGCACCAGCGGCCCGCTGGGCCGGTTGAACAGCACGATCAGGTCACCGGCCGACGTGATCGTCGCGGTCTGGTCGTCGACGCGCCCCCGGACCGGGTCGACGTCGCGGAACCGCCAGAGCTCGTCGCCCGTCACCGGGTCCGTCGCGACGACGACGAGGTGCCGCCGGTCGTCCACCACGGCCGTCGCCAGCAGGTCCGGCAGCACGGCCACCGAGCTCGTGGGGGGCACCGGGCGGTCGGCCAGCACGCTGCCGTCGGTCAGGTCCACGACGACGACGCGCGCCGCCGTGGCCGCCAGGCCCTCGTCGTCGCCGGTGTCCGACGAGCGGTGGTACCCGTCCGCGACGAAGCACACCGCGCGGTCGTGCCCCGACGGCTCGCAGTGGGTGGTCGTCGTGTTCAGCGGGTCGGCGAGGGCCGGGTCGGGGCCTTGCAGCGGCGTCGACCACGTCGTCGTCCCGGTCGTCGTGTCCAGCGCCTGGTAGGCGAGCGAGCCGTCGGCGCCGACGACGACGCCGTGCAGCGCGCCGAGCGACACCGGGTTCCATGCCATACCGCCCACGGCGTCGTCCGTCTGCCAGACGACGTCGAGGCTGGAGCCGACCCTCGCGATCGCGCCGGGCAGCGCCGCGATCCGCGCGTCGGCGGCACGTTCGCGCGCGTCGATCAGCTGCTGCGTGCCGAGCACCAGGCCGACGGCGACGACCGGGACCGCCAGCAGCCACCACCGGCGCGTCGTCCGGGCGGGCGCGGCGACGTCCTGCGGTTCGAGCTCGTCGTCCTCGAGGAGCTCGACCGGGGCCAGGTCGGCGCGGCGCTGCATGTGCGGACCTTAATACCGCTGCCACCGTGCGGCACACAGGGCCGCACGGTGGCAGGGTCCGGCGTCAATGGCGCGACGGACCTGTGGGCCGGCGTTCCTCGACCGTCAGGCCGTGCCCGAACCGGAAGAGCGGGTCCGCCGTGTCGAACGGGACGTCCTCGCGGGACGCCTCGACCGCCGCCATCGAGCGGGGCAGGTCGAACGGCAGCCGCCCCCGCGCCGCGCCGCGCAGCGCGTCCAGCAGCGGACCCTCCCCGGCGCCGAAGTTCACGACGACCGCGGCGGCCCCCTCCACGAGCGGCGTGAGGATCGCGGGCCGGTCGAGGTAGACGTCGAGGATCGTCGGCACCTGCGCGCTGATCGCCTTGACGCGGGCGATCTCCTCGGCCGGGAAGTCCAACGACCCCGCGTGGAAGAACGCCTCGAACCCGGGCCCTCGCTGCTCGAACGGCGCCTTGAGCCGCAGGATCGCGACGTCGGCGTCCGCGGGGTCGTCGACCGTGCCCTCGAACCCCTCGGCGTAGATCCGCAGGCCGGGGGCCAGCGGCAGGATCCCGTCGTTGGTCAGGACGGTCACCGCGGCGGACTGGGCGGCGAGCCCCTGGGCACGGAACGGTGCGGACCCGACGATCTGCTCCGCGGCGTCGACGTCCACGTACCGGCGCTCGTCGAAGAGCCCGAGCAGGAACTTCTCGCGCAGGAGCCGGCGGACCGAGGCGTCGATCCGAGCCTCCTCGATCCGGCCGCTCTCCACGAGCGCGACGACGACCTCCGGGCAGGCCTCCCCGCCCAGCTGGTCGGCGCCGGCCTCGAGGATCAGTGCCACTCGGTCCTCGCCCGACAGGTGCTCGACGCCCCACGCGCGGGCCGGGAACGGCTGACCGAACACCTCGGCGTCGGACACCAGGCCCCAGTCGGTGCAGATGATCCCGTCGAAGCCCAGCTCGTCGCGAAGCAGGTCCAGGATCGGCTTGTTGAAGCCGAAGCCGACCTCCGGCACGCCCTCCAGGCCGACCGGCATGCCGTAGTACGGCATCATCTGCCGCGTCCCGGCCGCCAGCAGGGCCTTGAACGGCTCGAGGTGCTCGGCGAACCGGCCGCCCGGGTAGACCTGCTCGCGGCCGTAGGCGAAGTGCGGGTCCTCGCCGTCCTTCTGCGGGCCGCCGCCGGGGAAGTGCTTGGTCATCGTCGAGACGCTGTCCGTGCCGAAGTCAGGACCCTGGAACCCACGCACGTACGCGGCGCCCATCCGGCCCGTCAACGCCGCGTCCTCGCCGAACGTCCCGTTGGCGCGGGCCCAGCGAGGCTCCGTGGCCAGGTCGACCTGCGGGTGCAGCGCAGTGCGCAGCCCTACGGCCAGGTACTCCTGCCGCGCGACGTCCGCGTGCTGCTCCATGAGAGCCTCGTCGCGCGTGGCCGCGAGCCCGAGGGTCTCGGGCCACTGCGAGAACGGACCGGACAGCAGCGCGGTGCCGGGGTTGTCCGTGAACGCGTGCCGGGGGTCGGTCGCGATCGTGGCCGGGATGCCGAGGCGCGTCTGCTGGCAGAGGGCCTGAAGGCGGTTGTGCCAGTCGGCGAGCTCGCGCGCGCTGCCCGGCACGCCGAGCAGGTTCCAGTGGGTCATGTGCTTGCCGTGGACGTACTCCTCGGCCGACGGCAGACCGAACACCGGGTCGCTCTCGGTCAGGGGCCCGGCCGTGATCATGTGCTGGAACAGCTGGCCGGCCTTCTCCTCGAGCGTCATCCGCGCGAGCAGGTCCTCGACGCGCTCGTCGACGGTCCTCGACGCGTCCTGGTAGACGTACGTCTCGTCGGTCATGGTCATCAGCGAACGCCCTTGATCCGGTAGACGAGCACGGCACCGGCCAGCGCGACGACCGCGCCGAACAGGTACCAGGTGGGGTACTCACCCATGGGCAGGCTCGCGCCGACGGCCAGGATGGCAGGCGCCATCGCGGGGGCGAGCGACTGCGGCAGGGCGTTGGCGATGTTGAGGACGCCGAGGTCCTTGGCGGTGTCGTCCTTGTTGGGCAGCACCTGCGTGGCCAGCGCGATGTCGACCGAGAAGAACGCGCCGGCGCCCAGGCCGATGATCGCCTGGCCGAGCACCACGAGCGGGATGGTCGGGGCGAACGCGAGGACGACGAGTCCGACGGCCATGATCGCGCCGGCGGCGGCGACGAAGGGGCGGCGCTTGCCGAACCGGTCGGACAGGATGCCGCCGACCGGGCTGGAGATCACCATGGCGACGACGGACGCGAACGTCGCGGTGAGGATGACGCCCGTCGCTTCCTGCTCGGACAGGTCGAACTTGCCGACGAGGTAGTACGGCAGGAACGTCGCGATGCCCGCGTAGCCGAACATCACCATGAACTTGGTCAGCCAGGTCCAGCCGAAGTCCGGGTGCTTGCGCGGGTTAAAGACGAACGAGCCGAAGAACTGCCCGACGGTGAACCTCTGCGCGGGCGCCTGGTCGAGCGTGCGGTCGTGCAGCACGGCGGCGAACAGCAGCGAGAAGACCAGGCCGAGGGCGGCCGGGACGATGAACCGCGCGGCGTCGGCGGAGATCCGGTTGACGATGACGCTGCCGAGCAGGATCGCCAGCGGCGTCGCCATGCCGACCAGGCCGGAGACCTTGCCGCGGCGCTCGACCGGCACCTGGTCCGGGATCGTCGCGTTCGCGGCAGCCAGGACGGCGTTGAACGCGGCCTGCGCGATGCACCACCCGACCAGCACCAGGGCGACGGACTGCGCGGTGCCGACGACGGCGAGGGCCGCGGCGCCGACGATCGCGCCGCCGACGATCCACGGGCGGCGCATGCCGAGCCGGCTGGTCGTCCGGTCGGACAGGCGGCCGGCCAACGGGTTGCAGACGAGGGCGAACAGGGCGCCGACCCCCATGACCATCCCGAGCTGGGCCGGTGCGGCCGCTGCGCCGACCAGGTGGTCGATCTTGAACGCCATCGACACCATCACCGGCGTCAGCAGCGCCATGTAGACGCCGAGGTTGGCCACGCTGAGGAACGGCAGATAGGTGCGGGGTTCGCGGCCGACGGGCGGCGGCGTCGTCGCGGTGGGGACCGCCTGGGCTGCGCCGGTCAGCGGCGCCGTGGGCTGCGAGAGGGCCATGCGTCGACTCCTGTGTCGGACGGCGGGTCGGACCATCATTGAATCCCGACCACCTGGTAAGCGAGGAAGTTACCACCCGGTCGGGATTCGTGGAAGACCGTAGTTACCATCTGGTCGGGATTGGCCCTCGCGTGCGATCCTGTCGCCATGACGACAGAGGTCACGACCGCATCGAGCCCCCGCGCGGGCGGGTACGCGAAGGGCCGGGCGACGCGCGAGGAGATCCTCGACGCGGCCATGCAGCTGTTCGGCGAGGTCGGGTACCACACGGCCTCCCTGCGCGAGGTGGCCTCCCGCGTGGGCATCTCCCACCCCGGCCTGCTGCACCACTTCTCCAGCAAGGCCGTGCTGCTCGCTGCGGTCCTCGAGCGTCGCGACAAGATCGACGGGGTGGCCTTCGAGGCGGACCTCGCCGCGGGGCACGACTACTTCGAGGCCCTCTCGATGCTCATCGAGCGCAACGCCGCCCGCCCGGGCATCGTCGAGCTGTTCGCGACGCTCTCCGCCGAAGCGACGTCCCCCGACCACCCGGCGCACGCCTACTTCCAGGAGCGCTACCGCGCGGTCGTCGCGCTGTCGACCACCGAGTTCGAGCGCTGGCGCGACCAGGGCCGCCTCCGGCCGGGCGTCGACCCGCTCACCGCCTCCCGGCTCACCGTCGCGGTCATGGACGGCATGCAGATCCAGTGGCTCCTCGCCGCGGACACCCCGGACGCCCGCCCCGACATGGCGGCGGCCCTCCGTGCCCACTTCCGCGGCCTGCTGACGGACTAGCGCTCACGTCTGAGCAGGGTCCACCAGGTCCGACCAGAACGGGGTCCGTGCCGGCGCGTCCGGCATCGGGGTGGGCGGGAACGGGAGCGAGAACTCGCGGGCGAGGTAGTCGGCCAGGTCCGCTCCGTAGTGGATGACGTCCGTCCGGTAGATCGAGAAGACCGGAGTGCCGGCGGGCGCCGGGCCGCGCGGCAGGTAGCGGTGGGCGTACACCGGGACCATCGTCGGCGCGGCCTCGAGGTGCCGACGAGCTTCCGCCTCCAGGTCATCGGTCGGCCGCGGACCCCACGACGCCGGCCAGAAGTGGTCGTGCAGCACGTCGTGGACGACCCCGTCGACGGGCCACGCGAGCTGCTGGCGCACGGGCTCCTCGTCGTCGTCGAGCCAGTCCGGCCAACGGTCGCCCACCGGGACCGCGAGGGTCAGCATCGCCCGGTGGTCGGCGCAGAACGAGAACCCGAACCGCCGCTCGACGTCGGCGATCTCGTCGGCGGTCAGCCCGGGGTCGAGCCACACGCCGGCGGAGTCGAGGGCGGCCAGCACCGGGTCGAGGTCCATCGGCCGATCCTCCCAGGCGCCGCCGCCGACGCCGGCACCGCCGTGACCGTCCGGGAAGCCGCGAGGTCGTGAGTTCCGGACGAGGTCGTGCGTGGCAACTCACGACCTCGTCGCGAACTCACGACCTCGCGAACTCGTGGCCGCTCCCAGTAGCTGCAGGTCAGCCGGCGGCGACCTTGGCCACCAGCGTGTCCAGCGCCTCGCGGTCGAAGCCGGCCATGCCGAAGTCGGCGATCACCTTGGCCGGCATCTGCATGATCATCGCCTGCATGGTCTCGTCGAGCGGTCCCATGTCGGCCGGCGGCACCAGGGCGGCCTGCAGGAGCGGGCCGCCGACGGGGTGCGCGAACCACTCCTCGATCGTCGACATCGGCGTGAGCTCGCCCCACAGCGGCTCGCCCTCGACCTCGACCGACGCCGACCCGCGCAGGTCGCGGGACGACGCCCCGACCTCGATGACGAACTCGCCGCCCTCGACCACCCAGCGGCGCAGACCGGGGTGCCAGTACGACAGGTCCCGCGCGTTCAGGGCGAACGACACCTCGCGGGACTCACCCGGCTCGAGCGCCACCTTGGCGAACGCCTTGAGCTCGCGCGTCGGGCGCAGGACGGCGGCCTGCGGGTCGCGGACGTAGACCTGCACCACCTCGGCGCCGGCGACCGAGCCGGTGTTGGTGATCGTCGCGCTCACGGTGACGTCGGTGCCGTCGACCTCGGCGGTCACCGAGGAGTAGCCGAACGTCGTGTACGACAGCCCGTGCCCGAACGGGTAGGCGACGTCCATGGCGCGGGTGTCGTACCAGCGGTAGCCCACGAGCACGCCCTCGCCGTAGCGGACCACGCCCGCCTCGCCGGGGAAGTTGCCGAACGCCGGGGTGTCCTCGATGCGGTGGGGGATGGTCTCGGTCAGCTTGCCGGACGGGCTGCGGACGCCGAGCAGCAGGTCGGCGACGGCGGAGCCACCCGCCTGGCCACCGAGCCACGTCTCGAGGATCGCCGGGGCGAGGTCGCGCCAGTCGGTCACGCTCACCGCCGAGCCGTTGGCGAGCACCACGACCACCCGGGGGTTCACCTCGGCAACGGCGCGCAGCGCCGCCACCTGGTTGTCCGGCAGGCCGAGGCGGGGGCGGTCGTACCCCTCGGACTCGTCCGGGCCGGGCAGGCCGAGGAACACGACGACGGTCTGGGCGTCGCGCGCGATCGACACGGCCTCGGTCAGGAGCACCTCGTCGTCACCGGACGGTCCGCCCGCGATGGTGAAGCCGGCCGCGAACGGGTACTCGCCGCCGGCCGCCCGCAGCGCGTCGAGCGGAGCGTCGAGCCGCGTCGGGTTGACCTGCGACGAGCCGGCGCCCTGGTAGCGCGGGGTGCGCGCGAACTCGCCGATCACCGCGACGCCGTCGGTGGAGGTCAGGGGCAGCAGGCCGCCGTCGTTCTTCAGCAGCACCGACCCGGCGGCGGCGGCCTCGCGGGCGAGCTCGTGGTGGGCGTCGACGTCGAAGGAGTCGTCCGTCTCGATCCCGGGGAGCGACTTCGCTATCAGGTCGAGCACCCGGCGGGCGGCGACGTCCAGCACGGCCTCGTCGAGCGAGCCGTCGCGGACGGCCGCCACGATCTCCTCGTCGGGACGCGGACCCGCGGCGGGCATCTGCAGGTCGAGCCCCGCGGCGAGCGCCGGCACCCGGTCGTGCACGGCGCCCCAGTCGGAGACGACGAGCCCCTCGAACGCCCACTCGTCGCGCAGGATCTCGGTGAGCAGCCAGTGGTTCTCGGACGCGTACGTGCCGTTGACCTTGTTGTACGCGCACATCACCGTCCACGGCTGCGCCTTGGTCACCACGCGCTCGAACGCCGGCAGGTAGATCTCCCGCAGCGTCCGCTCGTCGACCTCGGCCGACACGCGCATGCGGTCGGACTCCTGGTTGTTCGCCGCGAAGTGCTTGAGGGAGGTGCCGACGCCCTGGCTCTGGATGCCCCGCACGATCGCGGTGCCCAGCTCGCCGGCGACCACCGGGTCCTCGGAGACGTACTCGAAGTTCCGGCCGCACAACGGGGTCCGCTTGATGTTGACGCCGGGGCCCAGCAGCACGGCGACGTCGTTGGCGCGCGTCTCGCGGCCCAGCGCCTCGCCCACGCGCGTGACCAGCTCGACGTCCCACGACGAGCCGAGCGCGGCGGCGGTCGGGAAGCACGTGGCGGGGACCGAGTTGCCGAGCCCCAGGTGGTCCGCGTCCTCCGCCTGCTTGCGCAGACCGTGCGGGCCGTCGGTCACCATGACCGCCGGCACCCCGGCACGCTCGACGCCCTGGGTGTGCCAGAAGTCGGAGCCGGACGTCAGGGACGCCTTCTCCTCCAGGGTCAGCTGAGCCAGGACGCGTTCGACGTCGAAGACCTGCGTCATCGCGGGGTACCTCCTCGTTGGGGTTCGGTGCACGCCACCCTAGCCCAATTCCTACCGGGTGGTAAGTGTCCGGGTGGCGCGGATGTCCGGATGACGCGCGAGGCGTACGCAGAACGACACTCAGCCGGTCGCCGACATCCAGGAGATGACCAGCTCCACGACGACGACGAGCTCGATGATCCCCACGGCTCCGAGCACGACGGCCGCGACTGCCCAGGGTCGTCCGCTCGCGTTCGAGCCCCGTAACCGGTGCAGCGCGAGGAGGCCGAGAGCGAGCGCGACCGGAGCAGGGGCGCCCAGGACGACGCCGGCGATCCCGACCGCGAACGCCCACGGGGCGAGCCGGAGCACCGGACCGGGTCCGAAGTCGTACGGCCGCATCGCGCTCATCGGTAGAGCGCGTTCGCGAACCCGACGACGAGGACCGCAAGGGAGAGCAGCCCGAGCGCGACGGCGAGCGCGACCGCCACGACCGCCGTGCCCAGGGCGACGCCGCCGATGACGATCGCGGCGGTCGCCTGTCCCTGGCGCGTGACCCCCGCGCGCCTCATCGCCCGCCGGGCGACCAGGCCGAACGTGAGCGCCAGCGGCCCGAGCACCCCCAACGACAGGATCGAGAACACGGCCGTGAGCAGGGCGACGCGGCCCCACGTCTCGGCGTCGTCGACCTCGCGCGTCGAGGGCAGGAGCCAGGGCGGCGCGGCGTCGACCGTCATGCGCGCAACCTAGTCGTGCAGGTGCCCCTCGACGGCCCGGTCGCTCCGCGCGGGGTCGGGTTCACACGCGCGGCGCAGCGAGCACCGCCACGGTCAGGGGACGCGGGCGGTCCCGTCGAGGAACGAGCCCTGGACGCCGCCGCCGTCGACGACCGCGAGGCACAGCCCGATGCGGTCGCCGCGGCCCCACGAGCGCTCGGTCGGCGACCAGGTGACGGTCCGCACCCCGGCGGTGATCTCGCTGTCGTCCAGCACGCACGCGCGCGCGACCCGGGCGTCGGCGGCCTGCTGTCCCGGCCAGACGGCATTCTCCGCGAACGCGTACTCGGTCACCACCTGCGCCTCGTGCGGGTCGGCGCAGGGCACCACGCGGACGGAGTCGACCGCCCCGTTGTCGGGGATCTCGGCCAGGCAGTTGCCGGTGACCAGCTGCTGGGCGTGCGCGGTGCGCGCCGCCGGCACGTCGGCGGGCAGCGGTCGGGTGGCCAGGGAGGTGAGCACCAGGAGCGTGCCGACGACGGCCAGCGCGACCGTGCCGAGCACGCCGAGCACCCCGCCGGCGATCGCCAGGCCCCTGCCGCGTGTGCGCCGGGCCGCGATGCGCCGCAGAGCCACCGCCGCCAGGACCAGGGCGACGGGACCGAGGCCGAGCAGCCCGGTCACCAGCGACCACACGGCGGTCGGCTCGAGCGCCGGGCGCGGCTCGGTCCACCCCGGCGCGTAGTGCGCCTCGGGGTACGAGTACGGGCTGTCGAGACCGGTCAGGACTGCGTCCCGGTGCCCGCGAGCTGCAGCGTCCCGGCGGTCGCCGAGCCGGTCATGCCGGGCTCGTCGCCGTAGTAGACGCAGTACGCCGAGGTGGTGCCGGCGGCGTAGTCGTCCGGGTGCGGGAAGTACAGCGAGATGTCGCCGTCGGAGAAGTAGTCCGGCAGCAGCCCCTCGGTGAGCACGTCGCAGTCGTCCCAGGCGTCGTTGTACGCCGTGTCGAACTCGTCGTCGGCGTCCAGGCTCACGGGGCCGGACATCGGGATCAGCCCGACGACCTCGGCCTCGTGCGGCACCGCGCAGTCGACCGGCTCGGTGTCGCTCATGTCGTACGTGGCCGCGTACGACGTCAGGCACGTCCCCGTGGTCAGGTCAGTGCGCAGCGCGAAGTCCGGGAGGGTCTCGTCGGTCCCGGTGGAACCCTGCGACTCCTGGTCGGTGCCCTGCTCGAAGTCGTCGATGGCCTGGGAGAAGCCACCCGTGGCGCCGATGACCGTGAAGACGATCACGAAGTACGCGATGACGGCGAGCATCCACAGGATCCCGACCGCGCCGATGACGATGCCCGCGATGGCGAACCCGCGGCCCGCCTTGCCGGACACCCCGATGCGCCGGAGTGCCGCGATGCCGAGCCCGAGGCCGACCGCGCCGGGGACCCCGCCGAAGAACAGCAGCCCGGCCAGGCTCGTCACGAACGAGGCGATCGCCATGCCCTCGGTGGGCGGCGCGACGTACGGCTGGCCGTAGCCGTAGGGCTGGGCGCCGTACGGCGACGGCTGCTCGTAGCCGGCCGTCCCGTACGGCGGGGCTCCGTACTGGGGCGCGCCGTACTGCTGGTCGCCGTACTGCGGCGCCCCGTAGGTCGGGGCGGTCGGCTGCTGGCCGTAGGGGGCGGTGGCGGGCTGGCCGTACGGTGCCGTGGCTCCGTACGGACCGGTCTGCGCCGACGGGACCGGTGCGCCGTCGGGACCCGGCTGCGCGGACGGACCGGGTGCGCCGTACGGACCGGCCTGAGCGGCGGGAGCGGGCGTGCCGTACGGGGTCGGCGGGACGGCCTCGTAGCCGCTCGGCGGCACGGGCGGGGCCGGCGCCGGGTCCGGGACGGCGAAGGGGTCGGGAACCGGAGCCGGCCCCCCAGGCTCGTTGCTCATGCGCGCAACCTAGCCCACCGCACGCCTGCGCCGATCCGTCTTTCCACCGACATCACCCGGGCGTCCCCCCGCCCGTCAGTCGGCGATCTCGAGGATCACGGGCACGTGGTCGGACGGCGCCTTGCCCTTGCGCTCGTTCCGCTCGATGCTCACCCCGGTCACGCGTGCCGCGAGCGCCGGCGTCGCGTAGGTGAGGTCGATGCGCATGCCCTCGTTCCGGGGGAACCGGAGCTGCTGGTAGTCCCAGTACGTGTAGGTGTGCTCGGCCGGGAGATGGACCCGGGAGACCTCGGTGTAGCCCGCTCCCGCGATGGCGGTGAACGCGTCCCGTTCCGCCGGCGTGACGTGGGTGCGGCCGGCGAACCAGCCGATGTCCCAGACGTCGGTGTCCAGGGGCGCGATGTTCCAGTCCCCGACGAGGGCGACCTGCGCCTCGGCGTCGGCGGCCAGCCAGCCCGCCGCCGCGTCCCGCAGCCGGCCGAGCCAGTCGAGCTTGTAGGCGTAGTGCGGGTCCTCGACCTCGCGGCCGTTCGGCACGTACAGACTCCACACCCGCACGCCGCCGCAGGTCGCACCCAGCGCGCGCGCCTCCGCGGCCGCCGGGTCACCCCACGTCGGCATGCCGGGAAACCCGACCTCGACGTCCTCGATGCCGACCTTGCTCACGATGGCGACGCCGTTCCACTGGGAGAAGCCGCTGGTCGCCACCTCGTAGCCGAGCGCCTCGAACGCCTCGCGCGGGAACTGGTCGTCCTTGACCTTGGTCTCCTGCAGCGCGAGGACGTCGACGCCCGTGCGCTCCAGGAAGGCGACGGCGCGATCGGTGCGTGCGCGGATCGAGTTGATGTTCCAGGTGGCCAGACGCATGGGGCAGGACGCTACCGGGCGTCGCTGACAGCCAGCGCATCCGGATGATGGGGACACATGGGTGTTGAGCAGGACGAACCGCTCCCGTACGGTGCGCTCACAAGTCGCACACAGGAGGTCGAACACGTGGAGGACGCGCTCACGGGCCGTCGCGCGCTGGTCACGGGCGGCGCCTCGGGGATCGGGCGCGCCGTCGCGCTCGCGCTGGCCCGGGCGGGGGCCGACGTCGCGATCACGCACCTCTCGCACGACGGCAGCGCCGTCGTCGCCGAGATCAAGGACGAGGGCCGCACCGCCGCGTCGTTCCAGGTGGACGCGCGGCGCAGCTGGGACGTCGACAAGGCGATCAGCGACGCGGCCTCCATGCTCGGCGGCGGCATCGACATCCTGGTGAACAACGTGGGCGGACCCGTCGAGCGGCGCCCCGTGCCGGCGATGGACGACGCCCACTGGCACGGCGTCCTCGACCTCAACCTCTCGTCGGCGTTCTACGCCAGCCGGGCCGCGCTCGCGGTCATGCCCGACGGCGGGCGGATCATCACGATCGGCGCCCAGGCGGCCCGCAGCGGCGGCGGCACCGGGATGGTCGCCTACTCGACCGCCAAGGCAGCGCTCGAGGGCTTCAGCCGGGCCCTCGCCCGCGAGCTCGGGCCGCGGCGGATCACCGTGAACGTGGTCGCCCCCGGCTTCGTCGCCGGCACCCCGTTGCACGCGGCGCACACCCCCGAACCCGCGCAACGGGCTGCGGTGGCCGCGTCAGCCCTGAACCGGGCCGGCGCCGCCGACGACGTCGCGGAGGCCGTCCTGTACCTCGCCTCGGACGGCGCCGCCTTCGTCACCGGCACCGTCCTCGACGTCAACGGCGGCGCGTACTTCAGCTGACCGCCGCCGCAACGTCCGCATTCCGGTGGCCCAGGACCCGCCGCAGTGCGGACGCAGCGGATCGATGGCCGGCAGCGTCGCGCCGAGGGGAACCTCAGCCCTCTGCGGGCCAGCCGCTCACGGCTGACCAGGCCCACGACGCCGCGTCCACCGGCGGGGGGAGCGGCTCACGCTCGAGCCAGGCGACGAGCACGCCGATGACGGAGCCGGCCAGCGCGGCGGCGGCGATCGGTCGGGGCAGGGCGGAGAGCGCGGGGGGTGCGCCGTGCAGCTCGAGACCCTCGAGGGCCAGCGCCGCGACGCGTCGCCGCAGCCGGGTCACGGCGACGGGGGAGCCGTGCTCGCCCAGCGCGCTGCGGTACAGCCCGACGTTCTCGGCGACGTGGGTGGCGTACCGGACGAGCACCTCGGGCGGCCCGTCGTCGGCGGCACCCGGCCGGATCTGCGTGAGGTCGGCGCCGACGAGGGCGGCCTGGGCGTCGAGGGCGTCGGCCAGCAGCGTGTCGGTGTCGGGGTAGTGCTGGTAGAAGGTGCTGCGGTTGACGGTGGCGCGGTCGGCGACGTCTGCGACGGAGATCTCGTCGAGGTTCCGTTCCCGCGCGAGCGAGAGCAGGGCATCCTGGAGCAGCCGTCGCGTGCGCAGCACGCGTGGGTCCACC
The DNA here is from genome assembly GCF_056401915.1 of Cellulomonas sp. P4_D11. NCBI lineage: Bacteria > Bacillati > Actinomycetota > Actinomycetes > Micrococcales > Cellulomonadaceae > Cellulomonas > Cellulomonas sp. P4_D11. The sequence goes on along the minus strand of NZ_JBFUIK010000006.1, from coordinate 89,024 downwards.
CGGGCGCCGTCGTCCTGGATCGTCACGCGTCATATCATGCCACTGTCCTTTAACCGACACCTGTCGGGTATCCTGCACCGTCGACCAAGGAGTGAACATGGCACGCGTGCTGGACCGTCTGGGCCGGGGAAGCTTCCGCCACCGCTGGATCGTGCTCGTCTCGTGGCTGCTGGTGCTCGGCGCCGCCGGGTTCGGGGCGGTGGCCTCCGGGCTCAACGTCGCGGACTCGTTCTCGATCCCGGGCACCGAGTCGCAGCGGGCGCAGGAGCTGGTCGCCGAGCGCCTCGGCGACCAGGCGGCCGACGTGGGCTCCGACAGCAGCATGTCGGCGCAGGTGGGGGGCGACACGTCCAGCGCCCGGGTGGTCGTGCAGGCACCCGAGGGCGAGTCGTTCCTGACCGGTACCGGCATCCAGGACGTCCTCACCGCGCTGGCGCCCGTCGCCGAGGCGGAGGACGTCGTCGGTCTCTCCGACCCGGTGGCCGCCCAGGCCGTCGCCCCCGACGGCAGCGTCCTGTACGTCGACGTGGCGTTCGGCGTCGGCGTGGACGACGTCCCCGACGCGACGACCGCCGCGCTCGAGGACGCCGCGACGAGCCTCGAGGCCGACGGGTACCAGGTGGCCCTGGCGGGTGGGCCGTTCACCGCACCGCTCGAGCTGGCCGGTCCCACCGAGGCGATCGGTCTGGTCGTCGCGCTGGTCGTGCTCGTCGTGACCTTCGGGTCGCTGCTCGCGGCAGGCATGCCGATCCTCACCGCGCTCCTGGGCGTCGGCATCGGCGTCGCGGGCGTGCTCTCACTCTCGGCCGTCGCGGACATCTCTTCCTCGACGCTGACCCTGGCACTGATGCTCGGGCTCGCGGTCGGCATCGACTACGCCCTCTTCCTGCTCTCGCGGCACCGCCAGCAGCTCGCCGACGGGATGGACCCGCAGGCGTCGGCCGGGCACGCCGCGGGCACCGCCGGCAGCGCGGTCGTCTTCGCCGGCACGACCGTCGTCATCGCGCTCGCGGCCCTGACGGTCACCGGCATCCCGTTCCTCGCCGCGATGGGCCTCGCCGCCGCCGCGACGGTCGTCGTCGCGGTGCTCGTCGCCGTCACGTTGCTGCCCGCGCTCATGGGCTTCGCCGGCGAGCGCCTGCGGCCGCGCGGCCGCGCGCTGCGGCAGGCCGAGCACTCGCGCGAGGCGAAGAACCGCTGGGGCCGGTTCATCACGACGCACCCCGTCCTCACGCTCCTCGCGGGCGCGATCGTGCTGCTGGTCATCGCGATCCCGGCCCTGAGCATGCGGCTCGGGCTGCCCAACGCGGGACGCGAGCCCGAGGGCTCCGGCGACCGCGTGGCGTACGAGATGCTGGCGGACGGCTTCGGCCCCGGCTTCAACGGCCCGCTCGTGATCCTCGTCGACGCCAAGGACGACCCCTCCACGCTGTCCAGCGCGGTCGTCGAGGTGACCACGACGGTGGCGGCCCTCCCCGACGTCGCCTACGCGGCGCCCATCGCGGCGCCCGGAGCCACCGAGGGTGCCGAGGCCGCGCTCGTCGTCGTCATCCCCACGGGCGCACCGGACTCGGAGGTGACCGCGGACCTGGTGCACGCCATCCGCGACGCCCGCCCGGACCTCGAGGCCGCCACCGGCACGCAGCTGTGGGTCACAGGTGCCGCAGCGGCGAACATCGACATCACGGAGAAGCTGGCCGACGCGTTCCCCCTGTTCCTGCTCATCGTGGTCGGGCTCGCGATCGTCCTGCTGCTCGTCGCGTTCCGGTCGTTGCTGGTCCCGGTCACCGCCGTGCTGGGCTTCCTGCTGACCATCGCCGCCGCGTTCGGCGCGACGACCGCGGTGTTCCAGTGGGGCTGGCTGTCGGGGGTGTTCAACGTCGACTCCACCGGCCCGCTGCTCAGCTTCCTGCCGATCCTGCTGGTGGGAGTGCTGTTCGGCCTGGCCATGGACTACCAGGTCTTCCTGGTCTCCCGGATGCGGGAGGAGCACGTGCACGGCGCCGACCCGACGACGTCGGTCCGCCTCGGGTTCGCCCACGGCGCGCGCGTCGTGCTGGCCGCGGCGCTGATCATGATCTCGGTGTTCTCGAGCTTCGTGTTCAGCGGCTCGGCGCAGATCGGCCCCATCGCGTTCGCGCTCGCCATCGGGATCCTCTTCGACGCCCTCGTGGTCCGCATGACCATGATCCCGGCCGCGATGACCCTGCTGGGGAAGTCGGCGTGGTGGCTTCCCCGCTGGCTCGACAAGATCATCCCGAACGTCGACATCGAGGGCGCGGCGCTCGACAAGGCCGGCGCCCACACCGCCGCCGCCCCGGTCGACGTGGTGCCCGAGGGCACGCACACCGGCGCCCACGCCGCCCACGGTGTGCACGCCGCCTCGCACGAGGAGTGACGCGACGAGGGCCGGGGAGCTCCGTCGCTCCCCGGCCCTCGCCCGTCGTGAGGATCAGCTCACGTCGTCGTCCACCCAGTCGAAGGTCTTGGTGACGGCCTTCTTCCAGAGCCGGTACTGCCGGTCGCGCTCGTCGTCGGCCATCGCCGGCTCCCAGCGCTTGTCCTCGGCCCAGTTGTCGATGACGTCCTGCTCGCCGCTCCAGAACCCGACGGCGATGCCGGCCGCGTAGGCCGCGCCCAGGGCGGTGGTCTCCGCGACCTTCGGCCTGACCACGGGGACGCCCAGGATGTCCGCCTGGAACTGCATGAGCAGCTCGTCCTGGACCATGCCGCCGTCCACCTTCAGCTCCGTCAGGTCGACGCCCGAGTCGGCGTTCATGGCGTCCAGCACCTCGCGGGTCTGGAACGCCGTCGCCTCGAGCGCGGCCCGGGCGATGTGCCCCTTGTTGACGTACCGCGTGAGGCCGACGAGCGCGCCGCGGGCGTCGGACCGCCAGTACGGCGCGAACAGGCCCGAGAACGCCGGCACGAAGTACGCGCCGCCGTTGTCCTCGACCGTCTTGGCCAGCTCCTCGATCTCGGGGGCCGACGAGATGATGCCGAGGTTGTCGCGCAGCCACTGGACGAGCGAGCCGCTCACGGCGATCGAGCCCTCGAGCGCGTACACGGTCGGCTGGTCGCCGATCTTGTAGCAGACCGTGGTCAGCAGGCCGTTCTTCGACGGGACCGGCGACGTGCCCGTGTTGATGAGCATGAAGTTGCCGGTGCCGTAGGTGTTCTTGGCCATGCCGACCTCGAAGCACGCCTGCCCGAAGGTGGCCGCCTGCTGGTCGCCGAGGATGCCGGCGATCGGCACGCCCGGGACCATGCCGCCCTCGCGTCCCGTCCCGTACACCTCGGACGAGGACTTGATCTCGGGCAGCATCGACAGCGGGATGCCCATGTCCGCGGCGATGTCCGCGTCCCACGACAGCGTCTCGAGGTCCATCAGCATGGTGCGCGAGGCGTTGGTCGGGTCGGTGACGTGCACGCCGCCGTCGACCCCGCCGGTCATGTTCCAGAGGACCCACGAGTCGGTGTTGCCGAACGCCAGGTCACCGGCGTCCGCCTTGGCCCGCGCACCCTCGACGTTGTCGAGGATCCATTTGACCTTCGGCCCGGAGAAGTAGGTGGCCAGCGGCAGGCCGACCTTCGCCTTGTACCGCTCCGCGCCGCCGCCGAGCGCCCCCAGCTCCTCGGCGATCTTCTGCGTGCGCGTGTCCTGCCAGACGATCGCGTTGTAGACCGGCTTGCCGGTGGTCCGGTCCCAGACGACCGCCGTCTCGCGCTGGTTGGTGATGCCGACCGCGGCGAGGTCCTTGTACGTGAGGTTGGCGCGGGTCAGTGCGAGACCGACCACCTCACGGACGTTCTTCCAGATCTCCTCCGCGTCGTGCTCGACCCAGCCGGCGCGCGGAAAGATCTGCTCGTGCTCGATCTGGCCCGTCTCGACGATCTGGCCGGAGTGGTCGAAGATGATCGCGCGGGAGCTCGTGGTGCCCTGGTCGATGGCAAGGACGTACTTGGTGTCGGGCATGGTGAAGATTCCTCCGGGTGGTTCTGGGGATCCGGACGGCGCCTACCGGGGGGTTGGCGGCGCCGTCCGGACAGGGACGACGGTGATGCGGGTGGTCGGTGTCAGCCGACGTAGGCGTGCGCCACGAGACCGCCGATGACGCCACCGACCAGGGGGCCGAAGACCGGCACCCAGGAGTACGCCCAGTCGCTCGGGCCCTTGCCCCTGATGGGGAGAAGGGCGTGCGCGATGCGGGGACCGAGGTCACGCGCAGGGTTGATGGCGTAGCCCGTGGGCCCACCGAGGCTGGCACCGATGCCGACCACGAGCAGGGCGACGGCGAGCGGGCCGAGACCCGAGGGGGTCTTGCCGAACGCCAGGATGACGAAGACCAGCACGAACGTGCCGATGACCTCCGTGATGAAGTTCCACGCGTACGAACGGATAGCCGGGCCGGTCGAGAAGACGGCGAGCTTGGTGGCGCCGTCGGCGTCCTCGTCGAAGTGCTTCTTGTAGGCGAGGTAGCAGAAGAGTGCGCCGAGGGCGGCACCCGCCATCTGTGCGGTGACGTACAGGAAGCCGTTGGCTGCGGTGACCGGGACGCCCGGCGCGAAGTCAGCTGCGCCGCTCGCCCAGATCCCGATCGTCACTGCTGGGTTGAGGTGTGCCCCGGACTTGAAGGCGGTGTAGACACCTGCGAAGACCGCGAGGCCCCATCCGAAGTTGATGAGCAGCCAGCCGCCGTCGAACCCCTTGTTCCTCGGCAGGATGACGTTCGCGACGACACCGGTACCGAGCAGCACGAGCATCCCGGTACCGAGAACCTCGGAGAGGAAGACCTCTCCCATTGTGTAGTCCACTGTCGACCCTTTCTGACGGACGTCGTTGTCACGTGCGCCCCGCGGAGGACCGCGGGGAGTCTTCAGGTTCCGGCGGGTCCGGAGGAGCCCTTCCCGCGCGGCGAACCGGGCTTGGTGCCCGCGGCGACCGGCCCGTCGGAGAGCATCGGCGGCACGTCGGCCGCGCGCAGCCGGACCTTCACGGCCTCGGCGTCGTCGGTCTCTCGCGCCGCCGCGTCCTCGGCCTCGGCGCGGGCGCGGTACGCCTCGATCTCCTGGCTGCGCTTGTGCGCGTCCCAGCCCAGGACGGGGGCGACGAGGTCCGCGATCTCCTCGAGGGCTCCCACACCCTTGTCCGCCTGCTCGTAGTTGAGCCGGGTGCGGTGCATGAGGACGTCGTCGAGGTGCAGCGCGCCCTCGTGGCTGGCCGCGTAGACGATCTCGGCGCCGATGTACGCGTCGGCGTTCGCCAGCGGCTCCGCCAGGGACGGGTCGGCGTCGACCAGGTCGATGAGCTCGCCGAGCAGCGAGCCGTACCGGTGCAGCAGGTGGTCCATGCGCGGCCGGGTCCAGCCGTACTTCTGGCCGATCGCGCGGGCCTGCCGCTGGAACACCTGCAGGCCCTCCGCGCCGACCAGCGGGAGGTCGTGCGTGATGGACGGCAGGCTCGTCGCGCGGCTGCCGATGGCGAAGTCGACCGCGTCCTTGGCCATCACGCGGTAGGTGGTCAGCTTGCCGCCCGCGATGACGGTGAACCCCGGGGCGGGTGCGGCGACCGTGTGCTCGCGCGACACCTTCGCGCTGCTGGTGCCCGCCTTCACCTGCGGCTGGAGCAGCGGTCGCAGGCCGGCCCAGGTGCCGATGATGTCCTCGCGCGTGATCGGCCGGGACAGCACGGCGTTGGCGTGCTCGATCACGTAGTCGATGTCCGCGCTCGTCGCGACGGGGTGGACGAGCTCCTGCTCCCACGGCGTGTCCGTCGTGCCGATCACCCAGTAGCGCGACCACGGGATGATGAACAGCACCGACTTCTCGGTCTGCAGGATCAGCCCCACGTCCCCGGCGATCCGGCTGCGCGGGACGACGATGTGGATGCCCTTGCTGGCGAGCACGCGCAGCCCGCCCTCGGCCCCCGCGAGCGACTCCGTCTGCTCCGTCCACACACCGGTGGCGTTGATGACCGCCCGGGCACGGACGTCGATCCGCTCGCCGGTCTCCAGGTCGACCACCTCGGCGCCGGTCACCGCGCCGCCGGTCGTCGTCTGCAGGTCGAGCACCTGTGTGCGCGACGCGGCGTGCGCGCCGTAGCTCACGGCGGTGCGGACCAGGGTCTCGACGAGCCGGGCGTCGTCGACGCTCGCGTCCCAGTACCGGACCGCGCCGATCGCGGCGTCGTGCCGCAGGTCGGGGAAGAGGCGCTCCATGCCCTTGCGGGTCAGGTGGCGGTGGATCGGGAGGGCGCGCTTCGAGCCGGTGACCGAGGCGAGCGTGTCGTACAGCGCGACGCCGGCGCCGACGTAGGCCCGCTCCCACACCCGGTTCTCCAGCGGGTAGAGGAAGCTGACGGGCTTGACCAGGTGCGGCGCGAGGCGGTTGATCAGCAGGTCACGCTCGGTGAGCGCCTCGCGCACCAGGTGGAAGTCGAGCATCTGCAGGTAGCGCAGGCCGCCGTGCACCAGCTTGCTGGACCGGCTCGAGGTGCCGCTCGCCCAGTCCTGGGCCTCCACGATCGCGGTCGAGAGCCCTCTCGACACGGCGTCGAGCGCGATCCCCGCGCCGGTGACCCCGCCGCCGATCACCAGGACGTCGAGCTCGTTCCCGCGTTCGGCACTCCCGCGCATGGCGTCGAGTGCGTCCTGTCGTGCCTGGGCCGTCAGCGGCGCCGTCCTCATCCGTGGTACCCCCGGTGGTTCTGTTGTGTCGCAGTTGTCCAGCGTCGTCCCACTCGCCCGGTACGGGCTTGCTCGCTATCGTCGTCATGAGGCGAACGAACGCGCAACTGCGGTGCACATACGTGCAACATGGGTCGCGGGCCGGAGGGGGGTCATCGTGTACATCGAGCGGGAGCAGGACGTCCTGCGGGCGGCGTCCATGTACTACCTCCAGGACATCAAGATGGAGGTCATCGCCCGCCATCTCGGCACCTCCCGGTCGACCGTCTCGCGACTGATCAAGCGGGCGCGGCAGTCCGGTCTGGTCGAGATCACGCTCCGGCCGGCGAGCACGCGTGCACCGGGTCTGGGCCGCACGATCGCCGCGGCGTTCGGCATCGACACCTACGTCGTCCCCGTCCCGGACTCCGCCAGCCACATCGAGCGGCTGGACCAGGTGTCCATCACGGCGGCACGCCTGCTGTCCTCGTGGTTCGACTCCGACATGGTCCTCGGCGTGGCCTGGGGCACCACGCTCGCGTCCGTCTCGCGGTACCTCGCCCCCAAGCCGACGCGCGGCTCCGCGGTGGTCCAGCTGAACGGCGCCGCGAACATGCGCACCAGCGGGATCGAGTACGCCAGCGACCTGATCTCGACGTTCGGCACCGCGTTCGCCGCCGCCGTGCACCACTTCTCGGTGCCCGCGTTCTTCGACTACCCCGACACGAAGGCCGCCATGTGGCGCGAGCGGTCCGTCCGGCGCGTGCTCGACATGCAGCGCCGCGCGGACATCGCGGTGTTCTCGGTCGGTGCGGTGGCCGGCGCCGTGCCGTCGCACGTGTACTCGGCGGGCTACCTCGACGACGCCGACGTGAAGAACCTGCACGACGAGGGCGTCGTGGGCGACGTCTGCACCGTCTTCCTGCGGGCCGACGGCTCGTGGCAGGACGTGCACCTCAACGAGCGCGCCACCGGTCCGACGCCCGTCGAGCTCCAGCGCGTCCCGCGCCGCGTCTGCGTCGTGGCCGGCGACAACAAGGTGGCGCCGCTGCTCGCCGCGCTTCGCGCCGGGGTGGTGACGGACCTGGTGGTCGACGAGATCACGGCCACCGGGCTGCTCGACGCGGCCGAGCCGCCCCACCCGCGGCGGGTGCGCGCGCGGGTCTGACCGCCGACGCGTCTCGGGAGCCGGGCGGCTCCCGGGTCCCGGCCGGGCACGCCAGTACCTTGGCCGGATGTCCTTCCGCGTCCGCCCCGCCCTGCCGGCCGACGTCCGGGCCATTCGCGCCCTCGTCGAGCCCTACGCCGCCGAGCGCATCCTGCTGGCCAAGGAGTGGGTCGGGTACTACGAGGCCGTGCAGGAGTTCCTCGTCGTCGAGGCGGAGGACGGGACGCTCATCGGCTGCGGCGCCCTGCACGTCATGTGGCAGGACCTCGCGGAGATCCGCACGCTCGCCGCCGACCGCTCCCGGCGGGGGACCGGCGTGGGGCACGCGCTTCTCGACGCCCTGCTGGAGCGGGCCCGGCAGATGGGTCTGCGCCGGGTCTTCTGCCTGACGTTCGAGGTGGCGTTCTTCGAGTCCCACGGGTTCCACGTCATCGAGGGCACGCCCGTCACGCCGGACGTCTACCTCGAGCTGCTGCGCTCGCACGACGACGGCGTCGCCGAGTTCCTCGACCTCGCGCGCGTCAAGCCGAACACCCTGGGCAACACGCGGATGCTGGTCGAGCTGGACTGAGCCGTCGGGGAAAAGCCCTGGGGCCCCGACGCTCGTTCGGGCACGCTGAGCGCGTGACCACCTACCTGGCGACCGACCGCCTCACGCTGCGCCCGTTCACCGCCGACGACGCCGACCTGCTGATCGAGCTGGACAGCGACCCGGAGGTCATGCGCTACCTGTCCGGGGGCGAGGCGACGCCGTCGGAGATCGTGCGCGAGCAGATCCTGCCGAGCCTCCTCGCGGCCTACGAGAGGTGGGACGGCGACTTCGGGCTGTTCGCGGCGTACGAGAAGGAGAGCGGCGACTTCATCGGCTGGTTCTGCCTGCGCCCCGAGCGCGGTGGTCCGCTGGACCAGGTCGAGCTCGGGTACCGGCTGCGCCGCGACGCGTGGGGCAAGGGATACGCCACCGAGTGCTCGCGGGCGTTGCTGCGCAAGGCGTTCTCGGAGCTCGACGTGCGCGTGGTCTGGGGGGAGACGATGTCCGTGAACCTCCCCTCGCAGAACGTGATGGAGAAGCTCGACATGACGGTCACCGAGACCCTCGACACGCCCGAGGACATGCTCGCGGTCGAGGGCTCCGAGCTCGGCGGCCTGCGGTACGAGATCACCAAGGAGCAGTGGGACCGGCTCTAGCCCGTCAGCCGAGGACGAGCTCGATGCCGTCGACGGTGTTCCGCAGGTCGGTGACCGGGCGCAGGGTGCCGTCGGGGAGGCGGACCGCGACCGCGTCAGGTGCGCCCATCGGCCGGGTGGCGCGCATCGTCTGCAGGCGCATCACCAGGGCGGACCCGGAGACCGAGGCGCTGTGCGGGGCGCCGATCGAGCTGGGCGGGAACAGCGGCCCGTCGGCTCGGACGCCGGCCGGCACCGGGTTCCAGGTCGGGGCGACCTCCGCCACGGGAGCGGGGTCCTGCAGCGCCAGGCGAACCCGGTCGAGGAAGTCGTCGACCTCCTGCTGGTCGTAGCCCTCGCGCCACTTCGTGGCCTGGAACCGGACCGCCTCCAGGTCGGCGACGGTCACCGGCTTCGCGGCGCGGCCGACACCCTCGCGCTCCTTGAGCGTCTCGGCCACCCGGTCCAGGAAGTCGTCGACCTCGTCCTGGTCGTAGCCCTCGCGGAACTTGGTGGCCGCGAACTTCTGGTTGAGGACGTCGAGGGCGCTCAGCATGGCGGCATGCTCCCACGAACGGCCTCCGGCGCCGCGCAGGTCGACGTCCGTCAGGCCGGGAGCCGGTAGGTCGGGGGGTCGTCGTCGCTCGCGGCCGGGTCGCGGGTGACCAGGCCGTCGGCGACCAGGCCGTCGACGCACCGGGCCAGCTGCCGGGCGTCCGGCCAGACCGCGTCGACCGCGGCGGCCGGCACGGGACCGAGGGCGTCGCGCAGCAGGGCCATCACGCGGCCGCGCACCTGCCGGTCCGTGCCCTCGAAGGACTGGGTCCGACGCCGGCCGGCGTGCTCGTCGGCGGGTCGGCCTTTCCCGTACCAGGCGCACACGTCGCGCACCGGGCAGGCGTCGCACCGGGGCGAGCGGGCGGTGCAGACGAGTGCGCCGAGCTCCATCGACGCCGCGGCCCAGCGCGCCGCGCGCGCGTCGTCGTCAGGCACGTAGCCGGCCGCGCGCCGGACCTCGTCGACGGTCTGGCTCGGCGCGGGCAGCGCGACGCCGTCGACCGTCCGGGCGAGCACGCGCCGCACGTTGGTGTCGAGCACGACCGACCGGCGACCGTAGGCGAAGGCCAGCACGGCGGCGGCCGTGTAGGAGCCGATGCCCGGCAGGGCAAGCAGCGACGCCTCGTCGGCCGGCACCTCGCCGCCGTGCCGCTCGACGACAGCCCGCGCGCACTCCTGCAGGCGCAGCGCGCGCCGGGGGTAGCCCAGCCGGTCCCACGCGCGGAGCACGTCAGCCGTCGAGGCCGCCGCCAGGTCGGCCGGCGTCGGCCAGCGGGCCATCCACGACCGCCACGCCGGCTCGACCCGGACCACCGGCGTCTGCTGCAGCATGACCTCGCTGACCAGGACGCCCCACGGCGTCCGGTCGGCCGCCCGCCACGGCAGGTCGCGGGCGTGCACGGCGAACCACGCGAGCACCGGCTCGCGCAGCTGGGCGGGGGTCGGCGGCACCGCAGCATCCTGCCTCACGTCGGGCGCGCGGCGGCTGTCGGAGGGGCTGGCTACGGTGGCGGCATGACGGAGCTGGCGGCCGCGCCGTGCGCGGGGGTCGACGAGGCGGTCGCGGTCCTGGCGGGCCGGGGCGACCCGGGCAGCTGCTTCTGCCAGTTCGACCGGTTCCCGAACTCGCAGTTCCGCACGATGTCGACCGAGGACCTCCAGGACCGGCTGGCCACCCGGATCGCGGCGCCCGGTGCCAGCCCGGGAGTGATCGCGACCGTGGACAGCGAGCCCGTCGGCTGGGCGTCGGTCGCCTCGCGGACCGAGTTCCCGCGGGTGCGCACGAGCCCGTCGATGACCACGCCAGAGCTCCGCGCCGACCTCGACGACCCCGGGATCTGGGCGGTGACCTGCTTCGTCGTCCGCACGGGCTTCCGTCGGCGCGGCGTCGCCACCGCCCTGCTGCGGGCCGCCATCGAGCACGCGCGGGCGTCCGGCGCCCACACGCTCGAGGCCTATCCGCTGGAGACCGGCACCCGACGGCGGTCGTCGGCGGACCTGTACCGCGGCACCGTCGGCCTGTTCCTCGCCGCCGACTTCGACGTGGTCGCCCGCCCCAAGGACGACCGGGCCATCGTCCGTCTCGCTCTCTGAGCCGCACCGCGCGTCGGCCGCGCGGGTGCGCGGACCTGCCTCTACGGTGGTCGCGCCGCGGGATCGCGCGGTGCTGTGGAGCGGACGAGACGGGCCGGAGGACGCATGAGCGAGTCGCGACCCCTACCCGCCCGGGTCTACTGGGTGCGCCGGTTCGTCGTCCTCGGCATCCCGCTGCTCCTGCTCCTGCTGGTCCTCTGGCTGCTGTTCGGCCGCGGGTCCGGCGACGACCCGACGCCCGCCGCGCAGACGACGTCGTCCACGCCCGCCGCCGAGACGGACGCAGCGCCGAGCACGACGCCGACGACGGACCACGGCGGGGTCGCCGACTGCGCGCCGGCCGGGCTCGTCCTCGCGATGACCCCGGACGCCACGTCGTACGCCCCCGGGGTGCCGGCCACGTTCACCGTCTCGATCACCAACACCGGCACCGAGCCCTGCCTGGTCGACGCGGGGGAGGCGCAGCGCGAGATCGTCATCACGTCGGGCGCCGACCGCGTGTGGTCGAACCGCGACTGCATCGTCGCGGGCACCGAGTCGCGCACGCTGCTGCTCCCCGGCGGCGGCGTCGACGCGACGCCGTTCGCGTGGAACCAGGTCCGGTCGGCGGAGGGGTGTCCGGCCGGGCTGCCGACACCGGGCGCGGGAACCTACTCGGCGCAGCTCAACCTCGCGGGCGCGAGCGCGCCGCCGGCCGTGTTCGGGCTGGGCTAGACGTACCGCTCGAGGATGCTCGACTCCGCCAGGCGGGAGAGCCCCTCGCGGACGGCGCGGGCGCGCTGCTCGCCGACGCCGTCGACGGCCATGAGGTCCTCGATGCCCGCGGCGAGCAGCTTCTGCAGACCGCCGAAGTGCGCGACGAGCCGGTCGACGATCGCGCCGGGCAGGCGGGGGACCTTGGAGAGCAGGCGGTAGCCGCGCGGACCGACCGCCGCGTCGAGGGCGTCGCCGCCGCCGGGCAGGCCGAGCACGCTGGCGATGCGGGCGTTGTCCAGCAGCTCGGTCGAGTCGAGCTCGGCCAGCGCGTCGAGCACGGAGTCGACGTCGCGCCGGCTGGTGTCGACATAGTCGCGGATGATGAGCGCGCGGTCGGAGCCGATGCCTCCGACCAGCTCGTCCAGCTGCAGCGTGAGCAGCCGGCCGTCGGTGCCGAGCTCGACGACGTAGCCCTCGATCTCCTCGGAGATGCGGCGGACCATCTCGAGGCGCTGGACCACGGCGGACACGTCGCGGACGGTCACCAGGTCCTCGATCTCGAGGGCGGACAGGGTGCCGCTGACCTCGTCGAGACGCGACTTGTACCGCTCGAGCGTGGCCAGGGCCTGGTTGGCGCGCGACAGGATCGTGGTCGAGTCCTCGATGACGTGCCGCTGGCCGCCCACGTACAGGGCGATGATCCGCATCGAGGCGGAGACCGAGACCACCGGCAGGCCGGTCTGCTTGGCCACGCGCTCGGCGGTGCGGTGCCGGGTGCCCGACTCCGACGTCTCGATCGTCACGTCCGGGAGCAGCTGGACGGCCGCGCGCACGATGCGGGAGATGCCCGCGTCGACGACGACGGCGCCGTCCATCTTGGCCAGCTCGCGCAGGCGGGTCGCGGAGAACTCGACGTCGAGCACGAAGCCGCCCGAGCAGATGCTCTCGACCGTCTTGTCGAACCCGAGGACGATCAGCGCACCCGTGCGGCCGCGCAGGATGCGCTCGAGCCCGTCGCGGAGCTCGCCGCCCGGGGCGACGGCAGCGAGGGTCGACCTCAGGAGGTCGTCGGGAGCGTGCGGCACGGTTGCATGGTAACGACGCCGGCCGACGACGGCTCTTGCGACCCGCATGGCGGACCCGTTCGCCCGCACGGGTTCGCCCGATCGCCGACGCCCGCGAGAAGTAACCCGGCCGTTACGAGACCGAGACGTGGCCGACGCCGACAGACTGTTGTCTATTAGGAAAGTTGCCTGTTAGTTTGACGAGGTCGCACAGCGCGGCCTCGATCAACGACGATCGGACGAGTGGACATGAGCGGCACGCCCAGCCAGCCGGGTACTCCCGGGCTGCTGCGCGCCATGAACGACAAGGCCGCGCTCGCCCTCCTGCTCGAGCACGGTCCGCTCACCCGGGCGCAGATCGGCGAGCTCACGGGCCTGTCCAAGCCCACCGCGAGCCAGGTGGTCACGCGCCTCGAGCAGCTCGACCTCATCGACGTCGTCGGCTCCGTCGCCGCCGCCCGGGGGCCGAGCGCCGTCACGTACGCGGTCCGCACCGACCGGGCCCACGCGGTCGCCGTGGACGTCCGGCCGCACCGGGTGCTCTCCACGCTGGTGGACGCCGCGGGCACGGAGTACCCGATCGCCGAGGTGCCGCTGGCGCGCACCGCCGCCGAGCGCTCGGCGGTCGGCGACATCAGCGCCGCGATCCAGGCCGCGTGCGAGTCGGCGGGCACGACGCCCGACACCGTCGTCACCGTCATCGTCGGCCTGCAGGGCGCCGTGGACCCGCGCACCGACGACCTCGCCTTCGTCGGCCTGATCCCGGGCTGGCCGCGCAAGGCGGTGCGGGCGCAGCTCGAGGACGGCCTGGGCGTCAGCGTCCGCATCGACAACGACGTGAACCTCGCGGCCGTCGCCGAGCGCGTCGAGGGCGCCGGCCGGGACGTCGACGGGTTCGCCCTGCTGTGGATGGGCGACGGGCTGGGCGTCGCGGTCGACCTCGGCGGCAGCCTGCACCGCGGGGCGTCGGGCGGGGCCGGCGAGATCGGCTACCTGCCGGTCCCGCGCGCGGCCGCCGAGCTGGTCCCGTCGGCCAAGGACCTGCAGGACCTCATCGGCGGCATCGCCATCAAGAACCTGGCCCGGGCGCACGGCGTCCGCGGCCGCTCCTTCGACGCCGTGCTCACCGACCTCGCCACGCACCCCGCGCGGCCGGCGGTGCTGAGCGAGCTCGCGACCCGCGTCGCGGTCGGCGTCGTCCCCGTGCTCGCCGTGCTCGACCCGCCCGTGGTCGTGCTCGGTGGACCGACCGGCGTCGCCGGCGGTCGAACCCTCGCCGAGTACGTGCGAGGGCACATCCGCAGGACCACCCGGTGGTCCCCGCACATCTCCGTGAGCACCGTGGCTGATCACCCGGTGCTGCGCGGTGCGCGATCCGTCGTCGGCGCCGACCTGCGCTCTCGGCTGCTCGACCTCGTCCCCTAACCACATCGACGCACGGCGACCCCGGCCGACCGGGTGCTTCGTCGCGCCCACGAACAGGAGCACACGGTGAGAACACGCACCTTCTTGGTCGTCCCCGCGATCGCCGCGGTCCTCGGCCTGGCCGCCTGCAGCGGCGGATCGTCCGGCGGCCCCACCGCCGAGGCCAGCGCGCCGTCCGAGGTGACCGGCGACATCCAGTTCTGGCACTTCTTCACCGACCGCGAGGCCGACGTCATCCAGTCCGTGGTCGACGACTTCGAGAAGGCCAACCCCGGCGTCACGGTGACGGTCAAGTCCGGCCAGGACGACGAGAAGATGCGCAAGGCGATCTCCGCCGGGCAGCCCATCGACGTCGGCCTGTCCTACTCGACCGACCAGGTCGGCCCGCTGTGCTCGTCGGGCGACTTCGCCGACCTGACCAGCTTCATCGAGCGGGACGGCGTCGACCTGACGCAGATCCCCGACACGGTGCTGGGCTACACGTCGTTCGAGGGCAAGCGCTGCACGATGCCCGCCCTCGCCGACGTGTACGGCCTGTACTACAACACCGACCTGCTGGCCGCGGCCGGCTACACCGAGCCGCCCAAGACGTTGGCCGAGCTGTCCGACATGGCCGTCAAGCTCACCACGTTCAACGACGACGGCTCGATCAAGCAGCTCGGCTTCATGCCGCTGCTCGGCTACTACGAGAACGCCGAGTCGCACTGGGGCCCGGCCGCCGACGCCGAGTGGCTCCACGAGGACGGCACGTCCGCGATCGGCTCGTCGCCGGGCTGGACCGCGATCCTCGAGTGGCAGAAGGACCTCATCGAGAGGCTCGGCGGCTACCAGAAGCTGGCCGACTTCCAGGCCGCGCTGGGCCAGGAGTTCTCGGCCGAGAACGACTTCCAGACCGGCCGCGTCGCCATGAACATCGACGGCGAGTACCGGACGGCGTTCATCGACGACCAGGCGCCCGACCTGACGTACGGCACTGCTCCGATCCCGTCGGCCGAGGGCTACGAGGACAGCTACGGCGCCGGCTACATCACCGGCAACATCGTCGGCATCGGCAAGGGCTCGAAGAACCCCGAGGCGGCCTGGGCGTTCATCAAGTACCTGACGACCGACACCGGCGCGCAGGTCAAGCTCTCCAACGGCCTGAAGAACGCGCCGACGACGAGCGACGCCATCGCGTCGCCCGACCTCGAGGTCACGCCGCAGTTCAAGACGTTCCTCGACATCTTCGAGAACCCCGCGTCCTCGACGACCCCGCCCAGCGCGATCGGTGCGGAGTACCAGACGATCTTCGGCACCCACACGGCCAAGTGGCAGCAGGGTGACGTCACGGACCTGCCGGGCATGTTCACACAGGTCGACGACGAGATCGACGCCGCCGTCAAGCTTCAGGCGGGCTGACGCCCGTGGCCTCGACGATCCAACGCCGACGGAACAGGGCGGCGCTCGCCTTCCTGTCCCCGTCGCTGCTCGGCATGCTGATCTTCTTCGTGTTCCCGCTGGTCATGACGGTCTTCTACTCCTTCACGGCGTTCGACCTGTCGAACCCGCCGCGCTGGAACGACTTCGCGAACTGGAAGTTCCTGTTCACGAGCGACCCCCTGATCGGCACCGCAGTGCTCAACACGCTGTGGTTCGTCGCGATCCTCGTGCCGGTCCGGATCGTCGGGGCCATGGTCGTCGCCTGGGTGCTCACCCGGGCGCGGCGCAGCTCCGGCGTGCTGCGCACCCTCTACTACCTGCCGGCCCTGATCCCGCCGGTGGCGGCCACGATCGCGTTCGTGTTCGTGTTCAACCCCGCCACCGGCCCGGTCAACGAGCTGCTCGGCAAGGTCGGCATCGACGGTCCGGGCTGGTTCACCGACCCGGCCTGGGCCAAGCCCTCCCTCGTCCTGCTCGGGCTCTGGGTGCTGGGCGACATCATGGTGATCTTCCTGGCCAGCCTGCTCGACGTCCCGGCCGAGCAGTACGAGGCGGCGGAGCTCGACGGCGCCAACGGCTGGCAGCAGTTCTGGTACGTCACCGTGCCCAACATGACGCCCGTGCTGCTGTTCGCCCTGATCACCGGCATCATCGCGGCGCTCCAGTACTTCACCGAGCCCGCCGTCGCGGCGACCACCGCGCAGGGCAAGGCCTCCGTGGGCGAGGGTGCCGCCGGCGCGCTCGGCTGGCCCGACCAGTCGACGCTCACCTACGGCCAGCTCCTGTACTCCAAGGCCTTCGGCGCCAACCTGCTGGGGTACGCCTCCGCGATGGCCGTCGTCCTGTTCGTCGTCGCCGCCATCGTGATGGCGTTCCTGCTGCGCCGCTTCAAGGCGTTCACCCCGGAGGTGGCCAGTTGATCCGCCACCGCTCGCCGCTGGTCTGGGTGGCGGACCACGCGATCTTCCTCATGCTCTGCGTGCTGTTCCTGGCGCCGTTCGTGTTCATCCTGCTCACGTCGGTGATGTCGCCGGAGCAGGCCGGGACGGCGTTCGGGTGGCCGACGTCGTGGCACTGGGACAACTTCGCGCTCGTGTTCGAGAAGCTGCCGATGCTCAAGTACACCGGGAACTCGTTCCTGTACGCGGGGCTGGCGACGGCGTTCATGCTCGTCTCGTCCGTGCCCGCCGGGTACGCCCTGGCCCGGATCCAGTTCCGCGGCTCGAACGTCTACCTGGTGCTCATCATCGCGATGATGCTGCTCCCGCCGCAGGTCACCAGCGTGCCGCTGTACGTGATGTGGTCGAAGCTCGGCCTCACCGGGTCGCTGTGGCCGCTGATCCTGCCCAACCTGCTGGGCGACGCGTTCTCGATCTTCCTGCTGCGCCAGTTCTTCCTGACGATCCCCAAGGAGTACACCGAGGCCGCCCGCCTGGACGGCTGCGGCGAGCTGCGGACGCTGCTGCGGGTCATCGTGCCGATGGCCAAGCCGGGCATCGCGGCGACGGCGATCTTCCTGTTCTTCACGTCGTGGAACGACTACTACGGCCCGCTGCTCTACACGTCGGAGAACGAGTCGGCCTGGCCCGTCTCCTACGCGCTCGCGCAGTTCCGCGGCACCCGCGCCGTGGACTGGAACCTGACGATGGCCGCGACCCTGATCGCGATGGTCCCCGTCGTCCTCATCTTCTTCCTCGCGCAACGGACCTTCGTGCGCGGCGTGACACTGACAGGGGTCAAGGGATGAAGCTCACCGTCATCGGCGGCGGGTCGACGTACACACCCGAGCTCGTCGACGGGTTCGCCCGGCTGCGCTCGCTGCTGCCGCTCACCGAGCTGTGCCTGGTGGACCCCTCCGACACGCGCCGCGAGCTCGTCGCCGGCGTCTCGCGGCGGATGTTCGCGCGGTACGGGTACGACGTGCGCGTCACCGCCACGTCCGACGTCGTCGCGGGGGTGTCCGACGCCTCCGTCGTGCTCTTCCAGCTGCGCGTCGGCGGGCAGGCGGCCCGGCACACCGACGAGACGTTCCCGCACGTGTGCGGCTGCCTCGGGCAGGAGACGACCGGGCCCGGCGGGCTCGCGAAGGCGCTCCGGACGGTGCCGGTCGTGCTCTCGCTCGCGTCGCTGGTCCGGCAGCACGCCCGGCCCGACGCGTGGATCGTCGACTTCACCAACCCCGTCGGCATCGTCACGCGCGCCCTCCTGCAGGAGGGTCACCGGGCCGTCGGGCTGTGCAACGTGGCCATCGGGTTCCAGCGCCGGTTCGCAACGATGCTCGATGTCGAGCCGTCCGCCGTCGCGCTCGACCACGTCGGGCTCAACCACCTGACCTGGGTGCGGGGGGTCTCCGTGGACGGCGCCGACCGGCTGCCCGGCCTGCTGGCCTCCCGGTTGGCGGAGCTTGCCGACGAGGTCGAGCTCCCGGCGTCGGCGCTGTCGCTGCTCGGCTGCGTGCCGTCGTACTACCTGCGCTACTACTACGCGCACGACGAGGTCCTGGCTGAGCAGGTCGCGCCCGGCGCCGTGTCGCGGGCGCAGGCGGTGACCGACGTGGAGAACGAGCTGCTGGCGCTCTACGCCGACCCGTCGATCAACACCAAGCCCGAGGCCCTCACCCGCCGCGGCGGCGCCTTCTACTCCGAGGCGGCCGTCGACCTGCTCGCCTCCCTCACCGCCGACCGCGGCGACGTGCAGGTGGTCAACGTCCGCAACGACGGGACGCTGCCGTTCCTGCCCGACGACCACGTCATCGAGGTGCCCGCCACCATCGGCGCGGCCGGCATCACGCCGCTGCCGGTCGCGCCGCTGGCCGACGACCTCGCCGGGCTGGTCGGGCACGTCGCCGGCTACGAGCGGCTCGCCCTCGACGCGGCCGTGCACGGCGGCCGCGACCGGGTGGTGCGTGCCCTCCTCGCGCACCCGCTGGTGGGTCAGTACGACAAGGCCGAGGCGTTGTCCGACGCCCTGCTCGCCGCCAACCGCGACCACCTCGCGTGGGCTCGATGAGGGCCGACGGGCCGACGCTGCGCACCGTCGTCGCGAGGACGAGATGACCGGCGTCCTCCTCGCGATCGACGGGGGCGGCAGCAAGACCGACGTCGTCGTGCTCGCCGTCGACGGCACGGTGCTGGCACACACCCGCGGCGGCGGCTCGTGCCCGCAGGTGATCGGCGTCCCGCCCGCGCTCGCCGTCATCGACGACCTGGTCCGGGCTGCGCTGGCGCAGGTGTCCCGGCCGCGTGTGCTGCGGGTGGGCGTCTACCTGTCCGGGCTGGACCTGCCGGTCGAGATCGAGACGTTCAGCGCCGCGCTGCACGCGCTGCCGTGGTTCGTGCAGGCGGCCGGCGTGGTGGTCGAGAACGACACCTTCGCGCTCCTCCGGGCGGGGACGCCCGAGCACCAGGCCGTCGCCGTCGTGTGCGGCACCGGCATCAACTGCGTCGGCCGCCGGGCCGACGGCGCGACCGCCCGCTTCCCGGCCCTCGGCCGGATCTCCGGCGACTGGGGCGGCGGCTTCGAGCTGGGCGAGCAGGCGATCTGGCACGCCGCGCGGGCGCTCGACGGCCGCGGGGACCCGACGATCCTCGCCCAGCTGGTGCCCTCCGCCCTCGGGCGCCCGACCATGGCCGCGGTGATCGAGGACCTGCACTTCGGGCACCTGGACCACAACGACGTCACGCTCCTCTCCCCGGTCCTGCTCGAGGCCGCCGCACGCGGGGACGCCGTGGCGGTCGGCGTGGTCGAACGGCAGGCGGACGAGATCGCCGCGCTCGCGCTCGCGGCCCTGCGCCGGCTCGACCTCACGGGCGCGGCCGTGCCGGTCGTCCTCGGCGGGGGAGTGCTCGCCGCACGTGACCCGGGCCTGACCGAGGGCATCCGGGCGCGGATCGCTGCCGGGGCGCCCGGCGCACACCTGGTGTTCGTCGCGGATCGTCCGGTGCTGGGCGCCGCGTTCCTGGTGCTCGAGGCGCACGGTGCCTCGACGGCGACCCTCGACCGGGCCCGCGCGTCGCTGTCCAGCAGGGCGGTGAGCGAGGCGGTCGCCAGCTGACCGCACCGCTGAGGCCGGGCTACCCGTCGACGAGTGCGTTCCGGACGTCGGAGACCACGGACCTGGCCGCGTGTGCGTGAAGACTTTGTCGCGTATGGCGAGACGAAGTCTTCACGCGAGTGCCCGGCCACGCCGCGCCCGCCCGGGGTCGGATCAGGCGTGGGCGGGCGGAGCCGTGCTGTCGCGGA
Source organism: Cellulomonas sp. P4_D11 (assembly GCF_056401915.1). Classification (NCBI taxonomy): domain Bacteria; kingdom Bacillati; phylum Actinomycetota; class Actinomycetes; order Micrococcales; family Cellulomonadaceae; genus Cellulomonas; species Cellulomonas sp. P4_D11. The sequence continues at coordinate 69,027 of NZ_JBFUIK010000006.1, read as the reverse complement.
CGACCAGGTCGACCAGGATGCGGTGCTGCTCCGGCTCCGGGGCGTCGCCGGCGCGGAACCGGGCGATCGACGAGGTCAGCGCCTCGGCGGCGGCCTTGCCCTTGGCGGCGAAGTCCTGGTGGATCGTCGTGAGGGCGGGTCGCAGCCGGCGTGCCAGCGGCGAGTCGTCGAACCCGACCACGGAGACGTCCTGCGGGACCCGGAGCCCGAGCTCCTCGGCGGCGTGCACCACCGCGGCCGCCATGAGGTCGGAGAAGCACAGGACCGCGGTCGGGCGGTCGGGCGCGCTCAGCAGCGCGCGAGCCCCCTCGGAGACGTACGGCTCCGCGTTGTCGTGGACCTCCATGACGACGGGCGTGACCCCCGCGGCGTCGAGCGGCTCCATCCAGCCGATCTGCCGCTCACGAGCCACGAACCCCGAGCCCGCGGCGGACGGGTCCGGCGCGAAGCCGGGCGGGACCTCGACGTTCATGGTGAGGATGCCGATCCGGCGGTGCCCGAGGTCGAGCAGGTGCTGGGCGCCCAGGTGTGCGCCGTGCTGCTCGTCCAGCAGCACGCTCGCGGCCCCGGCCGTGGGCTCGCCGTCGACGAACACCAGCGGGAGCTTGCGCTTCACCAGCCAGTCGACCGCGGGGTAGTCGGCGGCGCACCCGTAGACCAGGGCGCCGTCCATGGGGATGTCGCGCGCCGGGATGGTGCCCTCGGAACCCGTCGACGGGAGCAGGACGACGGCCAGCCCGGTGGGGGCGAGCTCCTCGGCGACCGCCCCGAAGAACGCGGCGGCGATCGGGTCCCGGAACGCCGCCCCGACGGACTCCGTGAGCAGGACGCCGACGGCGCCCGTGGTGCCGCGGGCCAGCGCGCGCGCCGAGGGGTCGGGCCCCACGTAGCCTAGGTCCGCCGCGGCCGCGAGGATCGTGCGTCGCATGTCCGCCGAGAGCTGGTCCGGGCGGGAGAACGCGTTCGAGACCGTCATCCGGCTGACCCCGACGCGGTCGGCGATCGTCTGCAGCGTCACCCGCGACACGACGCCACCCTGTTCCGCTCCATGCGGGACAGGGTAGGTCGCCGGGACCGGTCCCGGAGGCGAGACCGTCATCGGGCCGGGTGACCCGCCTCGGGTGGGCAGGCGGGTGCGACCGCGTCGGCGAGGTGGTGCAGGGCGTCCGCCAGGGTGCGGCGGGTGCGCGGTGCACGGGTCCGGGGTGCCCGGCGGTGCCTCTCGGGCTCCGGCGCCTCGGGCGCCCACGGACGTGCGCTGTCGGCTTCGTGCTGCGCGACGCTCACACCGAGCAGCAGTCCAAGTTGCGAGCTGTCCATCGACATCAGGGCTTCTCCTGTCGGGTCGTCGTTCTCTATACCGATAAAGTAACCCCGATCTCTATACCGGTCAAGACGAATGATCGAGCAATTCTTTCCGGACGAGCGACGAGGGACGACTCAGCGCCGTCCGGCGGGTGCGGAGTCCGGGACCAGGCCGGCGGCGGTCACGGCCTCGATGAGGTCGGCGGCCATCAGCACGGTCAGCCCGGCCGGGGGTGTGGCGCCGTCCAGGGCGCCGGCGGGGACGATCGCGCGCGTGAACCCGAGCCGCGCCGCCTCGGCCAGGCGCCGTCCGACGCCGGACACGGTCCGGATCTCGCCGGCCAGCCCGATCTCCCCGATGGCGACCAGGCCGCGCGGGAGCGGGATGTTCTCGCGCGAGCTCAGCGCGGCCAGGGCGAGCGCCAGGTCGGCGCCCGGCTCGGCGACGCGCGCACCGCCGATGGTCGAGACGTACACGTCCTGGTCCGCGAGCCGCGCGCCGAGGCGTCGTTGGAGGACCGCGAGCACCATCGCGAGGCGGCTGCTGTCGACCCCGCTGGTGGTCCGGCGCGGGTTGGGGACCGCGCTGGGCGCGACGAGCGACTGCACCTCGGTCACCAGCGGCCGGCGGCCCTCGAGGGTGACCGTGAGGCAGGTGCCCGGCACGGCGTGCAGCGCCTGCGAGACGAACAGGCCGCTCGGGTCCGGCAGCCCGACGATCCCGGACTCCGACAGGTCGAAGCAGCCGACCTCGTCGGTCGGGCCGTAGCGGTTCTTGGTCGCGCGGAGCATGCGCAGGCGCGAGTGCCGCTCGCCCTCGAACTGGCAGACGACGTCCACGAGGTGCTCGAGCGTGCGCGGCCCCGCGACCGAGCCGTCCTTGGTCACGTGGCCGATGAGGACCACCGGCATGTCCCGGGCCTTGGCCGCCTGGATCACCGCCGTGGCCACCTCGCGCACCTGCGACACCCCGCCGGCCGTGCCCTCGACCTGCGCGGACGCGATGGTCTGGATCGAGTCGAGGACGAGCAGGTCCGGCCCGACGAGCTCGATGTGCCCGAGGACCGTGCCCAGGTCGGTCTCCGCCGTGAGCAGCAGCTGGGGGTCGAGCGCGTGGATCCGGCCGGCCCGCAGGCGCACCTGCGCCGCCGACTCCTCGCCCGTCACGTAGAGAACCGTGCGGCCCGTGCGCGCGGCCCGTGCCGCCACGTCGAGAAGCAGGGTCGACTTGCCGACGCCGGGCTCTCCCGCCAGCAGCACCACGGCGCCCGGCACGAGGCCGCCGCCGAGGACCCGGTCGAGCTCGTCGACCCCCGTGGGCCGCGACCGCGCCGTCTCGACGTCGATCTGGTCGATCGGCTGGGCGGGTGAGCGCGTGGGGGAGGTGGCGACCGTGCGCGGGGCGCCGCCGCCGGGACCGGTGTCCTCCACGACCGACCCCCAGGCCTGGCACTCGCCGCAGCGACCCACCCACTTGCTCGCGGTCCAGCCGCACTCGGTGCAGCGGAACGCGGGGCGGGCGCTGCGGTCGGGGCGCTTGGCGGAGGTCGAGGTCACGCGCCGCACGCTAACCGCAGGGTCCGACACGGCCGGCCGGCCGCGCCGCGCGCGGTCGCAGACAGGTCGCTCGGAGACGCGGCTCGAGCGCCGCAGGCGACCATCGTCGGCACGCGCCGGATCGGGAGGTCCCGCCGCGAGACTGCTCGGTCTTGCGCGCCACTGAACACGTGTTTAGTGTAGTGAACGTGCGTTCAGACGACCTCACCGCCCGCGCCCGCATCAGGGACGCCGCCGTCGCACGCTTCGGCCGCGACGGGTTCCGGGCCTCGGTCCGCACCATCGCCGAGGACGCGGGAGTCAGCGCGGGCCTCGTCATCCACCACTTCGGCTCCAAGGACGCGCTGCGCGAGGAGTGCGACCAGCACGTGCTGGCCGTGATCCGCGCGGAGAAGTCGTCGGCGATCGCGGAGAAGTCGCCCGCCGAGACGATCGGGATGCTCGCCCGGGTGCAGGAGTACGCGCCGCTCTTCGCGTACATCGTCCGCAGCCTCATGGACGGCGGGGCGCTCGCGGCGCACTTCGTCGACGGGCTCATGGACGACGCCGCGGCCTACCTGGAGGCGGGCGAGGGGGCCGGCACCATCCGGCCGTCGGCAGACCCCGCCGGGCGCGCGCGGCAGGTCGTCGCCGCCCAGGTCGGCCTCATCGTCATGGCACAGCTCGACGCCGCCGCCGGCCGCGGGGTCGCACCCACCGACGACCCCGCCCAGGCCATCGACCAGCTCACCACCCGCACGATGCTCGCGGGCCTGGAGCTCTACACGCACGGACTGTTCACCGACAGCGCCTATCTGGACGCCTACCTGCAGTACCGAGACAAGGACGGGAAGTCATGACCGACAATGCCATCGCCGTCAGCGGGCTCGTGAAGTCGTTCGGCGCCAAGCGCGCGCTCGACGGCTTCGACCTCACCGTCCGGACCGGGGAGGTGCACGGCTTCCTCGGGCCCAACGGGGCGGGCAAGTCGACCACCATCCGCGTGCTGCTGGGGCTCCTGCGGGCCGACTCGGGCGAGGTCCGGCTGCTGGGCGGCGACCCGTGGCACGACGCCGTCGCGCTGCACCGCCGGCTCGCGTACGTGCCCGGCGAGGTCAACCTGTGGCCCAACCTGTCGGGCGGCGAGTCGATCGACGTGCTCGGGCGGCTGCGCGGCGGCCTGGACCCGAAGCGTCGCGACGCCCTGATCGAGCGGTTCGAGCTGGACCCGCGGATCAAGGGCCGTGCGTACTCGAAGGGCAACCGGCAGAAGGTCGCACTCGTCGCGGCCCTGGCGGCGGACGTCGAGCTGCTGCTCATGGACGAGCCGACCAGCGGCCTGGACCCCCTCATGGAGGCCGTGTTCCAGCAGGTGGTGCACGAGGCGGCGGCGGACGGGCGGACCGTGCTGCTGTCCAGCCACATCCTCGCCGAGGTCGAGGCCCTCTGCCGGCGCGTCACGATCATCCGGCAGGGCCGCGCGGTGCAGAGCGGGTCGCTGGACGAGCTGCGCAGCCTCACGCGCACGACCGTGACGGTCGGGCTCCGCGACACCGACGCGGCGGAGCGCGTCCTCACGGCGGTCGACTCCGTGCAGCACGTGGAGCGGGCCGACGGGCACCTGACGGTCGACGTCGACACCGCGTCGCTCAACGACGTGCTCGCGCGCCTGACGACGTTCGGGGTGCAGTCGCTCACGGCGCACCCGCCGACCTTGGAGGATCTGTTCCTGCGCGAGTACAGCGACGAGCTGGCCACGCTGGGCGTCGGAGACGCTGCAGGTGCGAGTGTCGGAGACGCTGCAGGTGCGAGTGTCGGAGACGCTGCGGGTGCGAGCATGCCGGAGGCGTCGCGATGACCGTGGTCGCGGAACGGCGCCCGGAGAGCTCGTCCGAGCTGGCGGGCACGCGACACCTGGTTCGCGTCGCCCTCCGGCTCGACCGCTGGCGCACCCTGATCTGGGCCGTCGCCGTGGCGGGGCTGACGCAGGTGTCGGTGAGCTCCCTGTCGCAGGTCTACTCGACGCCGGAGGCGCTGGCGGGCCGGGCACAGCTCATCTCGTCGCCGGCCGCGACCGCCCTGGCCGGCCCCGGGTACGGGCTCGACAACTACACGGTCGGCGCCATGACGGCCAACGAGCTGGGCCTCTGGATCATGATCCCGGTCGCGATCATGGCGCTGCTCACCGTCACCCGGCACCTGCGCGCCGAGGAGGAGGACGGGCGGCTCGAGCTGGTCCGGTCCGGCCCGGTCGGTCGCGACGCGCCGGTGGTCGCCGGGATCGTCGCGGCGGTCGTCGCGACCCTGGCCGTCGGCGGCCTCACGTTCCTGGCGCTGCTGACGACGGACCTCGACCCGGTCGGCTCGCTCGCGCTCACCGGCGGCATCGTCATGGTCGGGCTCGTCTTCGCCGGAGTCTCCGCGGTCGCCTCGCAGCTCACCGCGCACGCCCGCGCGGCCACGTCCCTCGGCATGGCGGTGCTCGGCGTGGCGTTCCTGCTGCGCGCGGTCGGCGACGTCCGCGGGCCGCAGAGCACGAGCGTGCTCACCTGGCTGTCGCCGTTCGGCTGGGCGCAGGCGACGCGCGCGTACGTCGACGAGCGGTTCTGGCCGCTCGCCATCGGCGTCGTCGTGGCCGTCGTGCTCGTGGTCGTCGCGTTCTGGCTAGTCGGCCGGCGCGACCTGGGCACGGGCCTCCTGGCGGAGCGGCTCGGCCGTCCGCGGGCGTCGGCACGCCTCACGGGGATGGTCGCGCTGACGCTGCGCCGGCAGTCCGGGTCGATCCTGTCCTGGGGCATCGGCATCGTCGTCATGGGCGCGTTCATCGGGCTCCTGGCCGGCGAGCTCGTGGACTTCATCGCCGACGAGCCGCAGCTGGCGCAGATCTTCCCGACCGGCCCCAACGGCGCCGCGGCGTCGGCGTTCGCGCTCTACACGGTGTTCCTCGCGGTCATGGCGGGCGCCTACGCCGCCACCGCTCTGGCGGCGGCCCGGTCCGAGGAGGTGGCCACCCGCGGCGGGATCGTGCTGGCCGGGCCCGTCTCCCGCGTCCGCTGGCTCGGCTCGCAGGTGGGGGTCGCGGGGGTGGCAGCGGTCGTGATGATGCTGGTCACGGGCCTGCTCATGGGTGCGATGGCGGCGGTGTCCCTGGGGGAGGGCTCGTACGTCGGCCGCCTGATCGGCGCCGCGGCGGTGACGCTGCCCGCGGTCGGGATCATGCTGGGCGTCGCGGTCGTCGTCATGGCCGTCGCGCCGCGGGCGTTCGGGCTGGTGTGGGCGTACGTCACCTACGTGGGCGTCGTCGGACTCTTCGGGCCGCTCCTGCCGGACGGCTCCGACGTGCTGTCGCCGTTCACGTACACGCCGCAGCTGCCGGCCGAGGCGATGGACTGGCCGCCCGTGCTCATCCTCACCGTCGTCGCGGTCGGACTGATCGGCATCGGGCTCGCGGCGTTCCGGCGACGTGACGTCGTGGGATGAGTTTGCGTCGGTAGGCTGCGGGGCGTCCGACGAGGGTTCGGGCGACGCGATGCAAGGGGGAGCCCCGATGAGCGACACCGGCCGTCCCGGCCCCGAGCGGCCCAGCGGTCCGCCGACGCCGCCGCCGATCTCGAACTGGCAGGCGCAGCGTCCGACGACGCCGCCGCCCGGACCGGCCACGCCGCCCTCGCCGGCCGCACCGGTGTTCGGGGCCGTCACGCCCGAGGCCCGAGCCGCCACGACGCTCGACCAGGAGCCCGCACCGGCCCCGACGTCGAGCCGTCCCCGCTGGCTGATCCCCGCGATCATCGGGGTGATCGTGCTGGTCGCCGCCGCGATCATCGTCGCCATCGTCGTCAACTCGAACGGCGAGTCCACGGACACCCCGCCACCCGCGGCCGCGTCGACGGTTCTTCTGCCGTCCCCGACGCCCACGGTCGATCCCGTCGCCCGGCCGGCGACCACGGCCTTCGCGACGGCGCTGCCGGCGACGGTCCTGCAGTACGCGCTCGCCACGTCGGCCCCCGACGCCGAGTGGCAGGCGGCGGGTGCCATCGAGGCGTACACCGAGACCTACACCGACGGCGGCAGCGGCACCGTCACCGTCCGGTCGGGCCAGTGGGAGACGCCCGAGGAGGCGGCCGCGTTCGCGGCGACGCTCGTCGCGGCGTTCCCGCCTGCGCCGTCGGCCTCGGCCGCGCCCGACGGCCCTGCCCTGCCGCAGAGTGGCGACGTCACGGCCGCCGGTGCGGTCGCGGGAACCTACTCGATCGCCAACGCCGGCGACGGCACCGGCATCGCGGTGTGGACCAACGGGACCACGGTCTTCCAGGCCACGGTGCCGGTCGCGGACGTCGTCGACTTCTACAACGCGTTCCCGCTGTAGCCGAGCGCTATCGGGACATGAGTGTCGCCCTCGCCCGGCGGGACGTCACTCATGGCCTGGTCGGGCCGGCGAGCCCGGAGCTCAGCTCGCGGCGATGATCGACAGCACGTTGCCGGCGGGGTCCGTGAACCACGCGATCAGCGGGCCGCCCTTGCGGAACACGAAGTCGTCGTCGGTCTCGCCGGGAGTGCCCTCGTACTTCTCGAACTGCACGCCGCGCTGCCGCAGCTCCGCGACGGTGCCCGGCACGTCCTCGACCGGGAAGTTGAGCACCGTGTAGGTGGCGGGCGAGTGGGCGGGGCCCTTCGGGTAGACCAGCACCTCGTGCCCGTCGAAGTGCAGGAAGAGCATCCCGTTCTCCTCGGTGACCTCGAGGCCCAGCAGGTCGCCGTAGAACGCCTTGGCGGCCGGGATGTCGTCGGTGGAGAACCCGCTGAACGCCTTGCTGAGGTCGGCCATGAACACTCCTCGGTGAGATTCGTCGGCAGTCGCTCCAGGTTCCCCCGCGAGACCCGTGCCAGCCACCGGAACGTCCGCAGGATCGGACGTCGGGCCCGCCCTGTTCAGAGGCGGGCCGGGGTGCGCGGGGGTGTGAGGGTCGGCACCGGGGTCGTGGCGGCCGGGAGGGTGACCGTGAACGTGGTGCCCGTGCCCGGGCCGGTGGCGCCGCCGACCGTGATGGTTCCCCCGTGGGCGGTCACGACCGCGTCGACGATCGCGAGGCCGAGGCCCGTGGAGCCGGTGGCGCTGTTGCGCGACGCGTCGCCGCGGGTGAACCGCTGGAACAGGCTCTCGCGCAGCGCGGGCGGGATGCCGGGGCCGTCGTCGGCGACCTCCACGACGACCGAGGTGGCCGCCCGGCGGACGCGGACGGTCACGGCGGTGCCGGCGGGCGTGTGCAGGCGGGCGTTCGAGAGCAGGTTGGCCAGCACCTGGCGCAGCCGGTGGTCGTCGCCGACCACGAGCAGGAGGTCGTCGTCGTCCGGGTCGGGCAGGTCCAGCCGCCAGTCGTGGTCCGGGCCGGCGGCGTGGGCGTCGGTGACGGCGTCGATGGCCAGCACGGTGAGGTCGACGGGTTCCGACGCCAGCGGCCGGCCGGCGTCGAGCCGCGCCAGCAGCAGCATGTCCTCGAGGAGGGCGGTCATGCGCAGCGACTCGGACTCGACGCGGGACATCGCCTGCAGGGCGCCGACGGGCATCTCCTCGGGGGACCGGCGCACCAGCTCGGCGTACCCGCGGATCGAGGCCAGCGGGGTGCGCAGCTCGTGGCTGGCGTCGGCGACGAACTGGCGCACCTGCGACTCGGACTCCTGCCGGGAGGCGAGCGCCTGCTCCACGTGCCCGAGCAGCTGGTTGAGCGCGGCACCCACCTGGCCCACCTCGGTCGCGGGGTCCGTGTCCTGCGCGGGCACGCGGTCGGCGAGGACGACCTCGCCGCGGTCCAGGGGCAGCGTGGCCACCCGGTTCGCGGTGGCGACCACGCGGTCGAGCGGGCGCAGCTCGCGGCGCACGAGGACGACCCCGACGGCCGCGGCGGCGAGGAGGGCGAGCGCAGCGACGACGATCTCGACCACGACGAACGTGGTGACCGTGCTGGTCACGGCCGCGGACGGCAGCGCGGTGACCGCGGTGGTGCCGTCCGGCGTGACGCTCGCAACGGCCCGGTACGCGCCGAGGCCGGGAAGGCTGACGTCGTGCGGGTCGCCGTCGGTCGGCACCGAGAGCATCTCGTCGACCTGCTGCTCGTCGAGCGCGGTGAGGGTGCCGTCCGCGGCGATGTAGTTCGCCTCCTGCAGAGTCAGGTCTGCCGGGTGCGTGCCCTGGGGGAGCAGCACGTTGACCGTGCCGTCCGCCTGGCCGGGCCCGGCGTTGCCGGAGAAGTCCCGGCCGACGCCGCCGCCCGGGAACGTCCGCAGGATCCCACCGTCAGGTGCCGCCTCCAGGCGGGGCGCCGAGACCGCCCGCTCGTGCGCGCCGTTCAGCTTCTCGTCAAGCTGGGTGACCAGGGAGCCGCGCAGCGCGAGCGTCGAGATGGTGCCCATGGCCGCCGCGACCACGGCGACGAGCGCGACGACGACCACGACGAGGCGTCGGCGCAACGTCCACCGCGGACGCGTGCCCATGGAGATTGCCAACCTCAGACGGACGGCTTCAGCACGTAGCCGACCCCGCGCAGGGTGTGCAGCATCGGCGTGCGGCCCTTGTCGATCTTGCGCCGCAGGTAGGAGACGTAGAGCTCGACGATGTTGGCCTGGCCGCCGAAGTCGTACTGCCAGACGCGGTCGAGGATCTGGGCCTTGGACAGCACGCGCTTGGGGTTGCGCATGAAGTAGCGGAGCAGCTCGAACTCGGTCGCGGTCAGGCGGATGTCGTCGCCGTTGCGCGACACCTCGTGGCTGTCCTCGTCCATGCGCAGGTCGCCGACGACGAGCACGGCCTCCTCGCGGGACGACACGGCGCCGGTGCGGCGCAGCAGGGCGCGCAGCCGGGCCACGACCTCCTCGAGGCTGAACGGCTTGGTCACGTAGTCGTCGCCACCGGCGGTGAGGCCGGCGATCCGGTCCTCGACCGCGTCCTTGGCGGTGAGGAACAGGACGGGGACGTTCGGGTGCGTGGCGCGCACGCGGCGGAGCACGTCGATGCCCGACAGGTCGGGCAGCATCACGTCGAGCACGATGACGTCGGGGTCCAGCGCCTTGGCGGCGCGGACCGCGGCGTGGCCGCTCAGCGCGTGGTCGACCTGCCAGCCCTCGTAGCGCAGGGCGGTCGAGAGCAGCTCGGCCAGGGTGGGCTCGTCGTCGACCACGAGCGCGCGGACGGGGGAGCCGTCGGCACGGGTCAGGGCGTCCGGTCGGCGGAGGGCGGTCGTCGTCATGTGCCCAGGTTCGAACCGCTACCTGACGTCAGCCTGGACCGAACCTGTGAAAAGCCTGAGGGTTCCTCGGTCGGTCAGTCGAGCGGGTGCGGGCGCTGAGCGCCCAGGAGCGCGGCCGTGAGGATCGCCTCGATGGCGAACTGGGTCGCGGCCGGCAGGTCGACGCGGTCGTCGAGGAGCCACTGCACCTGCAGGCCGTCCATGACCCCGATGATCGAGCTCGCGGCGCACGCGGCGACGTCCTCGGGCACGCTCCCACCGCCCACCTCGAGGATCGCGGCCTGGATCTCGCCGCGCAGGATGGTGAACCGGTCGGTGACCCAGCCGCGGGCAGGGTGGTTCTCGGTGACGGACTCGCCTGTGAGCACCGAGTAGCCCTGGACGATGCCGGGCCGGTCGACGTTCATCCGCGCGGTGCGTATCAGGTGGCGGAACAGCTCCATGCCGTTGGGGATGTGCTGGCCCTCGAGGTCGCGGACGTCCTCCTTGTCGCGGAACTCCAGCACCTCGACCAGCAGCTGCTCCTTGGAGCCGAAGTGGTGCAGGACGCCGGCGTGCGTGATGCCCACCTGCTCGGCCACCTCGGTGAGCGAGCCGTTCTTGTACCCCTTGGACCCGAAGGTGTTGGCGGCAGCCCGCAGGATCTCCGCCCGGCGCTCGGCGGTGGCCTGGCGGGGCTGCCGCGCGCGGCGTTGCGGCACCACGGCGGGGGGAACGGCGTCGTCCATGACTGAAACCATACTGTGATCATCGCACTTACTGACAGGTCAGTAAGTTGTGCTTTCATTCTCGGCAGAAGACAACGACGTCGGATCGGAGCACGCGCTGTGTCACTCGACACGGCCACCCAGCCGCCCACGGCTGAACGGCCCAAGCACGACAACGAGAGCCGGCTCGCTGCCCTGTTGGCTGCCCTCTCCGTGGAGGAGAAGGTTGGCCTCGTCGTCGGCGCCGGCCTCTGGTCCACCACCGCGATCCCGCACATCGGCCTGCGGGCGATGCACGTCTCCGACGGGCCTGCCGGCGTGCGCGGTGTCTCCGAGGCTGCCGACGAGACCTCGGCCTCCTTCCCCGCCCCGAGCGCGCTCGCCGCGACGTGGGACGTCGACCTGGCCGACGAGCTGGGCCGCGTGTTCGCCGCCGAGGCCCGCCGCCACGGCGTCGACGTCGTGCTCGCCCCGCAGGTGAACCTGCAGCGCACGCCCGTCGGCGGCCGGCACTTCGAGTGCTACTCCGAGGACCCGGTGCTCACCGGCGCGATCGCCGTGCACGTCGTGCGCTCGGCGCAGGACCGCGGCGTGGGCATGTGCGTCAAGCACTTCGTCGCCAACGACTCCGAGACGCAGCGGACCAGCTACCTGGCGCGCGTCGACGAGAAGACGCTCCGCGAGGTCTACCTCGCCCCGTTCGAGCAGCTCGTGCACGACGCCCAGGCGTGGTCGGTCATGAGCGCGTACTCCGGGATCGACGACGGCACCACGGCCGCCACGGCCGCCGAGCACCGCCCGCTGCTGACCGGGGTGCTCAAGGACGAGTGGGGCTTCGACGGCGTCGTGATGAGCGACTGGGTGGCCACCAAGTCCGTGGTCGGCGCCGCCGAGGGCGGCCTCGACCTGCAGATGCCCGGGCCCGACGGCCCGTGGGGCGACGGCCTGCTCGACGCCGTCCGCGCGGGCGACGTCAGCGAGTCGCTGCTCGACGCGAAGGTGCTCCGCCTGCTCCGGCTGGCCCAGCGCGTCGGAGCCCTCGAGGGAGTGCCGGCGTCGGGTGCGAGCCGCGACCAGGTGGCCGACGTCGACGCGCGCGCCGTCCTGCGCGAGCTGGTCTCGCGGTCCATGGTCGTGCTGCGCGACGACGAGCACGCGCTGCCCGTCTCACCCGACGACGTCACCCGGATCGCCCTGCTCGGGCCCAACGCCGTTCACCCGTTCGTGCAGGGTGGCGGCTCCGCGTACGTCCGTCCGGACCACACGTCGACCCCGGAGGCCGCGCTGCGTGAGGCGTTCGGCGAGGTCGAGGTCGACGTCCACCCGGGCGCCGTCTCCCGCCTCCTGCCGCCCTCGCTCGACCTGGCCGGCCGCTGCACGACGCCCGAGGGGCACGTCGGGGCGCTCGGCGAGCTGCTCGACGCCGACGGTGCGGTGCTGGCCGGCGCGGACGTCACGGCGTGGAACGGCTGGCTCCGCGAGGTCCCCGGTCCGGCCGCCGCGCTGCGCATCCGCACGACCGTCCGGCTCGACGAGCCCGGCCGGCACGAGGTCGGCGTCGGGACGGTGGGCAAGCACGCCATCACGGTCGGCGGGCAGCTGCTCTCGACGAGCGAGCACGTGGTCGGCGCCGAGGTCATCCTCGACTCGAGCGTGAACCAGCCGGCCCCCGCCACGCTGGTCATCGACGTGACGGAGCCGACGACGGTCGAGATCGACGCGGTCGTGCAGGCCGTCCACCCGGTCGGCTACCCCAGCTTCGCCCGCGCCGAGCTGGTGCACCGCATCCCCGGCACGTCGCCGGACGAGCTGCTCGCGGTCGCCGTCGAGGCGGCCGCCGCGGCCGACCTCGCCGTCGTGGTCGTCGGCACCAACGAGGAGATCGAGTCCGAGGGCTACGACCGGACCAGCCTCGCGCTGCCCGGCACGCAGGACCAGCTGGTCAAGGCCGCGCTCGCCGCGAACCCCCGCACGATCGTCGTCGTCAACGCGGGCGCCCCGGTGCTGCTGCCGTGGCTCGACGAGGTGCCGTGCGTGGTGTGGGCGTGGCTCGGCGGCCAGGAGTGGCCCGAGGCGCTCGGGGACGTGCTCACCGGCGTGACCGAGCCGACCGGCCGGCTGCCCTGGACGCTCCCGGCACACGAGTCCGACGTGCCGGTGCCCGACGCGATCCCCGTCGGCGGGGTCGTCGACTACCACGAGGGCATCCACGTCGGGTACCGGTCGTGGCTCAGGCTCGGCCGCACCCCCGCCGCCCCGTTCGGGCACGGCCTGGGCTGGACCACGTGGGAGTACGAGGCCGTGCGCGTTCTCGCGCCGGACACAGCCGAGCCCGACGGGTCCGTCGTCCTGGACGTCACCGTCCACAACACCGGCGCCCGCGACGGGCGCGAGGTGGTCCAGGTGTACGTCGAGCCCGGCGGTGAGGGCGAACGCCCGGTCCGCTGGCTCGGCGGGTTCGCCGTCGTGCACGCCGCCGCCGGCGCGCACGCGAACGTCCAGGTGCGGGTCGACGCGCGAGCGTTCCGGACCTGGGACTCGGCACAGCCCGGCTGGGTGACCCCGGCCGGTACCTACCCGATCCGCGTAGGCCGGTCCTCGGTCGACCTGCGCCTCACGGTCGACGTGGATCTCCCCAGGTCCACGCCGGCGTAGTCACGCAGCACCTGCAGCCCGACCAGGCACCGCAGCTCCGGTCCGACGAGATCCGCAGTCCCGTCGGGCCGGGCCAGTAGTGAACGACCAGCAGTTCCGACATCAGTGCAAGGAGGCACTCGTGAGAATCCGCAAGCTCTCGACGGTGGTCGCTACGGCAGCCACCCTCGCGTTGCTCGCCACCGCCTGCTCCGGCAGCGGGGGCGGCAGCGACGACTCGTCCGGCGGTACCGGTGGCGCCTCGGACAAGATCCTGACGATCGGCATGCCGAACGGCCCGCAGCAGCCCAACCAGAACCCGCTCGCGAACGGCTCCGCGTCGCTCTCGCTCGGGTACGCGTTCGCGGTCTACGAGTCGCTCATGCAGGTCAACGAGCTCAAGCCGACGGACCCCCCGACGCCGTGGCTCGCCGAGTCCGTCGAGTGGAACGCCGACTCGACACAGGCTGTCATCACCGCTCGCGACGGCGTGAAGTGGTCGGACGGCACGGACTTCACCGCCGACGACATCGCGTACTCGATCCAGCTCCGCAAGGACAACAAGGAGCTGAACACCGACTTCCCCGACCAGTACGGCGACATCTCGGTCGACGGCAACAAGGTCACGGTGAACTTCACCACCGGCCAGTACGTCAACCAGGCCAAGCTGTACAAGCTCCTGATCGTCCCGAAGCACCTCTGGGAGGGCCAGGACCCGGTCAAGTGGACCGACGACGACATGGTCGGCACGGGCCCGTTCAAGCTCAAGTCGTTCACGCCGCAGTCGGTGACGCTCGAGCCGAACACCGACTACTGGGGCACCAAGCCGCTCGTCGGCACGCTCCGGTACGACACGTTCAACGACAACGCGGGCCTGACCACGGCCCTCACCACCGGTGAGGCGCAGTGGGGCTGGACGTTCATCCCGGACTTCGAGAACACGTTCATCGCCAAGGACCCCGACCACTTCCACCAGGTGGCGGGCGGCGGCTTCGGCGTCGACGTGCTCTACCTGAACAACGAGACGAAGCCGTTCAACGACGTGGCGTTCCGCAAGGCGCTGAACATGGTCGTGGACCGCGCGGACATCTCGGCGACCGCCGGCTACGGCGTGTGGCCGCAGATCAAGAGCGTGACCGGCCTGCCGCAGCCCTCCGGCGACGCGTACATCTCGGACGCGTACGCCGACGACGAGCTCACGGTCGACGTCGACGGTGCCAAGGACATCCTCACGGACGCCGGCTACACCTGGGACGGCTCGGGCGCGCTCATCGACCCGAGCGGCGAGAAGGTCACCTTCAAGCTCCAGAACCCGACCGGCTGGACCGACTACCTCGACGCGCTCGGGATCATCGGCGAGGGCGCGAAGAAGCTGGGTGCCGAGGCGACCGTCGAGGGCGTCGTGCAGGACACGTGGTTCAACGACATCATCCCCTTCGGCAACTTCCAGGCCTCGCTGCACTGGACCGACGGTGGCTCGACGCCCTGGAACATGTACTCCAACATCATGGACGGCGCGTCCTACGTGCCGCTCGGTGAGTCGGCGACCTGGAACTTCGGTCGCTACCAGAACGACGAGGTCACCCAGGCGCTGTCCGACTACAAGGCCGGCACCTCGGACACCGACCGCGCCGCTGCCCTGGACGTCGTCCAGAAGCACTTCGTCGAGGACGTCCCGGGCCTGGTCATCTGGTCGCGCCCGGCCGTCGCGCAGTACTCGACGGTCAACTACACGGGCTTCCCGACCGATGAGGACCCGTACGCGAACCCGCAGCCGACGGGTCCGCAGGCCGCACTGATCCTGTCGAAGCTCAAGCCGTCCAACTGAGCTGAGATGAGATGACGCGAGGTCGCGGCGGGCGAGACCCACTCGCCCGCCGCACCTCGTGCCCGGCCCGCACACTCCCGACCAAGGTGATCCGATGACCTCCCCCCAGGCAGTGCCGCCCGACGGCGAGGACGCCCCCGTCCTGCAGGCCATCGACCTGCGCAAGCACTTCCCCGTCCGCGGCTTCCGCTCCCACAAGGTGGTGCACGCCGTCGACGACGTCGACCTCTCGCTGTACCGCGGCCGCGTGGTCGCGCTGGTGGGGGAGTCGGGCTCCGGCAAGTCCACGATCGCGCGGCTGCTCGCGCAGCTGATGCCCGTCACGGGCGGCCAGATCCTGCTGCACGGCCAGGACGCCACCGCGAAGAACCGGCGGGCGTTCGGCGAGTACGTGCGCAAGGTCCAGATGATCTTCCAGGACCCGTTCGGGTCGCTGAACCCCGTGCACACGGTCCGGTACACGCTCACCCGCAGCCTGAAGATCCACCGCGGTCGTCTGCGCGGCGTCGAGCTCGAGGCCGCGCTGGAGGAACTGCTGGACCGTGTCCAGCTGCGCCCGGCCGTCCGGTACATCGACAAGTTCCCGCACGAGCTGTCCGGCGGCCAGCGCCAGCGCGTCGCCATCGCCCGCGCGCTCGCCGCCGACCCCGAGGTGCTGCTCGCCGACGAGCCGATCTCGATGCTCGACGTCTCGATCCGGCTCGGCATCCTCAACCTGCTGCGCGACCTGCGCGACCGGCTGCAGCTGGCGATCCTCTACATCACGCACGACATCGCGTCCGCCCGGTACTTCGCGGACACGACGATGGTCATGTACGCCGGCCGGGTGGTCGAGAAGGGCGACTCCGAGTCGGTCACGCAGGACCCGAAGCACCCGTACACGCAGCTGCTCGTCCGCTCCGCCCCGGACCCGGACGACCTCGAGGCCCGCGCCCGCGGCGCCCGCGGCGAGGCCCCGAGCCTCGTCGCCCCGCCGGCCGGGTGCCGGTTCAACCCGCGCTGTCCGTTCGCCAACGACGTCTGCCGCACCGAGGTGCCGCCGCTCATGACCGTCGGCGAGGGCCGCGAGGCCGCCTGCTGGGGCTACGCCGACCGCGAGGACCGCCCGCTGCTGGGCTCGGTGCTCGACGCGTACGGCGAGCGCCCCCCGGTCGACGCGGCGCTCATCGCCGCCGTCGAGGCAGTGAAGGAGGACGGGCGATGAGGTTCTTCGCGCGACGCATCGTGTTCTACCTGATCACCGCCTGGGCGGCGATCACCATCAACTTCTTCATCCCGCGGATCATGCCGGGCGACCCGGTGAGCGCCCTGATCGCCAAGAACCAGGGCCGGATCAGCCCCGACGCGGCCGAGGCGCTGCGCACGCTGTTCGGGCTGGACAAGAACATGTCGCTCTGGGACCAGTACGTCGAGTACTGGCGGCTGCTGCTGCACGGCAACCTCGGCATCTCGTTCACGTACATGGCGCCGGTGATCGACGTGATCAAGCAGGCGCTGCCGTGGACCATCGGGCTGGTCGGCGTCGCGACGATCATCAGCTTCACCATCGGCACGCTGGTGGGTACCGGCATCGGCTGGCGCCGCGGCACCTGGATGGACGGGCTGCTGCCGCTGTCGACGTTCTTCTCGGCGGTGCCGTACTTCTGGCTGGCCCTGATCGCCATCTCGCTGTTCTCGGTGACGCTCGGCTGGTTCCCGGCGAGCGGCAGCTACGACCGCAGCATGGTGCCCAACCTCTCGTGGGAGTTCATCGGGTCTGTCATCTACTACGGGTTCCTGCCGGCCATGACGATCGTCGTGTCGTCGATCGCCGGCTGGATGCTCGGCATGCGCAACATGATGGTCACCGTGTCCTCGGAGGACTACGTGACGGTGGCGCAGGCCAAGGGCCTCAAGGAGCGGACCGTGCGGATGGGCTACGCCGCTCGGAACGCGATCCTGCCGCAGGTGTCCAGCTTCGCCCTGTCGCTCGGGTTCATCGTCGGCGGCACCCTGGTCATGGAGATCGTCTTCTCGTACCAGGGCATCGGCTACTACCTGTTCAGCGCGGTCAACGCGAAGGACTACCCCCTCATGCAGGGCTGCTTCCTGGTGATCACCTTCGCGGTGCTGCTCGCCAACATCCTGGCCGACTTCGCCTACGGCGTGCTCGACCCCCGTACGCGTCAGGAGGGCTGACATGACCGTCGAAGCCGCGTTCCTCGAGGACCTCGAGGTCTCCCCGGAGGCGACCCCGCCCCGCAAGGGCAAGCGTCGGTTCCTGTTCATGCGGAACACCAAGGCCCTCACGGGCCTCGGGATCCTGGGGTTCTTCTTCCTGATCGGCATCATCGGGCCGTGGATCGCGCCGTACGACCCGAACGCGCGCAGCAAGGCGATCCTGCAGCCGCCGTCGTGGGAGCACCTCATGGGCACCACGCACCAGGGGCAGGACATCATGAGCCAGCTGATCCTGGGCACCCGCAGCGTGCTGGTGGTCGGGTTCGTGGCCGGCACGGTCGCGACGGTGATCGGCGTGCTGGTCGGCGTGACCGCGGGCTACATCGGTGGCCTCGGCGACGAGTCCCTGTCCGCGCTGTCCAACGTGTTCCTGGTGATCCCGCAGCTGCCGCTCATCATCATCATCGCGGGGCAGCTCCCGTCGGCCGGCGGGCTGACCGTGGCGCTCGTCATCGCGGCGACCGGCTGGGCGTGGGGTGCGCGCGTGCTGCGGGCGCAGACGCTCTCGCTCCGGAAACGGGACTTCGTCGAGGCCGCGCGCGCCAACGGCGAGAGCACGTGGCGCATCATCACCGCGGAGATCCTGCCCAACCTCACGGCGATCATCGCCGCGGGCTTCGTCGGCACCGTCGGGTTCGCCGTCCTCTCGCAGATCACGCTGTCGTTCGTCGGCATCACGCCGACCAACGAGTGGAACTGGGGCACGGTCCTGTACTGGGCCCAGGCCCAGCTCGCCCTGCAGCGCGGCGCGTGGTGGTGGTTCGTGCCCGCCGGGCTGCTCATCGCCCTGCTCGGCATGGCGCTCACGCTCATCAACTTCGGTATCGACGAGTTCGTCAACCCGCGCCTGCGCAGCGTCGGGCTCAACGCCCGCTCGATGCGCCAGCGCAAGATCCGCCCGCGCATCGGCTTCACGCCGGTGGTCTACGAGGCCAAGGAGGACCGCGCATGACTTCCGTGACCGCCCAGCGCGCGTTCCGGGCGAACGCCGCCGCCACCGATCCCGTGCTCGAGATCAAGAACCTCTCGGTCGACTACGGGTACGACGAGGACCCCACGCACGTGCTGCGCCAGGTCTCGCTGACCCTCAACCGCGGCGAGGTGCTCGGCCTCGCGGGCGAGTCGGGCTGCGGGAAGTCGACGCTCGCCTACGCGGCCACCCGGCTGCTGCCGCCCCCTGGCCTCATCACCGGCGGCGAGGTCATCTTCACCGACCGGTCCGGGCAGTCCACCGACATCCTCACGCTCAACGACCAGGAGCTGCGGGCCACGCGCTGGCAGGACCTGGCCATCGTGTTCCAGGGCGCGATGAACTCGCTCAACCCGGTCTACCGGATCGGGCGCCAGATCGCCGACGCCATCTCCGCGCACATCCCCGGCGTGAGCAAGAAGGAGGCCCTCGAGCGGGCCGCCGGCATGCTCGAGCTCGTCGGGATCTCGGCGGACCGGCTGCGGGACTACCCCCACCAGCTGTCGGGCGGCATGCGGCAGCGCGTGATGATCGCGATGGCCCTGGCGCTGGACCCGCAGGTCCTGATCATGGACGAGCCCACGACGGCCCTGGACGTGGTGATGCAGCGGCAGATCGTCGAGCAGATCGCGGAGCTGCGCGACCGGCTCGGGTTCTCCGTCATCTTCATCACGCACGACGTCTCGCTGCTCATCGAGATCGCCGACCGCATCGCGATCATGTACGCCGGCGAGATCGTCGAGGACGCCTCGGCGCAGGACATGTACCGCCGTCCGCGGCACCCGTACTCCGACGCGCTCCTGCACTCGTTCCCGCCCCTGCGCGGGCCGCGGCGCGAGCTCACGGGCATCCCGGGCTCGCCGCCGGACATGTCGAACCTGCCGAGCGGCTGCCCGTACCGCGACCGGTGCGCGCACGTGTTCGACGCCTGCGCGTCGATCACCCCGGAGCTCGTCGCGCCCCTGGTCGAGGGCGACGACCCGCGCCGGTCGGTCGCGTGCCTCCGGCACGACCCCGCGGCGGTCGCGGCCGCCGGGTTCCAGCCGGCGCCCGTGCCCGTGGAGCTGTCGGTCCGCTGATCCCCGCCCTGCCCCCGGGTCCCTCTCCACAGGGCTGCTACCCGGGGGCGGGGCGGTCCTTCGGCCGTGCCCCCTGCGAACCACAGGTAAAGAGACGGTCACGTCCAGGCAGTCCACAGCGGGCGTGGGTGGAGTGGAGGTCGAGCACGTGGAGCACCACGTGACCGACAGAGCCGGGAGGCCCGCCATGAGCACGGTGACCGCAGCAGGACCCATCGGGACCGCCGGACCGGAGCCCGCCTGGCTGACCGCCAACGTGCGGCCCGCGGGGTCGTTCGGGCGCGCCGACGTCGGCCATCTCCGCGCGCTGCTGGGCGCGCTGTCGGCATCGGCGTCGCTCGTGGTGCTCGACCTCGCGGCGGTGAGCCTGCGCAGCGGGCGGGCGGCCGACGCCATCGACGAGGCCGGCTGGGAGCTCGAGCGCCGGGGCGGGTGCCTGCTGTGCATCAACGCGGACGCGGACGTGCGGGCGCGGCTCGGCGGCTGCCGGCACGCGGTGGTCGTCGGGCCGGAGCAGCCGGCGCCCGAACCCTGACACCACCACGACGTCCGCACGATCGAGCGGCCGGACGACCGGATCTGCAGACGTCGTGGGGATGGTGTGCGCGGTCCGGAGACACCCGACGAGGGGGTGGAACGGCGTCCGGTTCGCCGGCCGCGGTGACCTACCGTGGTCCGGTGAGCGACACCCCCGTCATCCCCGCACCCGTGCGGCCGGCCCCGGCGACCCGGGACCGGCGCGCGGGCGTGGTCGCGGTGTCGCTGCTCGTCGCGGTGGTCTCGTTCGTCGGCGTGTACGTGCTGTGGCGGGTCTTCGTCGACACCCTCGGCGGCCAGGAGGTGGAGAACGCGGCGCTGCAGGGCGCGGCCTACGGGCAGACGCAGCTGTGGCGGGTGGCCGAGCGCGTGCTCGACGTCGTCTCGGTCGGGTTCATCGCCGTCGTGCTCGTCGCGGCCATGCTCATCGCCGCTCTCCGCCGACGGTGGTCCCTGGCCGTGCAGGTGGCGGTCCTGATGATCGGCGCCAACCTCACCACGCGGGTGCTCAAGAACGTCGTGTTCTACCGGCCGGAGCTCGGGGTCGAGGCGTCGTACGGCAACACCCTGCCCAGCGGCCACACCACCGCCGCCGCGTCGGTGTCGGTGGCGCTGCTCCTCGTCGTCCCGCCGCGGGTGCGGCCCTGGGCCGCGGTGCTCGGTGCGGGCTACACCACGGCGACCGGCGTCTCGACGCTCATCGGGCAGTGGCACCGGCCGTCCGACGTGGTCGCCGGCGTGCTGGTCGTCCTGGCGTGGACCGCGATCGCGTGCGCGCTGGTCGCGGTGACGCCCGCCCGGCAGTCGACCGCCACCGGCGCGCTGCGGGTCGCGGGTGACCCGCCGCCGACGCCCGCGACCATGCGCGCGGTGGTCGCCGGGCTGCTTGTCGTCGGCGCCGCAGGCGGTGCGTCGGCGTTCGTCGCGCTGTCGCACACCTGGCAGAACCGGGCCGATCTCGAGGCCCGCGCGGAGCAGGTGACCGCCTATCTGGGTGGTGCCGCGGGCGCCTTGATGGCGTCGTGCGTGGCGTTCGCGGTCATGCTGGTGCTGCGGCAGGCCGCGGCATCCCGATTGCCTCGGGGTTGACGGGACGCCGTAGAGTCCCCAGCGGTGCACGTGGAAGCGGGTCGTCCGACCCGTCGAAGTCTGAGAAGGGCCTGACCGATGTCTGCAGGGCGCAAGCTCGTGATCGTGGAGTCGCCCGCCAAGGCGCGCACGATCGCCGGGTACCTCGGCGAGGGGTACGACGTCGAGGCGAGCGTCGGGCACATCCGCGACCTGCCCCAGCCCTCGGAGCTCCCGGCGGACATGAAGAAGGGCCCGTTCGGCAAGTTCGCGGTCGACGTCGACAACGGGTTCGCCCCGTACTACGTGGTCGACGCGGACAAGAAGAAGAAGGTCAGCGAGCTCAAGAAGCTCCTCAAGGAGTCGGACGAGCTCTTCCTGGCCACCGATGAGGACCGCGAGGGCGAGGCCATTGCCTGGCACCTGCTGCAGGAGCTCAAGCCCAAGGTCCCGGTCAAGCGGATGGTCTTCCACGAGATCACGCCCGAGGCCATCCAGCGCGCACTGGCCAACACCCGCGAGCTCGACGACCGCCTGGTCGACGCCCAGGAGACCCGGCGCATCCTCGACCGGCTGTACGGCTACGAGGTCAGCCCGGTGCTGTGGCGCAAGGTCCGCCAGGGCCTGTCCGCGGGCCGCGTGCAGTCCGTGGCCACGCGGCTGGTGGTCGAGCGCGAGCGCGAGCGGATGGCATTCGTGGCCGCCGACTACTGGGACGTCACCGGCACGTTCGCCGTGGCCGACACGTCCGAGCCGTCGTTCAGCGCGCGCCTGACGTCCGTCGACGGGCAGCGCGTGGCCAGCGGCCGCGACTTCCTCGACACCGGGCAGCTGCGGGCCGCCGACGTCGCCCACCTCGACGAGGCCCGCGCGACCTCCCTGGTGGCCGGCCTGGCCGACGCCGACTTCTCCGTCGCCTCGCTCGAGACCAAGCCGTACACGCGCCGCCCGGCCGCGCCGTTCACCACGTCGACGCTCCAGCAGGAGGCGTCCCGCAAGCTGCGGATGGCGTCGCGACAGACCATGCGCACGGCGCAGGGGCTGTACGAGAACGGCTACATCACCTACATGCGTACGGACTCCTCGTCGCTGAGCTCGCAGGCGATCGACGCCGCGCGGCGGCAGGCGTCGGAGCTGTACGGCGCCGAGTACATCCCGGACGCGCCGCGCGTCTACACGAGCAAGGCCAAGGGCGCGCAGGAGGCCCACGAGGCCATCCGGCCCGCCGGCGACCACTTCCGCACCCCGGCCCAGGTGGCGCGCGAGCTGTCCGGCGACCAGTTCCGGCTGTACGAGCTGATCTGGAAGCGGACGGTCGCGTCGCAGATGGCCGACGCCCGCGGCCAGACGGCCTCGGTCCGCCTCGGTGCGACCGCTGCCGACGGCACCGACGTCCTGTTCTCGGCGTCGGGCACGGTCATCACGTTCCGCGGCTTCCTGGCCGCGTACGAGGAGGGTCGCGACGTCTCGCGGTACTCCGAGGACGCCGACGAGGCCCCGGCGGCCGAGAAGGACGACGCCCGGCTGCCCAGGATGGCCGAGGGCGACGACGTGTCCGCGTCCGACCTGACCGCCGACGGCCACCGGACCTCGCCGCCGCCGCGCTTCACCGAGGCCTCGCTGGTCAAGGCGCTCGAGGAGCGCGGCATCGGCCGCCCGTCGACGTACGCCGCGACCATCTCGGTCATCCAGGACCGGGGCTACGTCACCGGCCGCGGGCAGGCGCTCGTGCCGTCGTGGCTCGCGTTCGCCGTGACGCGGCTGCTCGAGGAGAACTTCGACTGGCTGGTCGACTACGACTTCACGGCCGAGATGGAGGAGGACCTCGACGCCATCGCCGCCGGCGACAAGGACCGGGTGGCGTGGCTGACCCGGTTCTACTTCGGCGACGGGTCCGGCAACGAGGAGGGCGAGGGTCTGCGCGACCTCGTCGCGAACCTGGGCGACATCGACGCGCGCGAGGTCAACTCGATCCCGATCGGCGAGGGCATCGTCCTGCGCGTCGGCCGGTACGGGCCGTACCTCGAGGACTCCCTCGCGGAGCCGGGCGAGGACGGCAACCCCCGGCGGGCGTCGGTCCCCGAGGAGCTGGCGCCCGACGAGCTGACCGTGGCGAAGGCCCGCGAGCTGCTCGAGACACAGCCCGAGGGCGACCAGGTGCTGGGCACCGACCCGGTCGCCGGGACGCCGATCGTCGCGCGCAACGGCCGCTACGGCCCGTACGTCACCGAGATCCTGCCCGATCCCGAGATCGACACCTCGCTGTCGGCCGCCGCCCAGAAGCGCGCCCTCGCCGCTGTCCCGAAGCCGCGGACGGCGTCCCTGTTCAAGTCGATGTCGCTGCAGTCGGTGACGCTCGACGACGCGCTGATGCTCCTGTCGCTGCCGCGCGTGGTGGGCGTCGACCCCGAGACCGGCACCGAGATCACCGCGCAGAACGGCCGCTACGGCCCGTACCTGAAGAAGGGGACCGACTCGCGGACGCTCGCGTCCGAGGAGGCGCTCTTCACGACGACGCTCGACGAGGCCCTGGCCATCTACGCGCAGCCCAAGCGCGGCCGCGGCGCCACGTCCGCGCCGCCGCTGCGGGAGCTGGGCGACGACCCGACCTCCGAGAAGCCGATCACCGTCAAGGAGGGCCGCTTCGGCGCCTACGTCACCGATGGCGTCACCAACCGGACCCTGCCGCGCGACCTCACTCCTGAGTCGATCACGCGCGAGCAGGCCGTCGAGCTGCTGGCGGAGAAGCGCGCGTCGGCACCGGCGAAGAAGAAGGCACCGCCGCGCCGTCCGGCGGCCAAGACCAAGGCGGCCGCGAAGAAGTAGGCCTCAGCCGAACAGGTCCTCCCGCGTCAGCGTGGGGTCCTGGAGGCGGTCGAGCGCGCCGACGATCGCCCGCTCCTCCCAGCGGAAGTGCGACTCCAAGATGGCGGCGAGCCCGTCGACCTCGCCGCGCGCCGCCGCCGGGTCGTCGCCGGCCGTCCGCAGCACCTCCTCGATCCGCTGCAGGATCCCGGCGACCGCCACGTGGTCGCGCGCGAGCCCGTCGAGGGTGTCACGGAGCTCGGGATGCTGCGCCGCCAGGGCGGGGAACGCCGTCCGGTCCTCGCCGGTGTGGTGGCGGCCGACCGCGCTGCAGAACGCGGCGCAGTGCGCGCGCAGGTCGGGGGTGAGCGTGCTGCTCCCGTCGAGGCCGTCGAGGAGCCGGTCGAGCTCGTCGCGCAGATGGTCGTGCACCTCGACCAGCTGCTGGCCCCACGCGGTCAGGCGGTCAGGAGCGGACGGCACCCGGCAACTGTGCCGCACACCGCGCTAGGTTGTCGCCCATGGCAGACCGCGCTCAGGACCCCCGCACCGCACCGCCGATCCGCTGGGGCATCCTCGGCGCCGGCAACATCGCCGCGACCTTCGCGGCGGCCGTCAACGCGCACACCCGCGCGCAGCTGGTGGCGGTCGGCTCGCGCAACCGGGACCGCGCCCAGAAGTTCGCCACCGCGCACCACATCCCGACCACGCACGTGGGCTACCGCGAGCTGGTCGAGGACCCGCAGGTCGACGCGGTCTACGTGGCGACGCCGCACTCCGAGCACAAGGAGCACGCCCTGCTGGCCATCCGTGCCGGCAAGCACGTGCTCGTCGAGAAGGCCTTCACGCGGAACACCGGCGAGGCCGAGGCGGTGTTCGCCGCCGCGCGCGAGGCCGGCGTGTTCGTCATGGAGGCGATGTGGACGCGGTTCCTGCCGCACGTCTACGCGCTGCACCAGGTGATCGACGCCGGGGAGATCGGCGAGATCATCAACCTGTCCGCCGACCACGGCCAGGCGTTCACCTTCGACCCGAAGAGCCGGCTGTTCGACCCCGCGCTCGCCGGCGGGGCGCTGCTCGACCTCGGGGTGTACCCGGTCTCGTTCGCGCACGACTTCCTGGGGGTGCCGGACGCGGTTCAGGCGGTCGGGCAGCTGACCTCGACCGGCGTCGACGGCCAGATCTCGATCGTCCTGTCCTACGGCGAGCGCGCCCAGGCGACCCTGTCGACGACGATGTGGGCCAAGACGCCGACCATGGCGATGATCTCGGGCACCGAGGGCAACATCGTGGTGCGGGGCAGCTTCTACGCGCCGACGTCGTTCCGCGTGCAGCGCCTCGACGGCCGCGTCTGGGAGTTCGACCAGCCGGGCACGAAGGGCCTGCAGTACGAGGCGGCGGAGGTCGCCCGCCAGGTCGCGCTGGGCGCCACGGAGAGCCCGCGGATGACGTGGGACAACACGCTCGAGGTGCTGCGGACCATGGACACCATCCGCTCGCTCATCGGGGTCAGCTACCCCGGCGAGTGAGCCGGGCGGCGACGCCGTGCACGGCGCGCCCGACGTGTCCGCGGCGGCGGCTACCCTGGCGCACGTGACCTCGCCCGACGCCCCCGGCACCCTCGTCCCGCCGGGCCTCTTCGTCTCGTTCGAGGGCGGCGACGGCGCGGGCAAGTCCACCCAGGCCCGGCTGCTCGGCGACTGGTTGACCAGCCTGGGGCGCGAGGTCGTGCTGACCCGCGAGCCCGGCGGCACCGAGCTGGGCCTGCTGCTGCGGGACGCCGTGCTGCACGGCGACCACGTCGACGCCCGCACCGAGGCGCTGCTCTACGCCACCGATCGTGCCCACCACGTCGCGTCGCTGGTGCGCCCGGCGCTCGCGCGCGGCGCGGTCGTGGTCACCGACCGCTACCTCGACTCCTCCGTCGCGTACCAGGGCAGCGGTCGGGACCTGGGGGCCGACGAGGTCGAGCGCCTCTCCCTGTGGGCCGTCGACGGCCTGCTCCCCGCGCTCACCGTGCTGCTCGACCTGGACCCGGTCGAAGGCAAGGCCCGGCTGACCGGGGACCCGGACCGGCTCGAGCGCGCCGGAGACGAGTTCCACCGGCGGACCCGGGACGCCTTCCTCGGGCGGGCTGCGGCGGAGCCCGGGCGGTGGCTCGTGCTGGACGCGACGGAGCCCGTCGACCAGCTCGGCCGATCGATCCGCGCGCGCGTCGCGACGATCCTCGGGGTCGCGCCGTGACGAGCGTCTGGGACGACGTGGTCGGGCAGGAGCCCGCGGTCGAGGTCCTGCGCCACGCGGTCGAGGACCCCGCGGCGATGACCCACGCCTGGCTGCTCACCGGCCCGCCGGGGTCGGGCCGGTCCAACGCGGCCCGGGCGTTCGCGGCCGCGCTGCAGTGCGCGACCGGGGGGTGCGGCGTCTGCCACGACTGCACCACCACCCTGCGCGGCCTGCACCCCGACGTCACGGTGGTCGCGACCGAGGGCGTCTTCATCCGTGCCGAGACCGCGCGCCCGCTGGTCGAGCTGGCGCAGCGCTCCCCGGCGCAGGGCCGCCACCGCGTCATCATCATCGAGGACGCCGACCGGCTGAACGACACCAGCGGCAACTCCCTGCTCAAGGCGATCGAGGAGCCCGCCGGCCGCACGGTCTGGGTGCTCTGCGCGCCCAGCCCGCAGGACGTGCTGGTCACCATCCGGTCGCGTGCCCGCTCGGTCGCGCTGCGCGTGCCTCCGGTCGACGCCGTCGCGGCCCTGCTGGTGTCCCGCGACGGCATCGACCCCGCGGTCGCGGCCATCGCCGCCCGCGCCGCGCAGAGCCACGTGGGCATCGCCCGCCGGCTCGCCCGGGACCCGGAGGCGCGGGCTCGGCGCAAGGCCGTGCTGGGCATCGCGGGGAAGATCCGCGGGGTGGGCGACGCCGTGCTGGCCGCCGGCGAGCTGGTCGAGACCGCGCAGGCGGACGCCAAGGCGGCCACCGAGCAGCGCGACGCCGACGAGCGCGCCGAGCTGCTCCGCTCCATGGGAGCCGAGGGCGCCGCGACCCTGCCGCCGACCCTGCGCACCCAGGTCCGGCAGCTCGAGGAGGACCAGAAGCGACGGGCCACGCGCTCGCAGCGCGACGTCCTCGACCGTGCGATGGTCGACCTGCTCTCGCTCTACCGCGACGTCCTGGTGGTGCAGCTGGACGCCGGCGTCGAGCTGGTGAACGTCGAGCACGACGAGTCGGTCCGTGCCCTCGCCGGGGCGAGCACGGCGGAGCAGACGCTGCGCCGGATGGACGCGATCGGCCAGGCCCGCACGCGGCTGGCGGGCAACGTCGCGCCGCTGCTGGCCGTGGAAGCGATGGCGGTGGCGCTGCGCCCGCAGGGGTGAGCACGAGCCGCCGCGCCCGCTGACGGCGGCTCTCGTGTGCAGATCGGGTGACGGGTGTGTGGCTCGGGGGGAACGCGGGCCGACGGCCCAGGATCGACGGCTACCGTGTGCGCATGCCGCTCTCCGACCGCCCCGCCGCGCCCGCGGGCGTCGTGCGCCGACGGCACGGCCTCGTCGCCACCCTCGTCGTCGCCGTCGTCCTGCTCGCCGGCTGCGCCGCGCCCAAGAACCAGGCCGCCGGCCCGACGCCAGGGGCGACGTCGGCCTCGCCGACCGCCGAGGCCGGCGACGACCTGGGGCGGTTCTACGGGCAGCAGCTCGAGTGGACCACGTGCGAGCAGGGGGAGTGCGCGACAGCCCAGGTCCCGCTGGACTACGCCGATCCCGCTGGTGCGTCGATCGGCATCGCCCTCGCCCGCAGCAGGGCCACCGGCGGCGAACCGCTCGGGTCGCTGCTGCTCAACCCGGGCGGCCCGGGTGCGTCCGGCGTCGACTTCCTCGGCCAGGCGAAGAGCATGGTCAGCGAGGACGTGCAGCGGCAGTACGACCTGGTGTCCTTCGACCCGCGCGGCGTGCAGCGCTCCAACCCCGTGCAGTGCGTCGACGGGCCGACGCTGGACACGATCATCGCGACCGATCCCGACTACTCCACCGACGCCGGGATCCAGGCGGTCATCGACACCTACGGCGAGCTGGGCGCGGCCTGCCTGGCGAACACCGGCGCCGCCCTCGGGCACGTGGACACCGTCAGCGCGGCACGCGACCTCGATGTGATCCGCTCCGCACTCGGCGACGACAAGCTCGCGTACCTCGGCTTCTCGTACGGCACCGAGCTGGGCGCCACGTACGCCGCCCTCTTCCCGGACAAGGTCGGCCGGCTCGTCCTCGACGGTGCCCTGCCGCCCACGCTGACGTCCGCCGAGGCGTCCGAGGGCCAGGCGGTCGGCTTCGAGAACGCCCTGCGCGCCTACATCGCCGACTGCCAGGCGGGCTCCCGCTGCCCGCTGACCGGGTCCGTCGACGACGGGCTGAGCCAGGTGCGCGCCCTGCTCGACCGCGCGAAGGAGAACCCGCTGCCCACCGGCACCGACCGGAAGCTGACCAGCTCGCTCGCTTTCTACGGCATCGCGCTCCCGCTGTACTCGAAGTCCTACTGGCCGTACCTCACGCAGGGGCTGACCGAGGCGCTGAAGCAGAACAGCGGGGCGACGCTGCTGGCGCTGGCGGACCAGTACTCCGACCGCGCCGAGGACGGCACGTACTCGACCAACTCCGTGGTGGCGTTCGACGCGATCAACTGCGTCGACACCCGCGACTCCGCCGACTTCGACACCATGCGCGCCGAGGCCGCCCAGATCGAGGCGGCCGCCCCGACCGTCGGGTTCTTCTTCGGCTTCGGCGGGACGCTGTGCGCGAAGTGGCCGGTGCCGGAGGTCGGCGGCCTGGACTCTTACGCCGCCGAGGGCGCGGCGCCCATCGTCGTCATCGGCACGACGAACGACCCGGCGACGCCCTACACGTGGGCCGAGCAGCTGGCCGACCTGCTGTCGTCCGGCGTGCTCCTCACCTACGAGGGCGAGGGGCACACGGCCTACGGCTCGTCCAACGACTGCATCGCGAACGCGGTCGACGCCTACCTGCTCTCCGGGACCGTCCCCGCGGAGGGCACGCGCTGCTGACGTAGGCGGCGATCGTCTGACCCGCGCCCGGTTGCCGGGGGCACGTCGGCGGGTGACGGTGGCTGCATGGCACTCCACGCGCGCGCCCTCCGCGTCCCCTCGACCGCGCCGGCCCTGAGCTCCGGCGGTCGCCCGGCGCGACGGCGCCCGAGCACCGGGCTGCTGCTGCGGTCGCTGCTCCTCGGCTGGGCGGCCGGTGCGCGCGCCTCGCTCGGGCCTGGCGCACCGACCATCACGAGCGGGCGCCGCCCGGCGGTCCGGGCCGGCGCCGCGGTGGCGGTCGTCGGCGAGCTCATCGGCGACAAGCTGCCCACCGCACCGAGCCGGCTCGAGCACGGCGGCGGCCCCACGCGCGCGGCGTCGGGGGCGATCGGCGCCACCATGCTTGCCGCCCGCGACCACGCGCGCCCGTTCGTCCCCGCGCTGGTCGGGGCAGTCGGCGGGCTGGCCGGCGCGTACGGGGGAGCGGCCTGGCGCGCGTGGGCGGTCGACCGTCTGCCGACCTGGCAGGCGGCTCTGGCCGAGGACGCGGTCGCGCTCACGGCGGCGGCGATCGCGTGCGCTCCCGGCCGCCCGGTCCGCCCGCTGGAGTCGTGACGAACGACCCTCCGGACCCCTGCGCTCCCGCTTTGGAGCGCCGGGGTTCCTCCGGGTACAGTGAGCGGGCTCGCCGGGGTCCACGGATCCCGACGACGCCGCCTTAGCTCAGTCGGCAGAGCGTCTCACTCGTAATGAGAAGGTCAAGAGTTCGATTCTCTTAGGCGGCTCCACCACGAAGGCCCTGTGACCAGCGGAAACGCTGGTCCGGGGCCTTCGTCGTGGAGGTGCGCGCAGCGACCGCTGTGACGCACGATTGGGCCGAGAGGGAGCCACGATCAGGCCCCGGCGGGTTCGTTGACGTCGCGCCAGGAGCGGCGTAGCTCCCTGTCCTGCGCAAGCGCACCGAGGGGGATCGATCCTCCCTGTCCGAGATCCCGTTGTTGACGCGCCGGACCGTCGAGTCTTCGTCGCCCGCTCACGCCTCAGGATGGCGAGGCGGATCGCTCGGCACCCGCGCCGCCGGAAGAGGCCCGGGCACTCAGCGCAGAGGCGACCTGGTCGGCGAGGAGCACGACCACCCGACGCTGCTCAACGGTCGGTCGGACGACGCGGGTCGACGCGGCCAGAGAGAACCGGCCCTGCAGTGCGCTGCCCTGACTGACGTCGAGCACGATCAGGTCGTCGGTCGGTAGGCCGTGACGGTCGACATCGACCTCGGCGCCGCGTCGCGTGACGGAGCCGTCGTGGTTCAGTCGCGTCGCCGAGCGGATCTCCGCCCCGAGCGGCTCGAAGCGGCAGGAGTCGATGTCGAGGATCGACACGATCTGGTGGCGGACGCGCTCGATCAGGGCGTCGGGCGAGGCACCGGTCTGGGCGACGATGTCCGCGGTCCCGAAGACGCCGTCCAGGTAGCCCGCACGGCGACTCGCCTTCGCCTCCTGACGGCGGCCCCACAGCGCGATCTCGCTCACGGCCACGCCGACGAGCAGCAGCAGCACCGTCGCCTGGATGTCGTCGCTGTTCGCGACCTTGAAGCTCCCGTGCGGTTCGGTGAGGAAGAAGTCGAACCAGGCGCCGGCCGACAACGCGGCCACGATGCCTGCGGACCGAAGACCTGAGGCCGCCGAGGCGACGACCAGGAGCACCAGGATCAACGCTGCCGTGGTGGTCGTCACCCGGTCTCCGAGCGCCTGCAAGAG
Source organism: Cellulomonas sp. P4_D11 (assembly GCF_056401915.1). Lineage (NCBI taxonomy): Bacteria > Bacillati > Actinomycetota > Actinomycetes > Micrococcales > Cellulomonadaceae > Cellulomonas > Cellulomonas sp. P4_D11. The sequence goes on along the minus strand of NZ_JBFUIK010000006.1, from coordinate 38,299 downwards.
GGCTGCGGCGATCAGCGGCGCGAGGACCGCCCAGGCCAGCACGACCTGTCGGTTGGGCCGGACGAACGACGGGCTGTCCACCATGGCTCCTGCTCTCGTGCGTGCCGCGAACGGTCTCCTGTCGGTCGACCGGGGCCCGGTTGCGGCTGTCCTTTCGAGTATGGAGTCGGTCTCGCGATGCGCGGCGACAACGTTGCGCTAAGACACCGCTGGCGGCCGTCAAGGTTCCGTCAAGACCGCCTTCGGAGCGTTCTCGGAGGCGTAGACCTGCGGTTGCGGTCCTGGTGTGGACCGCCGGGCTGGCCCCGTTGAGCGGCCCCCGTCCGTCGTTGAAGGTGCTGTGAGACCCATGGCCGATGTGGCCTTCCTCGCGCTGACCGTGGTGTTCTTCGCCGCCGTCGCGCTCCTCGCCCGCCGGGCAGACCGCTCATGAGCGGGCTCGACATCGCCGGCCTCGTGATCGCCGGCGCACTGCTCGTCTACCTCGTGGTCCAGCTGCTCCGTTCGGACAAGGTCCGATGAGCGCGACGTGGATCGCGATCGGGCAGATCGGCATCGTGGTGGTCGTTCTCGCCGCGGCGCACAGGCCTCTGGGTGACTACATCTTCCGGACCCTCACCTCGCCGAAGCACCTCGCGGTCGAGCGCGCGGGGTACCGGCTCATGCGCGTCGACCCCGACGCCGAGCAGCGCTGGAGCACCTACCTGCTCTCGCTGCTCGGGTTCTCGCTGGCGTCCGTGCTCGTGCTGTTCGGTCTCGGTCGGCTGCAGGACAAGCTGCCGCTCGACATCGGCATGTCGGCTCTCGATCCGGCCGGGGCCTGGAACACGGCGGTCTCGTTCGTCACGAACACCAACTGGCAGTGGTACTCCGGTGAGGCGGCCGCGGGTCACCTCTACCAGATGGCGGGCCTGGCGGTGCAGAACTTCCTGTCCGCCGCCGTCGGGGTGGCTGTCGTCGCGGCGCTGGCCCGCGGGTTCGCGCGGTCCGGGACCGATGGCCGGGTGGGCAACTTCTGGGCCGACCTGGTGCGCGTGACCGTTCGCGTGCTTCTGCCGCTCGCGTTCGTCGCGGCGCTGGCGCTGGTCGCGGCCGGGGTGATCCAGAACCTGAACGCACACACGGAGATCACGACGCTGGCGGGCGGGACCCAGTCGGTGCTCGGCGGGCCGGTCGCCTCGCAGGAGGCCATCAAGGAGCTGGGCACCAACGGCGGCGGGTTCTTCAACGCGAACTCGGCGCACCCGTACGAGAACCCGGCGCCGTGGACCAACGCGCTCGAGGTCGTGCTGCTGCTGCTCATCCCGTTCAGCCTGCCCCGGACGTTCGGGCGCCTGGTCGGGGACCGCCGGCAGGGCTGGGCGATCCTCGCGGCGATGTCGACCCTGTGGATCGCCGCGGTCGGGTTCCTGACCTGGGCCGAGATGGCCGGGCAAGGCCTGGTCCCGGCGGCCGCCGGTGGCGCGATGGAGGGCAAGGAGGTCCGGTTCGGCGAGGCCGCGTCGGCGCTCTTCGCGGCGTCGACGACCATGACGTCGACCGGCGCCGTCAACTCGACGCACGACTCCCTGACCGCGCAGGGTGGTGGCGTCGCGCTCCTCAACATGCTTCTCGGTGAGGTGTCGCCAGGCGGAGTCGGCAGTGGCCTGTACGGGATGGTCGTGCTGATCATCGTCGCGGTGTTCCTCGCCGGCCTCATGGTCGGGCGGACACCCGAGTACCTCGGCAAGAAGATCGGTCGGCAGGAGATCACGCTCGTCGCGCTCTACATCCTGACGATGCCGGCGGTCGTGCTGATCGGTTCCGCGGTCGCTATCTCGACACCGCCCGGTCTCGCCGGTCAGCTTCAAGGTGGCCCGCACGGACTGTCCGAGATCGTCTACGCCTTCGCGTCCGCCGGGAACAACAACGGTTCCGCCTTCGCGGGCCTGACGGTCAACACGACGTTCTACAACACGCTGCTGGGCCTGGCGATGCTGGTCGGCCGGTTCGTGCCGATCGCGCTCGTCCTCGCCATGGCCGGCCGGTTCGCCAGCCAGCGCAAGGTCCCCGAAGGCGCGGGCACGCTACCGACGCACACCCCGCTGTTCGTCGGCCTCCTGGTCACGGTGACGCTCGTCGTGGTCGGCCTCACGTTCGTCCCCGTCCTGTCTCTCGGTCCCGTCGTGGAGTCCCTGTCATGAGCACCACCCTTCTCGAAACGCCCCCGGTCAAGCCCCACACGGTCGACGCGGCACCGTCCACGCTGTCACCGCGGCAGCTCCTTTCCGCGGTGCCCGGTGCCTTGCGTGGCCTCGATCCGCGCCGGCTCTGGGACTCGCCGGTGATGTTCGTGGTCGAGGTCGGCGCGGCGTTCACCACCGTGCTGGCCGCGATCGAGCCGAGCGTGTTCGCCTGGTCGATCGCCGTCTGGCTGTGGCTGACCGTGGTCTTCGCCACCCTGGCCGAGTCGGTGGCCGAGGGGCGCGGCAAGGCGCAGGCGGCCAGCCTGCGCGCGACCCAGCGCGAGACGACCGCCCGCAAGGTGGTCGGTGCGCACGACGTCGCGGACCTGTCCACGACGCAGGTCGCGTCGTCGACGCTCACGGTCGGCGACGTGGTCGTGGTCGTGGCCGGGGAGACCATCCCCGGTGACGGCGACGTGATCGAGGGGGTGGCGAGCGTCGACGAGTCCGCGATCACGGGCGAGTCCGCGCCGGTCATCCGCGAGTCGGGCGGTGACCGCTCGGCCGTCACCGGTGGCACGGTCGTCCTGTCGGACCGGATCGTCGTGCGCATCACCGCGCCGGCGGGCCACACGTTCGTCGACCGGATGATCGCGCTGGTGGAGGGCTCCGAGCGGCAGAAGACGCCGAACGAGGTCGCCCTCAACGTCCTGCTCACCACGCTGACCATCATCTTCCTGCTCGCTGTCGTCACGCTGCAGCCCTTCGCCGTCTACTCGGGCGCCCAGCAGAAGCTGATCGTGCTGGTCGCGCTGCTGGTCTGCCTGATCCCGACGACGATCGGCGCTCTCCTCTCGGCCATCGGCATCGCCGGCATGGACCGGCTGGTCCGGCGCAACGTGCTCGCGATGTCCGGCCGCGCGGTCGAGGCCGCCGGCGACGTCGACGTGCTGCTGCTGGACAAGACCGGCACCATCACGCTGGGCAACCGCCAGGCCGCCGACCTGCTGCCGGCTCCGGGCGTCGCACCGGAGGACCTGGCCGATGCCGCGCAGCTGTCGTCGATGGCCGACGAGACACCGGAGGGCCGCTCGGTCCTCGTGCTGGTCAAGGAGCGGTTCGGGCTCCGCGAACGCCCCGAGGGCGAGCTCGTGGGGGCCGAGCTCGTGCCGTTCGCCGCGCGCACGCGGATGAGTGGGGTGGACCTGCCGGCACATGCCGATCGCCCCGCGCGCTTCGTCCGCAAGGGCGCGGCCGCGGCGGTCTCGCACTGGGTGCGCACGACGGGCGGGCACTCAGGCGCCGACGTCGCCGCGACGGTCGACGCGATCTCGGCATCGGGCGGGACGCCGCTCGTCGTCGCAGAGCAGCTGGGTGACCAGCCGGCCCGGGTGCTCGGGGTGATCCACCTCAAGGACGTGGTCAAGGAGGGCATGCGGGAGCGGTTCGACGCGCTGCGGGCGATGGGAATCCGCACGGTCATGGTCACCGGCGACAACGCGCTGACCGCGAAGGCCATCGGCCTCGAGGCAGGTGTGGACGACGTGCTCGCCGAGGCGACGCCGGAGGACAAGCTCGCGCTGATCCGGCGCGAGCAGGAGGGCGGGCGGCTGGTCGCGATGTGCGGCGACGGCACGAACGACGCCCCCGCGCTCGCGCAGGCGGACGTCGGCGTCGCGATGAACACCGGCACGACCGCGGCGAAGGAGGCCGGCAACATGGTCGACCTCGACTCGAACCCGACCAAGCTGCTGGAGGTCGTCGAGATCGGCAAGCAGCTGCTCATCACGCGCGGGGCCCTGACCACGTTCTCGGTCGCCAACGACGTGGCCAAGTACTTCGCGATCCTGCCGGCCATGTTCGTCGTGGCGTTCCCGCAGCTCGGGGTGCTCAACGTCATGCACCTGACCAGCCCGGAGACGGCGATCCTCTCGGCCGTGATCTTCAACGCGCTGATCATCGTGGCCCTGCTGCCGCTCGCGCTGCGGGGTGTCCGCTACCGGCCCTCGTCGGCGTCGGCCCTCCTGCGGCGCAACCTGCTGGTGTACGGCGTCGGCGGCGTCATCGCCCCGTTCGTCGGCATCAAGCTCATCGACCTGATCGTCACTGCCCTAGGGATGTCCTGATGACCACCGCCCCCCGCCCCCACTACTCGACGGGCTCTGACACCGTCGCCTTCCTCCGGCAGACCTGGGCCGGCTTTCGGGTGCTGCTCGTGCTGACCGTGGTGCTCGGGTTCGCCTATCCCCTCGCCGTCACGGGCGTCGCCCAGGTCGCCTTCCCGTGGCAGTCGCACGGCTCGCTCGTCAGCTCGTCCGGCGAGCGGGTGACCGACCCCACGGACGCGGTGGGATCTGCACTGATCGGGCAGGGGTTCGACGGGCCGCAGTGGTTCCACCCGCGGCCGTCGGCCGCCGGCGACGGGTACGACACCCTCGCCTCGGCGGGATCCAACCTCGGCCCGCTCAACGAGGACCTGCTCGCCGCCGTGCAGGAGCGGCGCTCCTCGGTGGCCGCGCAGGAGGGCGTCGACCCGGCCGACGTGCCCGTCGACGCGCTGACGGCCTCGGCCTCGGGTCTGGACCCCGACATCTCCCCGGCCTACGCGGCGCTGCAGGTCGCGCGTGTCGCGACGGAACGCGGACTCTCGCAGGACGAGGTGCGGGCCCTGGTCGAGGACGCCACGGTCGGTCGCGATCTGGGCGTCCTCGGTGAGCCGCGGGTCAACGTCCTGCGTCTGAACCTCGCCCTTGAGGACCTGGGCGCATGATCCGTCCCGACGAGGGCGGCGGCCCCCGCGTCGAACGCCCACGTCGGGGTCGGCTCGCCGTCTACCTCGGCGCGGCGCCGGGCGTCGGCAAGACCTACGCCATGCTGGACGAGGCCCATCGCCGTCTCGCGCGCGGCACGGACGTCGTCGTCGGGCTGGTGGAGGACCACGGTCGAGCGGGCACCGCGGCGCAGCTCGACGGCCTGGAGATCCTGCCGCGTCGGGTGCTGACCTACCGGGGCAGCGAGTTCACCGAGCTCGACGTGGACGCCGTCCTGACCCGTGCGCCGCAGGTGGTGATGATCGACGAGCTCGCCCACACGAACGTGCCGGGCAGCCGCCACCCGAAGCGCTGGCAGGACGTCCACGACGTCCTCGACGCGGGCATCGACGTGGTCACGACGGTGAACGTGCAGCACCTGGAGTCGCTCAACGACGACGTCGAGGCGATCACCGGCGTCAAGCAGCGCGAGACGGTGCCGGACCACGTCGTGCGCGACGCGGACCAGATCCAGCTGGTCGACCTCTCACCGGAAGCCCTGCGCCGCCGGCTTGCTCATGGCAACGTCTACCGCGCGGAGCAGATCGACGCGTCCCTCACGCAGTACTTCCGGGTCGGCAACCTGACCGCGCTGCGTGAGCTGGCGCTGCTCTGGCTGGCGGACCGGGTCGACGACGCGCTGACCACCTACCGGCGCGAGCACCGGATCGAGTCGCCCTGGCCCGCGCGCGAGCGGGTGGTCGTCGCGGTCACCGGGGGTCCGGAGGGGGACACCCTGCTGCGGCGCGGGGCACGGATCGCCCAGCGGGCGGCCGGCTCGGAGCTCCTGGCCGTGCACGTGCTGGCGACCGACGGCCTGCCGAGCGCACCGCCCGCGCGGATCGCCGAGCAGCGCCGACTCGTCGAGTCGCTCGGCGGCACGTTCCACACGGTCGTGGGAGAGGACGTCCCGAGCGCTGTCGTGGACTTCGCACGCGGCGTGAACGCCTCGATGATCGTCGTCGGAGTGTCCCGGCGCGGCCGCTGGCGCGAAGCCGTCCGCGAGAGCAACGGCACCGAGATCGCCCGGCTCGCCGGCATGATCGACGTCCACCTGGTGACCCACGAACGCGCCCGCGCCGGCAGCCGCCGAACAGGCCGCGGGTCCGCGCTGTCCGGCCCGCGCCGGGCCGCCGGCTGGGTGGTGGCCCTGCTCGGCCCGGTCCTGCTCACGGTCCTGCTCAGCACGATGCGCGAGCTCGTGAGCCTGCCCACCGAGCTCATGCTCTTCCTCGCGCTGACCGTCCTGGTCGCCCTCGTCGGCGGACTCTGGCCGGCCATCGTCAGCGCGCTCGTCGGCTTCCTGCTGCTCAACTGGTTCTTCACCACGCCCACCGGGATGCTGACCATCGCCGAACCGGAGAACGCGCTCGCGCTCGGCGTGTTCCTCCTCGTGGCAGCCGGGGTGGCCTCCGTCGTGGACCTCGCGGCCCGACGCACGACCGAGGCGTTCCGCGCCCGGGCCGAGGCGTCCGCCCTCGCGACCATCTCCCGGTCGGTGCTCTCGGGCGAGGACACCGCGGCCGCCCTCGTCGCGCGACTGCGCGAGACGTTCACGCTCGAGGCGGTCTCGCTGCTCTCGAGGAACGGGACGGGCTGGGATGTCCTGGCGACGGACGGCGCCGATCCCGCCCTCGACCCGGAGGCGGCCCAGGTGGTCCTCGTCGTGGACGACGACCGGGTGCTCGCCCTGACGGGTCGGGTGCTCCCGGCGAGCGACCGGCGCGTTCTCGAGGCCTTCGCCTCTCAGGTCGGGATCGTGCTCGAGCAGGAGCGGCTGCGGGCGCAGGCGGAACAGGCGCGCCTGCTCGGCGAGGCCGACGCCACGCGCACCGCGCTGCTGGCCGCGGTGTCGCACGACCTGCGGACGCCGCTGGCCACCATCCGAGCCTCGGTCGACGGGCTGACGTCCGCCGATCTCGACCTCGACGACGTCGACCGCGCAGCCCTCGTCGGAACCCTCGAGGAGTCCACCGCGCGGCTCGAGCGGCTCATCGACAACCTGCTCGACCTCTCCCGGTTGCAGACGGGGAGCGTCCGACCCGTGATGCGGGCGGCGAGCCTCGACGAGATCGTGCCCTTCGCCATCGAGGGCTACCCACCGGGCGCGGTGGTCCTGGACGTGCCGGACGACCTTCCGCTCGTGCACACCGACCCCGGCCTCCTCGAGCGCGTGGTCGCCAACCTCGTATCCAACGCGGTCCGGCACGCCCAGGTCGGCAGCCCCGTGGTGGTGGCGTCGGCCGTCGTCGGCGACGACGTCGTCGTGCGGGTCGTCGACGACGGCCCGGGTGTACCCGACGACGTCAAGGAGCACATGTTCGCCGCGTTCCAGAGGCTGGGGGACACGACCGGCAACGGGCTGGGTCTGGGGCTGGCGGTCGCCGAGGGCCTCGCCACCGCCGTCGGAGCCGGGCTCAGCGTCGAGGACACCCCCGGCGGTGGGCTCACGATGCTGGTCACCGTCCCCCTCGCGGAGACGGCAGCCTGATGGCCGGCAACACGATCCTCGTGGTCGACGACGAACCCGGCCTGGCGCACGCGCTGTCGATCACGCTGCGCGCCACCGGCTGGGAGGTCACGACCGCCGGCGACGGAGCATCGGCGCTCGCGGCTGCTGCGGCGCAGGCCCCCGACGTCGTGCTCCTCGACCTCGGGCTGCCGGACATGAGCGGGCTCGACGTCATCACGGCGATCCGCGGCTGGAGCCGCGTCCCCATCGTGGTCCTGTCGGCTCGCCAGCACGGGGAGGACAAGGTCGATGCCCTCGACGCCGGGGCCGACGACTACGTGACCAAGCCGTTCGCCATGAACGAGCTGCTCGCCCGCCTCCGGGCGGCGGTCCGACGGGCGTCCGCTCCATCCGAGAACGATGACGCGATCGTCACTGCCGGAGCCTTGACCGTGGACCTCGCTCGCCGGCGCGTGCTCCGGGACGGGTCCGAGGTCCGGCTGAGTCCCACGGAGTGGTCGATGCTCGAGGTACTGGTCCGCAACCGCGGGCGACTCGTGGGCCGCGTGCAGCTGCTGCAGGAGGTCTGGGGACCGGGGTACTCCGAGGAGACCCACTACCTGCGGGTGTACTCCGCGCTGCTCCGGCGAAAGCTCGAGGACGACCCGGCGCATCCCCGGCACATCATCACCACGCCCGGCGTGGGATACCTCTTCGAGACCTGACGGGCGGTGCTGCCGGTCGTCGACGACCTACAGGTCGACGTTGGCGCCCATGATCACGGTCCGGTCCGGTGGCAGGTGGAAGACCTCGGTGCGGCTGGCGGCGTTGTTGGCCATCCAGACGAACAGCCGCTCGCGCCAGTTCTTCCGGTGGGGGGCCGGGGCGGCGTGCACGGCGAGGAGCGAGAGGTAGTAGTGGGCCTGGTCCACGTCCAGCGTGAGCTCGGGGCTCTGGCCGATGGCGAGCGCCAGGCCGCGCGGGATGTCCTGGCTGTCGTTGAACCCGACGTGCACGCTGACGTGCACGATGCCGTCGTCGGCGTAGCCGAGGTCGTCGATGACGACGCGGTCGACGTGCCGGATGTGCGGGACGTTCTCGTTGATGATCTGCACGATGACAACGTGCTCGTGCAGCACGCGGTTGAAGGCGACGTGCGAGCGCAGCGCCAGCGGGGTCGTCAGCTTGTTGGGATGCGGGAACACCGCCAGTCCGGGCACGCGGCGGACCTGGCTGTGCTGGATCATCGCGACGAAGTCGTCGAGCGGCCCTTCGAGCTGCGTGCGCCGGGCGACGAGCCGTTGGGAACCCGCGCGCCAGGTGGTCATGAGCGTCACGACGACGGCGGCGATGAGCAGCGGGAGCCAGCCGCCGCTGACGATCTTGGCGACGTTGGCCGCGAAGAACACGACCTCCAGGCCCAGGATGACGACGCCGAACGCGGCGATCTTCCACATTGCCCAGTGCCACACTCGCTTGGCGAGCAGGAGGAACAGCAGGCTGGTGAGCAGCAGCGTCCCGGTGACGGCCAGGCCGTAGGCGGTGGCGAGGCGGCTGGAGCTGCGGAACACGGCGATGAGCACGAGCACCCCGAAGAACAGGATCCAGTTGATCGCCGGCACGTAGATCTGGCCGCCCTCGTGGCGTGACGTCTGCCGCACCGACAGCCTCGGCAACAGGCCGAGACGGACGGCCTGGCGGGACACGGAGAACGCTCCGGAGATGACGGCCTGCGACGCGATGACCGTCGCCAGCGTGGCCAGCACCACCAGCGGAAGCGTCGCCCACGTGGGTGCCAGGTGGAAGAACGGGTTGTCGATCGTGGTGGGGTCGTCCAGGATCATCGCCCCCTGCCCGAGGTAGTTCAGCGTGAGCGCCGGGAACACGACGGCGTACCACCCCATCCGGATCGGCGCCCGCCCGAAGTGGCCCATGTCGGCGTAGAGCGCCTCCGCCCCGGTGATCGTCAGGACGACGGCTCCCATGGCGACGAACGCCGTGACCGGGTGCTCGACGACGAACGCCAGGGCGTAGGTGGGCGACAGTGCGCGCAGGATCGCCGGATTCTGGGCGATGTGCGGTACGCCGAGCACGGCGAGGACGCCGAACCACAGCGCCATGACCGGTCCGAACGCCCGCCCGACCACCTCGGTGCCGCGACGCTGGACGACGAAGAGCACCGTGAGGATCACCACCGAGGCCGGCAGCACGAGCCGCTCGAAGGACGGGTCGGCCACCACGACGCCCTCGATCGACGACATCACCGAGATGGCCGGCGTGATCACGCTGTCGCCGTAGAAGAGCGCCGCACCGAAGATGCCCAGCATCGTGGCCGCTGCGAGCCGCCGCCGGTCCCCGAGCTTCTGGCGCAGCAGCGCGACCAGCGCGAGGATGCCGCCCTCGCCGTCGTTGTCGGCCCGCATGACCAGGGCGACGTACTTCACCGACACGATCACCGCGATGGACCAGAACACCATCGAGATCACGCCGTAGACGTCGACAGGGGTCGGCAGGACGTCGTTGTGGTTGATGCTGAAGACCGTCTGCAGCGCATACAGCGGGCTGGTCCCGATGTCCCCGAAGACGATCCCCAGGGCACCGAGCGTCAGTGCGGTCCTGGTGCCGTGCCTGGCCGGCGGTCCCTCGTGCACGTCGAGGCGGCTCGCGGCCGGCGCCGTCTGGCGTCGCTGGGGGTCGCTCGGCCCCTGACTGTTCGTCACCGGGGCATCCTGGCACGGTGCGAGACCGATGCAGGGGCCTCGCGCGGCGCACCTATGCTCGTGAGGTGCGCGCGACCACCGTGGTCCGGACCCCCCTGGGCGCGGTCGAAGTCATGGTCGTGGCAGGCGACAAGCCACCGGTGCTCTTCTTCCCGGGTGGGCACTGCCCAGCGGCTGTGGACTGCGGGTCGAGCGTGTACACGTCCGGCGGCCACGGGGTCGTGTCGTTCTCCCGCCCCGGCTACGGCGCCACCCGCGTGGGACAGCTCAGCGCTGCGGAGTTCGTGCCGGCCGTCGCCGCCTGCTGCGAGCGGTTGGGGATCGGCGAGACAGCGGGAGCGGTCGGGGTGTCCTTCGGTGGCATGCAGGCGATCCAGTGCGCGGTGGCGCTGCCGGAGCTGGTGCCGCGGCTGGTCCTGCACAGCTGCGCCCCGTCCACGCACCCGTTCCCGGACACGACGCGGGAGGCGCTGCTCGGGCCGCTCGCGTTCGGTCAAGGCGCACAGCGCTTCGTCTGGGCGGCGGTCGCCGGGCTGGTCCGCTCGGACGCGGGACTGCGCAGGATGGTCGCGACGCTCTCCACCAGACCGATCGACGACTGGTGGGACACGTGGTCGGCGGACGACCGGGCTCGCGCTCGCGAGCTGTTCCGGACCATGTCCTCCGGGGCGGGGTTCGCCGCCGACCTGCGTCAGGGGCGGGCGGACCGCAACGCCTACCGTCGACTCGTTCAGACCCAGGTCCGCTGTCCCACCCTGGTCACCGCCTCCCGGGCCGACGCCGGGGTCGCCTTCCGGCATGCCCAGGACCTCGCCGAGACCATCGCACCCGCCGTGCTCGTCGAGCTCGAGGCACCCAGCCACCTGTTCTGGATCGGGCCGGTGCGCGCGCAGGTCGAGGCGGCCGTGGAGGCCTTCATCGGGACACCGCCGCGATCGGCACGCGCCACCTAGGTCGGGTTGCAAGCTGATCACGGTCGGACGCGGGGGACTTGACAACCTTCAGCGAGCGAACGACTATCACCACGGATGCAAAACGATTTGCAGACGCGCGACGAAGCGAACGGAGGGCGACGATGCCTCAGAGCCGGGCAACCATCAAGGACGTCGCGGCAGCCGCCGGCGTGTCGATCACGACCGTCTCCCACGCGCTCAGCGCGAGCAACGCCGCTCGGGTCGCGCCGAGCACTCGTGACCGTGTGCACGCGGTCGCTGCCGATCTGGGGTACGAGGCGGATGCGGTTGCCCGGACGATGAGGACGCAGCGGTCCCAGTCCGTGGGCTTCATCTCCGACGAGATCGCGACGACACCTTTTGCCGGCCACCTGATCCACGGTGCCCAGGATGCCCTGCGGGCCCGGGCGAGCGTGCTCCTCGTGGCGACCACCGAGTATCACGACGACGTCGAGCGACAGGCGATCAAGGCGCTGCAGGACCGGCGGGTCGACGGCATGCTCTACGCCGCGATGTACCACCGGGTCGTCGTCCTGCCGGACGCCTTGCACGGGTCCCCGGTCGTCGTCGTCAACGCTCGCACGGACGAGCCGGGTACGTCATGGGTCGTTCCCGACGAGGTGCGCGGGGGATGGGACGCGGCCGACGTCCTGCTGACCGCCGGCCACCGTCGGATCGCCATGATCAACAACGTCGACGACATCCCGGCCCGCCACGGTCGCGAGCGGGGCTTCCGTGCGCGGTGCGCAGAAGCTGGTCTGGCGGACGCCGACGTGACCGTCGTGCACGCCGTTGCCGATGCTCACGGCGGGTACGAAGGCGCCGTCCGCCTGCTGCGCAGCGCCGCGCGGCCCACAGGACTCTTCTGCTTCAACGACCGGATGGTCATGGGCGCCTACCGCGCCGCGGCCGAGCTGGCGCTGTCGATCCCGGCAGACCTGTCCGTGGTCGGGTTCGACGACCTGGAGCTCATCTCCGCGGGCCTGTACCCGGGCGTCACGACGGTCGCCCTGCCGCACTACGAGATGGGCGTCTGGGCCGTCGAGCAGCTGTACGCCCAGATCGACGCCCCTGCCGGCACCACGGTGCCGGCGCGAACCGCTGAGCTCCGGTGCGCGGTGATCCATCGCGCATCGGTGACGTCGCCCCCTCCGCCGTAGCGGAAGGGACGACGCCCGCCACCGCCCGCGTGTTGGAGCACGCGGAACCGGATCCCTTGCAGAACCCATCAGTGACATCGGAGGAAAACCGTGGCTTACCGAACCATTCGTCGCCTCTCGGCGGCAAGTCTAGCGATCGGCGCCCTGGCGCTGACGGCCTCCTGCTCGAGCGGGAGCGCGAGCGGAGGCGGGACGACGTCGTCGGGCGGCGGCACCATCGAGCTGTGGACGCACAACGGCGGCAACGAGGCCGAGCTGGGTGTGGTCGACCGGATCGTCAAGGACTTCAACGCCAGCCAGGACAAGTACTCCGTCGAGGTGCAGTCCTTCCCGCAGGCCTCGTACAACGACGCGGTCGTCGCCGCGGCGTCGGCGAAGAAGCTGCCGTGCATCGTCGACATCGACGCGCCCAACGTGCCGAACTGGGCGTGGGCCGGCTACCTGGCCCCGCTCGACCTTCCGGACAGCACGTGGGACGGGCAGCTGCCCACGACGGTCGGCACCATCGGCGACAAGGTGTACTCGTACGGCTTCTACGACGTCGCGCTCGCGATGTTCGCCCGCCCGTCCGTGCTCGAGGCGGCAGGGGTGCGGGTGGCCACGCCCGACAAGCCCTGGACCAAGGCGGAGTTCGACGACGCGTTGGTCAAGCTCAAGGCGACCGGCAACTGGCCCTACCCCCTCGACCTCGGCACCGGTGGTAGCGGCGAGTGGATCCCGTACGGCTACTCGCCGTTCCTGCAGAGCTTCGGCGGGGACCTGATCGACCGTGAGGACTACAAGAGCGCCGAGGGCGTGCTCAACGGACCGGAGGCGCTCGACTGGGCGACCTGGTTCCAGGGCCTGGTCAGCGACGGCTACATGGCGGCGAAGTCGGGCGAGGACGCGACCGCGGACTTCGCCAACGGCAAGAGCGCGATCCTGTACTCGGGGAGCTGGGCGAACGACACGGTCCGGAAGGCGTTCGGCGACGACGTCGCGGTCATGCCGCCGCCCGACCTGGGCACGGGCCCGAAGATCGGTGGCGGTTCGTGGCAGTGGGGCATGACCGGCCAGTGCGACAACACCGACGCGGCCAAGGCCTACCTGGAGTTCGCCCACCAGACCAGGTACTTCGTCGACTTCGCGACGACGCTCGGCCTGGTCCCTGCGACCGACGAAGCCGCGGCTCAGGTCCCTGCGTACGCGCCCGGCGGCGAGAACGAGATCTACCTCACCTTCGCCAAGGACTACGCGCTCGTGCGTCCGGTGACCCCGGCGTACCCGTTCATCTCCTCGGTGTTCCAGAAGGCGACCCAGGACATCCTGTCCGGCGGTGACGCCAAGACGATCCTCGACAAGGCCGTCAAGGACATCGACTCCAACATCAAGCAGAACGGCGACTACGCGTTCTGACGCCGCGTCGGTGCGGCCGGTGGCGGGAGAACCCGTCACCGGCCGCCCGGACCCAACCCGAAAGGGCCGTCATGGTCTCCACGACTCCGCTCGCGCCCGGGAACGAACCCGCTGCGCTCGCCACCGCCCGACGCAAGACTGGCCGACCCTTCGCGGGGGGTCAGCGCCGACCGACCTCCGCGCGCTCTCACGAGTCCCGGACCGCTGCGTGGATGGTCGGGCCGGCCGGGATCCTCCTGGTGCTCTTCCTCCTCGTCCCGGTGATCCTCGCCTTCGTCCTGGCCTTCACCAATGCCCGGCTGATCTCACCGAGGCCGGCAGAGTTCGTCGGCTTCGACAACTTCGTCAACCTCTTCTCCGACTCGGTGTTCTGGGCGTCGCTGCGCAACACCTTGTTCTTCGCGCTCGTCGTCGTGCCGGTCCAGGCCGGCTTCGGCCTCCTCCTTGCGGTCCTGGTCAACGCGAAGGTCCGCGGGACCAACTTCTTCCGGACGATCTACTTCGTCCCGGTCGTGACGTCGATCGTCGTCGTCTCGCTGCTGTGGAAGTTCCTCTACCAGCTCGACGGCCTGCTCAACCAGGTCCTCATGCGCGTGACCTTGGGGCACTTCACGCCGATCGACTGGCTGAACAACCCGTCCACCGCGCTGCCGGCGATCATGGTGATGTCGATCTGGCAGGCCGTCGGCTTCCACATGATCATCTGGCTGTCGGGGCTGCAGACGATCCCCGCCGAGCTCTACGAGGCGGGCGATCTCGACGGTGCCTCCGGCTGGCAGCGGTTCCGCTACATCACCTGGCCCGGCCTGCGGGCGACCCGGACGTTCATCCTCATCACCATCACGATCTCGGCGCTGAGCCTGTTCTCCCAGATCAACGTGATGACCCAGGGCGGGCCGCTCGACTCGACCACGACCCTCGTGTTCATGGCGGTCCGCACCGGCTACGAGCAGCTGGCAACGGGGTACGCCTCCGCGATCTCGCTCATCTTCTTCATCCTCGTTCTCACAGTCGCCGCGATTCAGCGGTACCTGACCCGGGAGAAGGTCTGACATGGCCACGCTGACCGACCAGCCCACCGGCGTGAAGCCATCGCCGGTCCCCGACACGAACAGCAAGGCTGCCGTCTCTCGTCGGCGATCCGTCCTGATCACGGTGGCCCGCGTGGTCCTCGTCCTGATCTTCGTCCTGCCGCTGGTGTTCATGTTCGTGTCGTCCTTGAAGCCCGACCTGCAGATCTTCGACGACCTGACCAACTGGCGAGCCTTCGTACCGGTCGGAGAGATCTCGTTCGACAACTACGCCGGGGTGTTCGCCCGCGTGCCGTTCCTGCGCTTCCTGCTGAACTCGATCGGCATCTCCACGATCACCGTCGCGCTCGGGATCTTCGTCAACAGCCTGGCGGCCTTCGGGCTGTCGCGGTTGCAGTGGCGCGGCCAGCAGCTCGTCCTGACGGCGATCATCGCGACCCTCATCGTCCCGTTCGAGACGCTCGCGCTCCCGCTGGTCTGGTGGGTCAACAAGCTGCCGTCCTTCGAGCTCGACGGGTTCCACCTCACGTTCACGACGGGGTGGATCGACACCTACCAGGTCCAGATCATCCCGTTCATCGCGAACGCGTTCTCGATCTACCTCTTCTACCAGTACTTCTCGAGCATCCCGCGCGAGCTGGACGAGGCCGCCCGCATGGACGGGGCCGGCTGGTTCCGCATCTACCGCAACGTCGTCATGCCGCTGTCCGGACCGGCGATCGCCACGGTCGCCATCCTGACGTTCCTGCCCGCGTGGAACTCCTACCTGTGGCCCCTGATGGTCGTCCAGAGCGAGGAGCTGCGTCCCGTCATGGTCGGTATCCAGTACTTCTTCCAGCTCAACGTCGCCTGGGGGCAGGTCATGGCGTACGCGTCGATGATCACCATCCCCGTCCTCGCGCTGTTCGTCGCGTTCCAGCGCTCGTTCATCAACAGCATCGCCTCGAGCGGTGTGAAGGGCTAGGTATGTTCCTCCTTCCTGACGTCTGGACCTGGGACGCATGGTTCGTCGACGACGGCCACCAGTTCCACGCCTTCTACCTCAAGGCCTCCCGTGCCCTGATCGACCCGCACCGCCGGCACGAACGGGCCAGCGTCGGGCACGCCGTCTCGCCCGACCTGCGGACGTGGACCGAGGTCGCGGACGCCATCGTCCCGAGCGACGGCCCCGCCTTCGACGACCTCGCCATCTGGACCGGCTCCGTCCTGCAAGGTCCCGACGGACTGTGGCGCATGTTCTACACAGGGCGCACCCGAGCCGAGCCGGGCATGAGGCAGCGCATCGGCGTCGCCACCTCGGACGACCTGCTGGCCTGGCGGACCGAACCTGGGCAGCAACCGGTGGTCGCCGACGGCGCGCACTACGAGCTGTTCGGCGACTCGGCGTGGGACAACGAGACGTGGCGCGACCCCTGGGTGTTCCCCGACCCGAACGGGGCCGGGTGGCACATGCTCGTCACCGCGCGAGCGCGCCACGGCGAGCTGCGGCAGCGCGGCGTCGTCGGGCACGCCACGTCGAGCGACCTGCGGAGCTGGCGCGTCGTCCCACCGCTGAGCCAGCCCGGGGCCGGGTTCGGTCAGCTGGAGGTGCTCCAGGTCGTCGAGGTCGACGGACGGGGCGTCCTGCTGTTCAGCTGCCTCGATGGTGAGCTCGCGGACGACCGCCGGGTGACGGACCCGGGCGGCGGGATCTGGACCGTTCCCGTCGACGAGCTCACCGGTCCGTTCGACACCCGTCGCGCCACGCGCCTGACCGACAGCTCGCTCTACGCGGGTCGTCTCGTCCAGGACCGGTCGGGCACGTGGAACCTGCTCGCGTTCGTCAACGAGGACGGGTCGGGACGCTTCGTCGGCGGGCTGTGCGACCCGATCCCCGTGGCATGGGTCGGTGACGTTCTCACCTGCGAGCTCGCGGCGGCTCGCCAGCCGTCAGCGGTCTAGCGAGGCCTCGGCACGAAGGCCCAGGATCATCCGGTCCTGGGCCTTCGGCGTTCGCGGAACCGGCCTCGCGCCATACCTAGAGCCGCTAGGGTTTGATACCTAGCACATCAAGGTAGAGGAGACGTCGTGCGCATCGACAAGGACCTGGTCGCCGCCTCGGCGACACCGCTCGTGCTCGGGATCCTGGCTGACGGCGACCTCTACGGGTACGCGATCCTCAAGCGCGTCGGCGAGCTCTCCGGCGGGCGCATGCAGTGGACGGACGGCATGCTCTACCCGCTCCTGCACCGGCTCGAACGGCTCGGCCACGTCTCGTCGTCGTGGGGCACGTCCGAGGCGGGCCGGCGCCGGAAGCACTACGCGATCACCCCGACCGGCCGGGCGGCGCTCGCCGAACGGCGGGCGCAGTGGACCGTCGTCGCGGATGCGCTCCGTCAGGTCTGGGAGTCGGCACCGAGACCCACCCCCGTCGTGGAGGGCTGGGCGTGATGGCGCACGACGACGAGCTCGAGGCCCAGATCGACCGCTGGCGCGGCTACGTGCACCGACGGCAGGTCATCTCGTCGGCCGACGTCGACGAGCTCGAGGACCACCTGCGGGGCCAGGTGAGCGATCTCCGTGCGACCGGGCTCGACGACGACGAGGCGTTCCTCGTGGCGATCAAGCGCCTCGGCAACCTGGACGCCGTCTCCCGCGAGTACGCCCGCGAGCACTCGGACCGGCTGTGGAAGCAGCTCGCGCTCGTCCCCGACGGCGCCCTCGGCACCTCCGATGCCCCGGCACCGCGGTGGCGCGAGCTCGCGGTCGTGCTCGCGCTCGCGGTCGGTGCGGGCGTCGCGGTGCGTGCCGGGATCGCCTGGTTCGACGACGAGGGCGCGTTCGCCCGCAACGTCGGCCTGCTCGTCGCGCCGTTCCTCATCGCGTACCTCGCGTGGAAGCGCCAGGCCGGCCCGCGGACCGTGGCGGCGATCGCCGTGCCGTTCGCCGTGCTCGCCGTCGCGCTCAACGTGTACCCGTTCGCGCCCGGGGGCTCGACCGAGGTGCTGGCGATCATCCACGCGCCCGTCGTCCTGTGGCTGCTGGTGGGGCTCGCGTACGTCGCGGGGTCCTGGCGCTCGGACGGCCGACGGATGGACTTCGTGCGGTTCACGGGCGAGCTCGCGATCTACTTCACGCTGCTCGCGCTGGGTGGCGGGGTCCTCCTGGGGCTCACCGCCGGGGTGCTGCAGCTCGTGGGCGTCGACCCCGAGCCGGTGATCACGGGCTGGATCATGCCGTTCGCCGTCCCGGGAGCCCTCGTCGTCGCTGCCTGGCTCGTCGAGGCCAAGCAGGACGTCGTCGAGAACATCGCGCCCGTGCTGACCCGGATCTTCACGCCGCTCACCATCGCCATGCTCGTGGCCGTGCTCGTGGCGCTGATCGCCTCCGGCGGCCTCGTCGAGGTGAACCGCGACCTGCTCATCCTGATGGACGCGATCCTCGTGCTCGTGCTGGCGCTGCTCCTCTACTCGATCTCCGCCCGCGACCCGCTCGCACCGCCCGCGCTCGCCGACTGGCTCCAGCTCGTCCTGCTGGTGGCGGCCCTCGCGGTCGACGCGGTGATGCTGACCGCGATGCTCACGCGGATCGCGCAGTTCGGCACCAGCCCCAACAAGATCGCCGCGCTCGGTCTCAACCTGCTGCTGCTCGTGCACCTCGGGGTGTCGGCGTGGCGGAGCGCCCGGTTCCTGCGCGGTCGGGGCACGTTCTCGGCGCTCGAGCACTGGCAGACGAGGTACCTGCCGGTCTACGCCGCCTGGGCCGCGGTCATCGTGATCGCGTTCCCCCCGCTGTTCGACTTCGCGTGACGCGCTGCCCCCAGGACGTTCGCGGAGGCGGCTGAGCCGTGTCGTCGACCCGGATCGGGGCGGCGAGCCCTACATTCAGGGCATGGCAGACATCCTGTTGGGCCTCCTCGCGATCGTCGCCGGTGGCGCCATGCTGTTCGCGGGGCAGTTCGTGCTGCGGCTCGTGCTCCCGATCTGGGGCTTCTTCGTCGGCTTCGCCTTCGGCGCTGGACTGTTCGCGCAGCTCGCGGACGAGAGCTTCCTCGGCACCGTGCTCGGCTGGGTCTCGGGGCTGGTCTTCGCCCTCGTCTTCGCGGTGCTCGCGTACTTCTCGTACGCGGTAGCCGTGATCCTCGCCATGGCGGCGTTCGGGTTCGTGATCGGCTCGGGCCTGGTCGTGGCTCTGGGGATCGACTGGAACTGGGTCGCGGTGCTCGTCGGCGTGGCGATCGGCGCGATCTTCGGCCTGATCTCGGTCGTCGGGAACATGCCGATGATCGTGCTCGCCGTCGTCAGCTCCCTCGCCGGTGCCGTCAGTGTCGTCGCCGGCCTGATGCTGCTGGTGGGCTCCCTGAACTCCGCCGACTTCACGGAGGGCAGCTTCAGCAGCGCGGTCGACGCGAGCTGGGTCTGGTACGTGCTGCTGCTGGTGCTGGCCCTGATCGGGGTCATCGCCCAGACCCGGCAACGGGTCGCGGTGCGCCGCAGCATCAACGAAGCCTGGTACGCCGAGGCCCGCTGACGACCGCACGATCTGTGGACCGGTCCGCCCATGCCACCGGTCGCAGGTACCACCACGACGAGATCGCGAGCACGACGGTCGAGGCGACCACAGCCGTCGCCACGGGCCCCAGCCACGGCACCGGGATGAGGAAGAACACGTCGGTGTCCGTGAGGCTCGCCGGCCACCCGGTCAGCACGCGCAGGAACAGGTAGTAGGTCAGGTCCCACACCGTGAACGCGACGAAGAACGCGGCCACGCCGTGCCAGAACCCGCGGCCGGCCAGCACCGCGACCGCGGCGAGCATGAGGAGGGTCGCGGCTTCCCGTGCGGTCTCGGCGCGGGCCAGGTCCGGGTCGACGAGCATCGTTCGCACCGGGTCGACGAACCGGATCACCCCCAGGTCGAGGTAGACCCGTCGCACCGGGGCGTCGTAGACCAGCTGCGAGCCCAGCGCCAGGCGCAGGTAGTGGACCACCGCCGCCTCGACGTACCCGAACCCGATCCCGAACGCGACCAGCGCCCCGTAGCGCAGCCAGCGACCCTGCGACGTGCTCGTCGTCCCCATCCGCGCATCGTGCCCGCTGCCCCCACCGCGCGGAAGGTTCGGCGGGGTCAGGCGGAGTTCAGCGGGCCGTCGGTGACGGGGTCGTCACTCGGGTCGTCCGGGGCGACGGGGACATCCTCAGGGCGCGCGTCCGGCTGGGGGGGTCCGCCGGGGGTGCCGTCCGGCCGGTTGTCGTGGTCCTGGTCGGGGGCGGTCTCGCTCATCGCACACCTCGTCGTATAGCGCCGCGGACCCGTGCTGCTCGAGTCCGGGACGGCGGCGGACGTCTGCGCCGAGGCGCCCGCTGCGTGACGTCGATCATCCGTCCGGGCCGCCTATCCCGCCAGGCAGGGCCACATGGACGCAGGGTCGACCCCGAAGCGTTGCGGGGCCAGCGCGCCCGCGAACTCGCCGTCGAAGGTGGAACCGTCGTACTGCACGACGTCGCGGGCCGCGTCATAGCAGTAGTTGTCGCCGGGGAGGACGGGCAGCGCCAGCGGCGTCGGGTAGTCCTGCTGTGCCCAGGTCGCCGGGGTGAGGATCTCCACGGAGCCGTTGGAGAGCCGCGCGATGGTCGGGTCCCAGGTCAGCTTGTAGAAGCCGGTCTCCCAGGGGGTCGGCGCCGGGTACCCGTAGTACGCCCACTCGGCGGGGGTCAGCTTGTGCGTCGTGCCGCTGACCCGCATGAACAGCTCGAACGACGACCTCCACTGGATGATCTCGGTCCCCGGGAGCAGGTTCTCCTGCCAGTCGCGCGGGTAGCCCGACGCCTGCCACTCCGAGGGCGTCAACGCGTGGACCTCGCCTCCGTAGAAGGCGTTGATGATCGGCGAGTTCTTGTACGAGCGGTAGTAGATGCCTCCGGGCGTCAGCGTGACCCTCGGCGTCGGGAACCCGACCGACGCCCACTCGGCGTACGTCAGCGGGTGCGTGTCCGAGGTGCTGGGCCATCCCTGGATCGTCAGCGCCGCGACGATCGTCGACGACCACGGGACCTTCTCGTAGCGCACGGCCGCGGGCCGCGGCGCCGGGAAGCCCTGGGACGCCCACTGGGCCGGGGTCGCGACGTCGAGCAGGAAGCCGCCGCCGGGCAGGGGTTGCGACCAGTAGAGCGTCGGCGCGTACGGGACCGAGTAGAAGGCGTCCTGGTAACGGTTGTCGATGATCGGGACGTAGGCGGCGGAGGCCGGGGATGCGGCGACCGCGGTGCCGACAAGCAGGAAGGCGGCCGTGACGAGGGCGAGAAGGCGTCGGGGCATCAGGGTTCTCTCGGTGGGTGGCTGACGGTGCCTGCCTAGCAGGTCTCCATCTGGGCGAGCGGGACGCCGAGCCGCTGGACGGCGAGCGCGGGGTCCATGTCGTCGTCGAAGGTCAGCCCGACATAGCTGACGACGTCGAGCGCCGTGTCGTAGCAGTACCAGTCCCCAGGGAGGGTCGCCGCCGACTGGGCCGTCGGGTACCCCTCGGAGGCCCAGTCCTGGGCGGTGAGGATGTACTCGCCGTCGCTGCCGATGTACGCGATGTACGGGTTCCAGGCGAGCTTGTAGAAGCCACCGGAGTGGTGCACGGCCCCGGGGTAGCCGTAGGACGCCCACTGCGGGTAGGTCAGCTTCTCGACCACGCCGTCGAGCGACGTGAAGATCTCCGGGGACGTCGACCACTGGTAGACGGACGTGCCCGGCGCGAGCCCGGCCATCGACGGCTGCGGCGAGCCGGACGCGAGCCACTCCGCGAGCGTGAGGTCGTGCACCTGGTTCGCGGCCGGGAGGACCGCGGAGATGACGGGCGAGTTCACCCACTTGCGGTAGAACGTGCCCGCCACCGTCCAGGTCACGGTCGGCTGCGGGTACCCCGCAGCCGCCCAGCCCGCCGGGGTCACGGCGGTCAGGTTCATCGGGAACCGCCAGCCCGGGATCTGCGGGATGCCGTAGATGGTGCTCGACCAGGGGTAGCGCTGGTAGAGCGACGGCACCGGTCGCGGCGCGGGGTACCCCTGCGAGGCCCACTCCTCCAGCGTCGCCGCGCTGAGCGCGACACCGCCCCCCGACGGACGAGCCCACCAGAGGGTGCTCGTGTACGGGACGGAGTAGAACCCGGTCTCGGGAGGCTGGTAGGGACCCGGGGAGAGCGCGGCCGACGCCGGTGCCGCCCCGAGGACGGTTCCCAGGCCGACGCTCGCGGCAGCGAGCAGGGCGACAAGGCGTCGGCGCATCGGTGAACCTCCTGTGGCGTGGCCTGCACAGTAGTGGTGCCCGGTACCGCCCCGGGGGCAGTCGCCGTGCCGTCACCCGAACGGGTGCGAGGGCGCGCGCGGGGCGGTGGCCACCGTTGCGCGGGACGGCCCCGGCGCGCCGCTAGCGTGGCGCCATGGATCGTGGGAGCCGAGACGGGGAGCCGGCGCGTTGCCGTCGTACCGGGTGACCGCCGCGATCGGTCTGCTGCGACCGGGGGTCGCCGCGCCCGACGTGCTGCCGGAGGCCGTGGCGACCGCCGAGGCGATGACCACCGTCGAGGCGCACGACGTCGCGGTCGTGCGCGGCGAGGCCCGCGTGACCGTGCGGTTCCAGGCAGACGACGACCAGACCGCCCGCCGCGTGGGGTGGGCCGTGCTCGCCCGTCTCGACGAGCTGGCGGACATCAGCGGGCGGAGCGTGACCCGACGGTTCGGCTCCCGGTGGTACCCGGTGCGGGCGCAGTACTGACCGCTGTGCGTCGCAGCACGGTCAGGCCAGGTCGGCCACCGCCTTCGCGATCCTGCGCTCGCGGGTCTCGGGCGTCTTCGCGTCCTGTATCGGCTGGACGATGGCCTTCCGCCGGCTGACCGACAGCGCGTCGAACGCCGCGCGCGCGGGTCCCGAGAGAGCCGCGGCGAGGTCGCCGGGGACCTCCACCGTGCGCGGGGCGTCGTCGAACTCGATGTCGACGTCGATCTCCTCACCGGCCTGGACCCCCGCACCGGCCCTGTTCTCCGAGCTCAGCGGGAGCATGGTCGTTCCCCGGTAGGGCGTCACAGTGCTGCGGTAGGAGTAGCCGTTGATCGTCACGACGACGGGGAACCGGGCTCCGCGGTCCATCGCGGCGACGACGTCGTCCGGGACGGGCAGCCCGGTCGCCGACTTCCCGCTGAGCTCCACCGTGGTGCGAAACGCATGGTCCCTCCTCGGACACCGTGTGCGTCGGCACGCACGCTCGCAGACTAGTCACGCATCGGCGCGCGCGACCCGCGCGGCCGCCGAGGCCGCGCCCAGCCAGGTGTGCGGGTTGCGGTCCCAGCACCACCCGAGCTTCGCGCGCCGTTCGCTGATCCACACGGCGGGCACCCGCTGGTTGGTCCCGGTGCGCGACGCCAGCAGCGAGAAGCACTTGTTCGGCCGCAGCATGTCGGGCCGGACGACCACGAGCGCGACGCCCTCGTCGATGGTCAGCGGGGTCCGGCCGCGCCCCGTGATCGTCGTCAGCGCGTCCTCGGGTCGTACGTTGCAGAACTCCGAGCCGGTGTCGACGCCCCACAGCAGGTACGGCTCGGCGGGGACGTCGATGCCGTCGATCGGTCGGTACGTCGGCGCCTCGTCGCGGTCGATCACGCTGACGCCCAGCTGCTTCCCGCGCCGCATCGCCGGGGCCACGTCGTTGAGGTCCAGGCCGGGCAGCACGAGCACGAAGGGGATGCCGTCGCCCTCGACGGCGGCCGGTGCGGTGGGCGTCCGCGCGACCTCGCCCAGCGGTGCGAGGCGGTCCCGGAAGGCGGCGGGATCCTCGCCGAGCAGCGCCGGCAGGCCCAGCTCGACGTACGCGGTGATCTGGCGGTCGAGCTCCGCGCGGACGTCGGCGGCCGGGTCGAACCCGGTCGCGGCGGAGGACGCCGGTGCGGTGACGGTGGGCAGCTGCGGGTCGACGGGGATGACGGGGACGCCCATGGGCTCCTTCTCGGGTCGGCGGGGTCTGTTCAACGACTCCCGCGGGCCCGGCGTTCCCGTGCTGCTCAGAGCAGCGGGGCGCCCTGGCCGAGCACGAGCGGCTCGCCGACGGCGCGCGCGGGCCGTGCCCGACCCTCGCCCTCCGCGACGGCGGGCGCAAAACGGTGCGCGACGACGAGGCTCGGAGCCCCCGCGTCCGACGCCTCGACGAGCACGGCGCGAGCGCCGACGGAGCTCGGGTCGGCGGCGTCGCCCGGGAGGCGACCGATCCAGGCCACCGCCGCGCGGGCGGCTCCCGAGGAGCGCACCCACTCGCGCGCGTCCGGGGAGGCGTCGGCGTCGAACCGCCGCAGCTCGTGGCTCCCGGCCGGTCCGCCGTCGACGAGAGCGAACGTCGCGAGGGCGCCCGCGCCGCCGAGCGCCGCCTCGAGCGCCTGGTCGAGCGCGCCGAGCGCGATGTCCTGCGCCGCGTGCGACGGCGGGTGGGGCAGGTCGGCGGGGGTGCGGACCGGCTGCGGACCCGCCGGAGCGGCGGGGGCGGCCGGGAGCGGCGTGGGTGCGTCGGCCGCCGGGCGGGCCGCGAGGGGAGCGGTGCCGACGACGAGCGGGCGGTACGGCTCGCCGGCCAGCGACGCGGGTGCCGCGGGCTGCTGAACCGCGGTCGGGTCGGCCGGGCGCGGCGCGCCCGCTGCCTCGGCGAGCGCGCGCAGGGCGACCGACTGGTCGGACTCGGGCCGGGCGGACAGCGGCGGGGTCGGGCGCCGGCTCGAGAGCGGCTGACCGCCGGCTGTCGGCGGTGCCGGGAGGTAGTCGGGGCCGTCGGTCTCGGGCGTGAGCTCGTGGGCGCGCCCGGGGGTGCGCGGGCTCGGCACCTCGGTGACGGCGCCCGCCGCGAGGTGGTCCGCCGCCGCGGCGACGTACTCGGCCACCCATCCCGGCGTGCAGCCGTTCTGCCAGCGGGCGGCGACGTCCGTCAGCGGCAGTGCGGCGTCCTCGCCGGACGCGGAGACGACCGCGGGCGTCGGCGACGAGCCGATCCGCAGGGCCCAGCGGGCGCCGGGGACACGCGCGACGACCAGGTCGCCGACGCCCACGCCGAGCGCCATGACCATCGCCTGCGGCACCGGGGCGGCGGGCCCGTCGGCCCACCTCGTGCGCGCGGAGTGCAGCAGCACCCCGACGGCTCGCGGGTCGTCGACGTCCGCGCCGCTGGACCGCAGGTGGGCGCGGGCGCGATCGAGGTGCCCGACCTCGTCGGGTGTCAGGGGCCTTACTCCGGGGACGGTGCCGTGAGGGCCGGACGCGGGAAGGGACAGCGTCGGGCGCACATCACTCATGGGGGCGGGATCGACGCCGGACGCGGTCGCCTTGAGCGCGCGGGGCGACGTTCCACCGGATGGCGGGCGCCGTCTCGAGCCCACTCGGCACACGCTCCCGTGGCCCGCGCGACACAGCGCCGCTGGGCGGCCGTCGGCCGTCGCTCGTCGCACCGCCTCGGCGGGTCGGCCGCGACGCGCGGTCGAGAACGTTCTTCATCGCGCTGACCTGCGCCATCGTCCTTGTGGACCGCAGATCGGCAGGCGACAATACGCCGCGTGGGCGATCCCGACCTGGTGGGCAGGGACGCCGAGAGAGCCACTCTCGGCGCGCTGCTCGACGGCCTCCCGGTGGTGGGCGGCGCCCTGGTGCTGCGGGGTCCCGCCGGCATCGGGAAGTCGGCCCTCCTCGCGCTCGCCGCGCACGAGGCCGGACGCCGCGGGCTGCTGACGCTCGGGTGCAGCGGCGTCCCCACCGAGACGCGGCTGCCCTACGCGGCGCTGCACCTCATGCTCCGGCCCGTCCTCGCGGACGCTCGCGCGCTGCCGGCGACCACGCGGCACGTGATCGAGGCGGCGTTCGGGCCGTCCGACGAGCCCGCGCCCGACCCGTTCCGCCTCGTCCTCGCCGTGCTGGATTTGCTGACCTCGACCGCAGGGGACACCGGCACGGTGCTGCTGGTCGACGACCTGCACTGGCTGGACGCGGCGTCCGCGGAGGTGGTGCTCGCGCTGGCGCGGCGGGCCGCCGACGAGTCGGTCGTGGTGCTCGCCGCCATCACGGAGGGCACGGGTGGGCCGGTCCATCCGGGGCTGCCCGCGTCCGTCGGCGTGCCCGAGCTCGTCCTCGGACCCCTGCCGCCCGACGCGGCCCGGGTCCTGCTCGCCCGCCACGCGGCCGACCTCGACGACACCGAGCGCGCCCGGGTGCTCGACGTCGCCGACGGGCACCCGCTCGCCCTCGCCGAGCTCCCCGCCGCCGTGGTGGGCGTGCGGGGACGCGGTGGACACGCGGCGTCGGACCTGGCTCCGGTGCCGATGACCGCGCGCCTGGAGCGGGCGTTCGCCGGGCGCCTCGACGACCTGCCGCCCCGGACCCGCGACCTGCTGCTCGTCGCGGCGCTGCACGACCTGCCCGACGTGCACGCGCACGTGCAGGCGGCGCGGCTGCTCGATGCGCGACCCGGAGGACGGGAGCCCCTGGGCGCCGACGACCTGCGCCCCGCGGTCACGGCCGGGCTCGTCCACGTCGAGGATCGGCGCGTGCACTTCCGTCACCCGCTGGTCCGCGCCGCGGTCGTGCGGGCGGCCACCGACGAGGGCCGCGACGCCGCCCACCACGCGGTCGGGCTCAGCCTGGCGTCGACCGACCCGCGCCGGGCGCTCTGGCACCGGGCGGCCGCGGCATCGGGCCCCGACGACGCCCTGGCCGACGAGCTCCGCGAGGCGGGCCTGACGGCGATCCGCCGCGGCTTCGCCGACGTCGCGCTGTCCGCGTTCGAGCGGTCCGCCCGGCTGTCGGCGGACCCGGTGCGTCGGGCGCACAGCAGGCTCGACGCGGCCGAGGCGGCGTACCTGCTGGGGCGTCCCGACGAGATCGCCCGGCAGCTCGACGAGGCCGCCGGGGATGCCGTCGACCCGCTGAGCGCCGCGCGCCTGTCGTGGCTCGAGGAGTCGCTGCACCACGCCGCGTGGAGCGGCGGCGAGCGGCTGCCGGCCTTCATCGTGTTCGCGGACCGGCTCGGCGCCGCCGGGCAGGACGAGCAGGCGCTCGACGTGCTCGAGTCGGTCGCGCTGCGCACCTACTGGTCGCTGCCCGTGGCGGGCGTGCGGGAGGGCGTGATCGCGGCGGTCCGACGCCTCGACGTGCCCGCCGACGACACGCGCCGGCTGGCCGTCCTGGCGTACGTCGACCCGGACGGGGCCGGTCGCGAGGTGCTCGCGGCGGTCGGCCGGTACGCGCCGGGGTCCGTCGTCGGCCCGCGCGACGTCGCGGTGCTCGCCAGTGTCGCGTCGGCCGTCGGGGCGTACGACCGCGCGGTCGAGCTGTTCGCGGCCGCCGAGCCCCTGGTGCGGGCGAGCGGCCGCCTGGGCCTGCTCACCGAGCTGCTCACGGGGTACGCGTGGGCCCTCGTCCACGCCGGGCGTGGTCGTCGGGCGGCCGGCGTCGCGGCCGACGCGGTCCGGCTCGCGACCGAGACCGGGCAGTCGCGGTGGGGTGCGGTCGCGCAGCTGGCCGGCGCCTCCGCGCAGGGCGTGCTGGGTCACGAGAACGACGCGATGCTCGCGATCGCCGCCGCCGAGGCCGAGCTGGTCCCGCTGGGCGCCAGCACGATGCTCGCGCTCGCGCAGGTGGCCCGCGGGCTGACGGTCCTCGGGTCGCGACGACCGGGCGAGGCGTTCGACCACCTGCGTCGCATCTACGACCCGGCCGACGTCGGCTATCACCCGCAGGTGCGGACCCTCGAGGTGCTCGACCTCGCGGAGGCCGCCGTGCACGCCGGTCGCCGGGCCGAGGCGGCACGGCTGATCGCGGACCTGCCCGCGCTCCTGGACCTGACCGGTTCCCCCGCGTTGCGCATCGGCCTCACCTGCGCGGCGCCCCTGCTCGCCGACCGCGACGACGCCGAGCCGCTGTTCGACGCGGCGTTCGCCCAGGACCTGTCCGCGTGGCCGTTCCACCAGGCCCGGCTGCTCCTGGCGCACGGCTCGTGGCTTCGGCGCCGGCGCCAGGTGGTGCAGGCGCGCAGCCGGCTGCGCATCGCAGCCGAGCAGCTCGACGCCATCGGGGCCGTCGCGTGGGCCGACCGCGCGCGCGAGGAGCTGCGGGCGTCGGGGGAGACCGTCCGTCGTCGGGTGCCGGACGCGCTCGACATCCTGACCCCGCAGGAGCTGCAGGTCGCCCAGCTGGCCGCCGCGGGCCTGTCCAACCGCGAGATCGGCGACCGGCTCTACCTGTCCAGCCGCACGGTCAGCACCCACCTCTACCGGCTTTTCCCCAAGCTGGGCGTCACGTCCCGGCACGAGCTCGCGCGGGTGGGCGGTCTCGAGCTGTCCGCCGGCCGGGAGGACCCCTACGTCACCTGACGGATGCCTCGCCGAGGTCGCGCGCGGACAGTGGGCGCATGACGACACTGACTGATCTCGAGCTGGCGGACATCGAGAAGGCGAACGCGACGGGGCTCACGCCGGTCGTGTTCGTGCACGGGCTCTGGCTCCTGCCCGGCAGCTGGGACCGCTGGCGGACGTTCGTCGAGGCGGCGGGCTTCACGACGATCGCGCCGGGCTGGCCCGACGACCCCGAGACCGTGGCGGAGGCGAACGCCGACCCGTCGGTGCTCGCGCACAAGGGCATCAACGACATCGCCGACCACGTCGCGGCCGCCATCGAGCAGCTCACCGTCAAGCCGGCCGTGATCGGCCACTCCTTCGGGGGGCTGCTCGCGCAGATCATCGCCGGCCGGGGGTTGTCCGCCGCGACCGTCGCGATCGACCCGGCACCGTTCCAGGGCGTCCTGCCCCTGCCGATCTCCGCGCTGAAGTCGTCGGCCCCCGTGCTCAGCAACCCGGCCAACTACCAGCGGGCCGTGCCGCTCACCTACGAGCAGTTCCGCTACGCGTTCGCCAACGCCGTGCCCGAGGACGAGGCCAAGGAGCTGTACGAGACCTACGCCGTGCCCGGGTCGGGGGTCCCGCTGTTCCAGGCGGCCAGCGCGAACGTCAACCCGTGGTCGCAGGCCAAGGTCAAGTCGAAGAACCCCGACCGCGGACCGCTGCTCGTGATCTCGGGCGAGCTCGACCACACCGTCCCGTGGTCCATCGCGAACGCGTCCTACAAGCGGCAGCGCCGTAACGTCGGCGTCACCGAGATCGTCGAGATCAAGGGCGTCGGGCACTCGCTCGTCATCGACCACGGCTGGCAGGACGTCGCGCAGACCGCGCTCGACTTCGTGACGCGCTTCGTGTCCTGAGCCCGGACCCGCACTGCGGGGGCCGGCCCGTCGGCAGGGGGTCGGGCCGGCCGTGCTCGGCACGGGGGACGTCGAGCCGGGCACGACCGTCTGCCGGCACCCGGGTCCGGACGTCGTCGTCGTGCTCGTCTCCCCGCGTGGCGTCGGGCTCCCGCACCGGACGCCCGCCAGTGGTGATCTCGCGCCTGGCGGCTACCCTGGCGAGCGATCCGACCGGACCCCCGCCGCACGCCCCGGAGCATCGCCATCCGCCGACCCTCGCGCAGCATCGTCGCCGCCGTGACCGCCGTCCTCGTGGTCGGCGCGGCCGGCGGGGCATGGGCGTGGACCGAGCACGACGACCGCGTGGCCGCCGCGCAGGCCGCCGACGAGCGCGCCGTCGACGCCCACCAGGCCCAGGTGCGGGACGCCGAGGCACTCCGCACGCAGACCGCCGACGCCGCCCGCGTCCAGGCCGCGGCCGTCCGCGCCGACGCCCGCGGCGAGCTGGTCGCTGTCGCCGAGCACGCCCGCGCCACGCTCGCCGCCACCCAGGACGCGGTCGCCGACGACGCCGTCCGCCAGCAGCTCGCGGCCGAGCTGGCGACCGCGGACGCGGCGCTGGCGGCGACCGACCCGGCGTTGGCCGGTCCGCCCGCGACCCCGAGCTCGGGTGCGACGCCCGATCCGACGCCCGATCCGGTCGCGTCCGCTCTCCCCACGGGTTCGGGTGCGCCCTCCGACCCTGCGTCCACCGCGGAGGCGTCCGCCGATCCCGCGACCGACACGGCCGCGGTCCCGGCCGACGTGGGTACGTCGACCGCGCACAGCGCGGTGTCCCTCCGTGCGCTCGCGGCCTCGCTCGCGCTCGCGGACGCTGCGGTCGTCGCCTCGCACGATGCGTGGGTGCAGGAGCAGGCTGCGGCCGAGGCGGCGCGGCAGGCCGCGGCGGCTGCGTCGACGAAGAAGCCGACGACGTCTGCGCCCGCGGGCTCGTCGGCCCCCTCGTGCGAGACGACGTACTCGGGGCCGCCGTTCTACACGTCCCCGGCGACCGTGGGCGGGGACGGCTCCAACGGCAAGCTGCCGCCCGAGTCCCTCACGGCGATCTCGTGGGACGTCGACCCGCACGGGACGCCGTACTACCTCAAGAACGCCGCGGCCGCGGCCCTCGAGCGGCTCGACGGCGCCTTCCGCGCCGCGTTCGGGCACCACCTCGACCTCGACCTCACCTACCGGGACTACGACACGCAGGTGGCCATGCGGGCGGCCCTCGGGTCCGTCGCCGCCAAGCCCGGCACGTCGACGCACGGCACCGGGCTGGCCCTGGACGTCCCCGAGCTCCCCTGCGAGTACGGCTGGGACACCCCGCAACGCGCCTGGCTGGTCACGCGCGGCCCGTCGTACGGGTGGGTCTCGCCCTCGTGGGCGGGTCGGAACGGCTCGAACCCCGAGTACTGGCACTTCGAGTTCGTCGGCTGACCGGCGTCGCATCTGTCACCTCGAGAGTCGGCGCGGTCCTCGGTCGTGCGAGGCGCCTCGGTCTCGTCAGGTCACGCCGACCGGTCGCACGGCGTCGGCGTCCGACGGCACGGTGAGCAGCGAGATGACGGCGCCGCCGGCCAGCAGCCCGGCGCATGCGAGCATCGCGATGCGGTTGGCCGGCTGCAGCGTGGTGGGGTCGGTGAGCGACGAGCCGACGCCGGCCACGAGGGGGAGGACGGCGATGGCCAGCAAGCCGGCGACGCGCGCCACGGCGTTGTTCACGCCGCTGGCCACGCCCGCGAGGTGGTCGGGCGCCGCGGCGAGGGCGGTCGTCGTCAGGGGTGCGACGGTCGCCGAGAGCCCCAGGCCGAACACCAGGACGCCCGGCAGCACGTGCGTGAGGTATGGCGCGTCTGCGCCGATGCCCGCCAGCAGGACGGCGCCGACCGCGCAGACCAGCGGGCCGACGGTCATCGGGAGCTTCGGGCCGACGATCGTGCTCAGCGCCCCGGCGCGCGGGGAGAGCAGCAGCATGAGGACCGTGACGGGCAGCGGAGCCAGGCCGGCGGCCAGCGGCGAGTAGCCGGCGACCACCTGCAGGGTGACGACGAGGAAGAAGAACAGACCGGAGATCGCGGCGTAGATGAGCAGGGTCGCCGCGTTGGTGCCGGCGAACGGCCGCCACCGGAACAGGGCGGGGGGCAGCAGGGGAGCCGCGGCGCGCGACTCGGCGACGACGAACGCGATCATCGCGACGACCCCGAACGCGAGGGCGCCGAGGACGAACGCGTCGGGCGTGCCCACCTCGGTCCACCGCGTGAACCCGAACGTCAGGCCCGCCAGGCCGAGCGCGCCGAGGACCGTGCCGGCGATGTCGAGCTTCTTCATCGCGTTGGCGTCGGCGCTCTCCGGCACGTGCCGCATGGTCACGCCGACCACGATCGCGGCGAGCGGCAGGTTGATGCCGAAGATCCAGCGCCACGTGGTGACCTCGACGATCCACCCGCCGAGGAACGGCGCGACGGCCCCCGCGATGCCGCCGAGCCCCGACCAGGCCCCGATCGCCCGCCCGCGGTCCGGTCCGCGGAACGTCGACTGGAGGATGGCCAGCGACCCCGGGGTGAGCAGCGCGCCGCCGACGCCCTGCAGCGCGCGCGCCGCGTTGAGCAGGCCGATCGTCGGGGCGACCGCGCAGAGCAGCGACGCCACGGCGAACCAGACGACGCCGACGAGGAACACCTTCCGCCGCCCGAAGCGGTCGCCGAGCGAGCCGCCGAGCAGCAGGAACGCCGCGAGCGTCAGGGCGTACGCGTTGACGGTCCACTGCAGGTCGGCGGTCGTCGCGCCCAGGTCCTCGGCGATCGTCGGCAGCGCGATCGTCACGACCGTGGCGTCGATGAACGCGATCGCGGAGCCCAGGACGGTGGCGAACAGGACCCAGCGACCTCGCGCCGACGAGTAGACCAGGGCGCCCCCCGGCTCAGCGGGGGCGGTCACGGTCCTTGCTCGGCTGGACCCGCTTGGGCTCGCCGGGCATCTTCGGGTACTCCGGGGGATACGGCAGGTCGCCCTCGCCGTGGTCGGACTCCTGGCGGTCGGCCAGCTCCAGCAGCGACACGATCGAGTACCGCGGCGCCGCGCGCGCGACGAGCGGGGCGAACAGGTCCCCGACCTCGGCGAACCGCGCGGGCATCGTCGTGACGTCGAAGTCGTTCGGGTGCACGTCGCCGACCTCCTCCCAGCGCAGCGGTGCCGACGTCGTGGCGCGCGGGTTGGAGCGGATCGAGTAGGCGGAGGCGATCGTGCGGTCGCGGGCCATCTGGTTGTAGTCGACGAAGATCTTGGCGCCGCGCTCCTCCTTCCACCACTTCATGGTGACCTCGGCGGGCATCCGCCGTTCCAGCTCGCGGCCGAACGCGATCGTCGCGCGGCGGGCGTCGACGAACGACCAGCGGGGCTCGATGGGCACGAAGACGTGGATGCCGCGGCCGCCCGACGTCTTCGGGGTGCCCTCCATCCCGTGCTCCGCCAGCAGCTCCCGGACCCGCGGGGCGACGCGGGCGGCGTCGGCGAAGTCGGTGCCGGGCTGCGGGTCCAGGTCGATGCGGATCTGGTCGGGCGCATCGACGTCGTCGCCGACCACGGGCCACGGGTGGAACGTCAACGTGCCGAGGTTGGCTGCCCACGCGACCACGGCGAGCGCGCTGGGCGCGACCTCGTCGGCGGTCCGGCCGCTCGGGAACGTGATGCGGGCGGTCTTCACGTAGTCGGGCGCGCCCTGCGGGACTCGCTTCTGATAGAAGGCGTCGCCCGTCGAGTCCGCCCGGGTGGCCAGCTTCGCGCCCTCGAACACGCCCTTGGGCCAGCGCTCCAGGGTGGTCGGACGGTCGAGCAGCGCGCCCAGGATCCCGTCGCCGACCGCGACGAAGTACTGGACGACGTCGAGCTTGGTCAGCCCGCGCTCCGGGAAGTAGATCTTGTCCGGGCTGCTCACCCGGACCGTCCGGCCGCGCACCTCGAGCTCGACCGCGGGAGTCTTCGACGGAGACATGCTGCTCAACCTACGGGCAGGTCAGGGGCGGTGCCCATGGGGAGCGGGAGAGCGCGGCCGGGCGGCGGGTGCTGCGGCCGTCGGTGATCGTCAGCCGGCACCGATGAGCCCCCGCTGGTGCGCCACCGACACGGCCTCGGCCCGGCCCGAGACCCCCAGCTTGGCCAGCAGGTTCGAGATGTGCACGGAGACGGTCTTGCCGGAGATGAACAGCTTCTCGCCGATCTGGCGGTTGGAGAGGCCCTGCGCGACGAGCGCGAGGACCTCGGCCTCGCGCGCGGTCAGCACGTCGGCGCCACCGACCCGCATGCCGGGCAGCGCCAGCCGCCCGCGCCGCGCGAGTCCCCGGACGGCCGTCCCGAGCGGCACCGCGCCCATGGCGTCCGCCTCGCTCAGCGCGATCGCGGCCTCCTGCAGGGCCGCCTCCCGGTCCCCGCGCTCCAGCAGGGCCTCGGCCAGCCGGAACCGGCTGCGCGCGACCTCGTAGCGGTAGCCGTAGTCGAACTCCGTGACCGTCGCCCGCCACAGGTCGACGTCGTTGACCCCAGTGAGCCTCGAGTGCTCGGCGCGCGCCCGGGCGAGCCAAGCCCGCCCCTCGGGCCCGAGCCGGCCGCCGCGCGGTCGCCCGCGCTCCGCCGTGGTCCCGGCGCGCTCGATCAGCCGGTCGCCCAGCGCCAGCCGCTCCGACACGTCCTTGCCCAGCAGCCGTTCCTGCGCGGCCGCGTCGGCCAGCGCCCCGAGCGCCAGCGCGACCAGCCAGATCCCGCCCAGGAAGTAGTCCGACCATGCCCGCCACAGGTGCTCGAGCAGCCGGAGCGACAGCGCGATGGCGTCCTCCAGCTCGCCGCGCCAGGTGTGGGCGTCGATCGTGCAGCCGCCCGCGACCAGGGCGATCAGGCCGTCGCGGGCCCAGCTGGGCTCGAGGGCGTGCCCGCGCTCGGCGGCGTCCTCGTCCCCGCGTGCGACCGCCGAGTAGAGGCTCACGGCCAGCAGCGTGTGCGCGAGCTCGTCCGGCACCGCGCCGATGGGTGCCGACGTCAGGTCGCCGGAGACGTACCGGATCAGCTGCGTGAACATGTGCAGCTCGACCCCGTAGACGCTCCAGGTCATGCCGAGGGAGCGCGCGCGCTCGACGCCGTCGGCCGTCACCTGGGTGGCGCCCTCGATGTCGCCCGCGTAGTACCGGTTGCTCGCGAGGTTGAAGGTGGTGCGCAGCTCGGTGACGTAGTCGCACGCCTCGCGCGCGCGGGCCAGGGCCGTCTGCAGCAGCTCGGCCGCGCGGTCCTCGTCGTCGACCACCAGGACCGCCAGCGTGGTCAGCGCGTCGGACTCGGCGTCGGCCGCATCGACGGCGCGCGCGAGCTCCACCGCCTCGGTCGCGGCGACCTCCGCCTCCGCGTCGAGGTCCGCGTTGAGGGCGCTGCGGGCGTACGTGGCGAGCGCCCACGCCCGGGCCGGCGACGGCGAGTCGGGCAGGTCCGCCAGCGCGCGCGACGACTGCTCGAGGGCGTCGTGGATGCTCTCGATCCCGAGCAGGTACCGCGCGAGGTTCGTCCGCAGGGTGGCCTGCCGGTGCAGGTCGCCCGCGGTCTCCTCCACCGCCGACCGGGCCAGCTGGACGGCGCGGTCCACCTGCCCCGCGCGGCTCGCCGCGGCCGCCGCCTCGACCAGGATGTCGATGTGGTCCTTGCCGGCCTCGTCGGCACCCCTGTCCTGTCCCGGACGCTCGCCGCGACCCAGCGCGGCAGTCACCTCGGGCACGGCCTCCCACAGGCGGAGCACGACCTCCAGGTGGCGCAGCTCCTCGGCCGGAGCGAGCACCTCGCGCGCCTGCTCGGCCGCGTCGAGCGACGCCAGCAGGGCCGTCGGCAGGTCGGGGGCGCGCAGGGCGTGCGACGCCAGCTGCGACGACGGCCCGAGCGACGGGTCGTCGCGGAGCACGCGCAGGTACGCCCGGTGCAGCGAGGACTGCTCGCCGGGCAGCAGGTCGGTGTACACGGCCTCGGCCAGCAGGGCGTGCCGGAACGCGATGAGCTCGTCCTCGCCGACCAGCACGTGGTGGGCGACGGCCTCCCGCAGCGCGGCGTCGACCGCCCCCGGCGCGGTCAGCTGCGCGTCACCGTCGGCCGTGACCGCCGCGCGCAGGAGGGGTTCGGACACCCGCCGGCCAGCGGCCGACGCGATGCGGGCGAGCCGTTGGACCGTCGGGTCGAGCAGCTCGAGCCGGGCGCGCAGGACGTCGGCCAGCGACCAGGGCAGCTCGTCGGCCTCTGCGCCGGCCTCGAGCAGCTCCTCGGCGAAGTACGCGTTGCCCTCCGACCGGTCGATGACCCGGCGCAGGGTGCTCTCGGTCAGCGGCGACCCGCTGAGCGCGGTGGTGAACTCGCGCAGCTCGTCGTCGGTGAACGGGGCGAGGTCGAGGCGCTCCACCCGCGGGTGGCGGGCCAGCTCGGCGACCACCGGCCGCCAGGGATGCCGGCGGTGCAGGTCGTCCGTGCGGTAGCTGGCGACGACGAGCAGGTGCTGGTCGCGCAGGCGCGAGACGAGGAACCGCAGGACGTCGCGGCTGGAGGCGTCCGCCCAGTGCAGGTCCTCCAGGACGAGCAGGAGCGGGTGGCCCGGGCGTCCGACCGCGCCGAACGCCTCGACCAGGCCGTCGAACAGCTGGAGGCGGTTCGCCTGGTCGTCGGGTGCGGCGCCGGACCCGGACGGGCCGGGGAGCAGGCGGGCGAGGGTGGGGCGGTTGGCGACGACGGCGTCGACCGCCTCCGGGTCGAGCGCGTGCAGCTGGGAGAGGGCCTCCGCGAACGGCAGGTACGGCAGCCCGATCTCGCCGAGGTCGACGCAGTGGGCCACGACGACGGTCGCGCCGGCGGCGTCGGCCAGCTCCGCGACGTGCCGCAGCAGCCGGGTCTTGCCGACGCCCGCGTCCGCCCCGAGCAGGACGGTCGAGGGCTCGCCGACGCCCGCGCGCTGCAGCGCCAGCGTGAGCTGGTCGACCTGCAGCGCGCGGGCGACGAAGGGTGTGCTCATCGAGCCACGTGCCATGCCCCAGATCCTCGCAGCAGCCACCCACGTGCGGCACTGGCGAGCGGGTGCGCGGGACGCACGGGTCGCAGCGAACCGTCGGGGCGGGTGATCGCCGTGAGGCTGTCGGGGTCCTCCTGGACCGCGTGAGCCTCGTGGATCTCGTCGCCGACCGGGATTCCGCGGAGCGCGGTGAACAGGCGCTCGTGACGGTAGGCGAGCTCGGCGTCGAGGGCAGGTCCCCAGAAGTCAGCCATGGTGTCCTCCTCATGTACGCCGGACGATCTGCCCGGCTCTCGTTGACATGGACGACTCTCGTCGTGAGGGGGTGGGCCTCGGATCGGTCGGGTGACCGGTTCCGAGCAGCAGATGTGCGTGAGGAGCGACTGAGGTGGGGTCCGATTCGCCTGAGGCGTGGTCGATCGCGTCTGAGGTACCTCAGAACCGGGCCCGACCTGCCGAAACGCGCTCGCGGCGCGGGTCGGATCCACTGGACGGGCGCGGCTCCCGCGGACCGTGCGAGGTGCAGGATGGCGGCATGGGACTTGTGCAGGTCGCTCAGCACGCGGAGGACCTCGACCGCGCGGCCGCGTTCTACGCCGATCTCCTCGGTGCGGCTCCCACGGCGCGGTTCGACCCGCCCGGGCTCCTTTTCTTCGACCTCGACGGGGTCCGGCTCCTGCTCGACAGGGGTGCGCCGTCGGCGCTGCTCTACCTGCGGGTCGACGACGTGAGCGCGACGATCGAGCGGCTCCGGGGCCGGGGCGTCGTCGTCGAGTCCGAGCCGCACGTCATCTTCCGGCACGAGGACGACACCCTCGGGCCGGCGGGGACCGACGAGTGGCACGCGTTCGTCCGCGACTCGGAGGGCAACCTCGTCGGGCTGGTGAGCCACCGCCCCTGACCTGCCCGTTCGTCCGCTCGGATCGTCTCGGCCTTCTGATCCAGCCGCTGCCCGAGACCCCCGTTCACCCATACGCGTCCGCGGTCCCCACGGGCACGACGGGCCGGGGTCGGGCACTCTGGGCTGGTGGGTGATGTGCGGGACCTCCGGAGCGCTCCGAGCGTGCGTCGTCGTGACGTGCATGTCGTCGACGGCGAGCTCGTCGTCGAAGCCGAGCGCTCGGCACCCCGTGCGGCGCGCCACTGGGTCATGCGCACCATCGCCGACGCGGGCGTCGGCGGGGCCTCCAACCAGGTCGTGGAGCTGCTGACCGGCGAGCTCGTCTCCAACGCCGTCGTGCACGGTCCCGAGGCGGGTGCGGTCCGGATCCACGTCCGGATCGACGGAGCGACGGTCCGGGTCGGCGTCCGCGACAGCGGCGGCGGGACGCCGACCGTCGGTCACCCCGAGCCCACGGCGCCGAGCGGGCGCGGGCTCGCCCTCGTCGAGGCGCTGTCGTCGGACTGGGGGATCCAGTCCCACCCGGACGGCAAGACGGTCTGGTTCGAGGTCCTCTCCGACGAGTGAGGCGCGTGGGTCGCCGGTCGGCGGGACCCGCGGTCGGACCGACACGCCCGGGTTGTCCGTCCGTGCCCGATGTCACGTCGGACGCCGATCCGGTCCGTCGGACCCTGCTCAGGGCCGCGGTCGGGAGCGCCATACGCCCATCTCAGCGCGCTGGCCTGCAGTTCGGCCATGCACGCGGGGCCCGCGCAGCGTAGTTTCGGGTTCGGAGACCGGGAGCGAGGGGCAACCACACCATGAGTGACGGCACTGACGGGCAGAACGCGTCGACGACGACGACCCGACTGCCCGACATCCGCGCGGAGGTGCGCGAGGACGGGACCGGAGAGATCTCCGTCGACGGCGTCATCGAGCGCGTGCGCATGGCGAACCTCGCCGAGGCGGGCGCGGCGATCACGACCCGCATCGCCGAGCTGGCGGGCACCGTCGGTCGCCCCGTGCCCGTGCAGGTGCGCGACCCCGACGGCGTCTGGTCGCTGCTGATCCACCCCGACGGCCTGGTGGACGAGGCGCCCGGCGCCCTGGCCGACCAGCCCGGCGCCGGAGACAAGGCGACCGCACCCCGCGGCGATGACGCGGCCGGCCCGAGCGATCTCGGTGGTCCCGACACCAGCGCGGCCGCGCCGGCGGACGCCGCCGCCGAGCGGGAGTCCGGC
The DNA here is from genome assembly GCF_056401915.1 of Cellulomonas sp. P4_D11. Taxonomy (NCBI): domain Bacteria; kingdom Bacillati; phylum Actinomycetota; class Actinomycetes; order Micrococcales; family Cellulomonadaceae; genus Cellulomonas; species Cellulomonas sp. P4_D11. Next base: position 208 of record NZ_JBFUIK010000006.1, on the reverse strand, counting down.
AACGCCACCGACAAGCAGGACGAGGGCGGTGACGGTCCGGGCTCGGACTCCGGGTCGCGTTCTGCGGCCTCGGCCGCCGCGGCATCCTCGTCGGCCGGACGGGGATCAGACTCGGTCTCGTCGGCGCCCACCGCCGGGCGGCCCGTCGCCGCTGCGGCGCCGACCGCCAGTGCGCCCGCGGCCCCGACGTCCGCACCCACGTCGGCAG